>JAFGRB010000140.1 GCA_016935365.1 Deltaproteobacteria bacterium
CTTGGTCAATCATCGAGATTGCATGCCATTTCCCAGCCAAATCATGGGGTATTTTCTTTTCGTGACTTGCGCAAACCCGCACTGCAAAGCGCACTTGCGAACAACGCGGATTGCTCAGCCCCGCGAACGGCTGCGCGCGGGACGCGGATCGTGGTATAGAAGAGCCGGTCGATCCTGCCGGATTCGAAGAGCGGAGGCGACCTCGGTGACAGGCGGTGGAATGAGGCTCGGTATCGCGGCGGTGCTCCTGGCGAGCGTCCCGCTGCCGGCCCGTGCCGAGCCCAAGCTCCTCGGCTACGAGACCCTGGTGCAGTTCCTCGAGGATCCCGCCCGGCCGCTCTCGGCCTACAGGCTCATCCAGGCGAGCACCGCAGAGCGTCCGGTGGGCGTCGCGCACGACCAGTACAACAACGTCTGCTGGCTCTTCTCGATGCAGGCCGCGGCCGACTACCTCGGCTACTCGCTGCAGGAGCGGGGCGCCCACTACCTCGTGTGGGTGGACGATTACCGGGGATACGTCGACACCGGCTACTGGGGCTCCCCCGAGTTCCTGCTCGCCGGGCTTGCCAACTACGCCCACGACAACGAGAGCATCGACCTCGGGAGCAGCTACGACGACCACATGAGCTCGCGGACCGACTGCTCCGTGCTCGATTGCGCCGGCGAGCCGGAGGGCCGGCAGCCCAGCTACGGCGCCTGCGCCGACCAGGCGACCTTCTGGAGCGGCTTTTGCACCATCGGCGACGACCCCACCATCGTCGAAGACGCCTGGGCCTACCTGGAGGACGAGACGGTCCTCGGATGCAACGACTACCGGAACTTCGGCTTCAGCGAGGCTCGGATCACGGACTTTCGCAAGATCATCAAGGCCTTTGTCGACCACAACGCGCCGCTGGTGGTCAACGTGGCGTGCCACCACAACAACGTCGTCATCGGCTACGCCGACATCGCCGCGGACGGCTTGCCGGACACCGCCATCACGGCGGAGGTGAACATCCAGAACTGCACGGGGGAGCGGGCCTACAAGATCTTCGAGCGGCTCTCGGATCCCGCCAGCTGGGCGGAGAGCGGCAACTACTTCTCGATCTGCAGGCTCCGCCCCTGGTGCCATCATCTCGCGGGCGGCTGCGACCCCGGCGGCTGGGCAGCCGAGCTCGACGCGGACATCGACCTCGAGCTGTGCCGCATCTCGAGCGGCGACCCGCCGTTCTGCAACCAGGGAGACCCGGACGTCCGATACTACGGCATCCACGTCGACTGCTGGAACGGGGGTGCCCTCGAGCGCAGCTTCTTCGCGCGGAAGGAGAACCCCTTCGTCACCGTCGACGACGAGGTCTCCTGCGATCGCCTGGAGGCCCGGTTTGCCGACGGCGGCGACTCGAGCGCCGTCGGGGCTCGCTGGACGACCCACGGGTACTCGCCGGCCCAGGGGCGGTGGCTTCCGATCGCGACCCACGACGGGATCGTCGCGAACCGGACGATGAAGGGCCGGCTCGGGGTCCAGGTCTCCGCCCGCTTCGACCCCCCCGGCGCCGAGAGGCTCGCAGCCGCCCGGATCGCCGCCAGCGACTACAGCCAGCGCCGCTCGACGCTGGTCGTGGACTTCGACGCCGGCGAGAGCCTGTATGTCGAGATCGCGCCCCCGGGCACCTACGGTGTCCGCGTGACCTGCTCGCGGGACGACGGCACGGCCGACGTCTTCTTCGCGGAGGCGGATCACGGCAAGTCCCACCACTACACCCGCGGCGACGGAGCGTTGTTCCTGGCCGAGAAGCAGTTCCTCATGGAGCCGGACCATCGCGCGTGCGACAGCCTCGAGCTGTCGCTCGCGCTCGGCGACGCATCGGGTCGCCTGTCGGTCACCGCCGAGCTGTCGCGCTACGGCTACCGCGCAGCCGGCGGAGCGTGGATCCAGCTCAATGCGCCCTGGTGGCCGGACCGCCTCGCCAGCGCGAGCCCGGGGCAGACCGGCCTGTCGGGCAACGTCAACGCCTTCACCTGGGACGAGACCTGGCGGGACGGCGACATCCTCGCAGCGGACGGGCTCGCCGGCGAGATCGCGTCCCGGCAGACCGTGATCGAGCTCCGGTTCGGCGACGGCACCCGAAGAAGCCTCGTCGTGGCGCCCTACTGAGGGGAAGAAGCATGCTGCTCCCGTCTCGGACCGCCCGCGGCATCCTCGCCTGTCTGCTCTTTCTCGGCGCCTGCGCGCAGTCGACCCCGTCCCATCCCCCGGATGGCGCCGCGGACGACTCGGGCGATTTTCACCCGCCGAGCTGCCCCAACCCCACGGCGATCCTGCCCGACTGCGCGCGCTGTCCGGCCGAGGGCCGCAGCGTGGAGAACATGCGCTGCGCGGTCGGGCTGTGCGACAACCAGGTCTACCTCGGCGGCGAGATCGGCTCGCCCGTGAGGGCGCGCATCAAGGGCGCGTTCGAGGCCACCGCGCGGCTGGGCTCGACCGACATGGGGGAGACCTGTGCGCTCCTGGCCACCGGGAGCGCCGCCGCGACCGAGCACGACGTCGACCTGGGCGGCTCGGCCATGGTGGACCCCTTCCTCGAGGGCCGAGTCGAGATGCACGACGTGATCGAGTGGCGCCTGCACCTGAGGGCACCGGCCGGGGCGGGCGGCATCCGGATCCGCTACGTCTTCCTGTCGGCCGACTACGACGAGAACGTGGGCGGGAGCAGCAGCGACAAGTTCAGGATCATCCTCCAGGCGCCGAGCGTCGCCTCGGGGGCGCCTGTGGTGATCAACTTCGCGCCCTGCCGGGAAGGCGCGGGATCGAGCGACTTCGTCTGCGCCGACGCCGGCCTGCACTGCGAGCTCGGGCAGCCTTACTGCCACATCTCCGTCAACTCCGCCCTGTCGGAGTGCTGCTGGCGCCGCGATTGCGCCAGCGGCAGGGCCACCGACCTCGCCGGCACCGGTTTCGAGTGCGCGGCGTCGCGAGCCGAGGACGGGCCCGACCGCGGCGGCTCCACCGGCTGGCTGGTCACCGAATGGCCGATCGCGACCGGCGAGGCGTTCGACCTGGTCTTCCAGATCCACGACGCCGGCGACTCCCTCGGCGACTCCGAGGCGATCATCGACGAGGTCCTGTTCGTGGGAGCGCCGGAGCCGGGGACGCGGATCTGCGAATGAGCAGTCGCACGGCCACCCGGCACGAGAAAAGCATGAGAAAAGCCTGTTGAGCACCGGGCCGCGTTGTGCTAACGTCCGCGGCTCGATGGACCGGGAATCGGCGCGCGGTCTGCGGTGTTGGGATCGCCGTCCGGTGTGACGAATCGGCCGGGGAGCGCGGGCGCTTCTCCGGCGCGGCAAAGGAGCTCGGCATGACGAGGATCTGGAAGCACTTTTTGTTCGGTCTTTCGGCCCTGGCCTGCATCGGCCTGGCGGGCTGCCAGCCCGGGGGCGAGAAGGAAGGCGAGAACAAGGCAAGCGGCGAGAAGAAGGTGGTGGCCCGGGTGGGCGACGTGGAGATCACCCTGGAGGATTTCGAGGCCCGCATGAACAGCCAGAACCCGCTGGTGCGCTCCCGCTTCGAGACCCTGGATCAGCGCAAGAAGCTGCTCGAGAACATGGTCGAGCAGGAGACCATGGTCCAGGAGGCGATGCGCCTGGGCCTCGACCAGGACCCCGAGATGAAGCGCGGCTTCAAGAAGATCCTGGCCCGCCACATGGTCAACAAGGAGTTCCACCAGAAGCTCCTCAAGGACATCCAGATCGGCGACGAGGAGATCCAGAAGTACTATGACGAGAACCACGACCGCTACCACAGCGAGGCCAAGGTCCGCGTCCAGCACATCTTCCTCGAGGCCCCGGAGGCCGACGCGGCCCGGCGCGAGGAGGCCCGCAAGCAGGCCGCCTCGATCGTCGAGCAGATCAAGGCCAAGCCCGAGGACCGGACCCTGTTCATCCAGCTGGCCAAGAAGCACTCCCAGGACAAGGCCACCAAGCACACCGGCGGCAGCACGGCCCTCCAGACCCAGGAGGAGATGGCCAAGGAGCGCGGCGAGGCCTTCGCCAAGACGGCCTTCGAGCTGGAGAAGCCGCACGACGTCTCCGCGCCCCTGGAGACCCCCGAGGGCATCTACCTGCTGCGGCTGGCCGGCAAGCAGGCGGCCTTCGATCACCCCCTGGAGCGGGTCCGCGGCCAGATCCGCACGACCCTCTTCGCCAAGGCCCGCGGCGACGCCTACAAGGATTTCGTCGACGCCATGAAGAAGAAGGTGGGCGTGAAGGTCTTCGACAAGGCGCTCTCCGAGGCCAAGCTCGCCCCGCCCGAGCCGGGCAAGCCCATGCCGGGCAAGCTTCCCCCGCGACCGGGCGGCCATTTCATGCCCCCGCGCAAGATCGACCCCCCGGGCTCGGAAGGCCCGGCCCCGGTTCCGCACCAGCCCGGACCCGGCAAGCGGCTCCAGCCGGTCGGGCCACGAACGCCGCCGCCCGCCAAGCTGCAGAAGATGCCCCTGCCCAAGACGCCGGCGCTGAAGCCCGGCCCGAAGCCAGCACCGGGCGAGAAGTAGTCCGTGGTCATGCGGCTGCTCGACTCCAGGGACGCGCTCCTGGCCGCGCTTCTGGCGGCCGCGGCGATCGGCGGCTGCCGGAAGGCCGAGCCGCAGCCGCCTCCGCCTCCGCCCCACGTGGCGATAGTCACCGGAGAGTACATCACGGTCGAGGAGTTCAAGCAGGAGCTGAACGAGATCAAGGAAGCCGGCAAGGGCTTCTTCGCTTCCAGCGAGACATCCAACCGCATCAAGCGGGATCTGCTCGAGCGCCTGATCGACAAGCGCCTGCTGCTGCAGAAGGCGCGCAGCCAGCGCATCGTGCCCGATCCGAGCCTGCTCCAGGCGAAGATCAAGCTGCTCGAGCACGCCTACGGCGCCCAGGGCCTGGAGTCGGAGCTGTCGCAGCGGGGCTCGTCCATGGAAGACTACGAGCGGCGGACCCGTGAGTCCCTGCTCATCGAGCGCCTGCTGCGCCAGGAAGTGGTCGACCGGATCGCCATCTCCACCAAGGCCATCGAGAGCTACTACGAAAACCACGGCGATCGCTTCGTCCGTCCCGAAGAGGTCCGCGTGCGGCAGATCGTCACCCGGACGGAGGAGGAAGCCGAGCAGCTGCGCCGGGACCTCCTGAGAGGCGCCAGCTTCGAGGACCTGGCCCGCCAGCACTCGCTGGGGCCCGAGGCGACATCCGGCGGCGATCTGGGCTACTTCCCCCGCGGCCGGATGCCACCGGCCATCGAGGAGGTCTGCTTCAAGCTCTATCCGGGCCAGCGCGTCAGCAAGGTGGTGACCTCGCCGTACGGCTATCACCTCTTCAAGCTGATCGACAAGCGACCGGCCCGCAAGCTGAGCCTGGAAGAGGCGCGTGCGGAGATCGAGCGCGAGCTGCTCTCCGAGAGGACCAAGGAGGCCGAGCGCTACTTCATTCGCACGCTGCGGGAGGATGCGAGCATCGATCGCGACTTCTCCACCCTGGATCGGATCCACTGATCGGGAGTGCGCATGCAGGCCAATACCAAAGTGTGGGCCATCGCCGCCCTGCTCGCCGGGTTCGTCGTCGCACCGGCCGCTTCCGCCAGGCTCGTCGACAGGATCGTCGCCACGGTCAACAACGAGGTCATCCTGCAGAGCGAGGTCGATGCGGAGTGCAAGGATTCGCTCGAGGCCATTCCGCCCGATCTGCCGCTCGAGGAGGCCGTCAGGCGCAAGCACGAGATCCGAGCCCGGGTCCTCGACGGCCTGATCGACGAGATGCTCGTGAAGCAGCAGATCGTCGAGCATCAGATCGAGATCGAAGCCGAGGACGTCGAGCGCTACATCGAGCAGCTCAGGAAGCTCAACAACCTCAACGAGGAGCAGTTCAAGCAGGCCGTGGCCCGGGAAGGCAAGACGATGGAGGAGTTCCGGCAACAGATCCGCAAGCAGCTCGAGCGGGACAAGCTCCTGGCGCGCGAGATCCAGAGCCGGCTGCGCGTGACCGAGAAGGACGTCGAGGCATACTACCAGGCCCACTACAAGACCCGCAGCGCCAAGGAGAAGGTGCGGGCCAGCCACATCCTCTTCTCCCTGCCTACGGACGCATCGCCTGAGCAGGAAAAGACGGTCCGGGACCGGGCGGACAAGGCGCTCGCGCTGCTCGAGGCCGGGGCGGATTTCGCCAAGACGGCCGAGAAGCTCTCCGACGACCCCAGCGCTTCCAACGGCGGAGACCTCGGCTGGTTCCGGCGCGGAGACATGGTGGCGGCGTTCGAGAAGGCCGCCTTCGGCCTCGACAAGGGCCGGATGAGCAAGCTCGTCCGCACCCGTTTCGGCTACCACATCATCCTGGTGACCGACCGGGCCGTCGAGGGCCCGCCGACGCTGGACGCGGTCGAGAAAGACATCCGCATGCGCCTGATGCAGGAGCGGCGCGCAGCCGCCATCCGCAACTGGCTCGACGATCTGCGCCGGCGCTCGCACGTCGAGATCAAGCTCTGAGGCAAGCCGCAGCCCGCATGAACCGCATCGGTATTTCCATTGGCGATCCGGCAGGCGTCGGACCGGAGATCGCGCTCGCCGCCCTGGCCGATCCGGGCGTGGCCGAGGGCATCCGCGCCCGGATCTTCTGCGCGCCCGCCGTGCTCGATCACCTGGCGGCGCAGCTGGACCGGCGGGCCGAGTACGACTGCGTCGCGGCGAGCGATCTCGAGCCCGGCGAATTCCGGCCGGGCCACTTCGATCCGGCATGTGCGCGCGCCCAGGTCGCCTGCCTGGCTGCGGCAGCCGACGCCCTGGCGGCGGGCGAGATCGACGCCCTGGTGACCGGCCCGATCCACAAGCGCGCCCTGGCGATCTGCGAGCAGGTCGGCCCCGGGCAGACCGAATGGCTCGCGGATCGCTTCGGCGTCGAGCGGGCCGTGATGATGCTGGCCGGCCCGCGCCTCAAGGTCGTGCTGGCCACGACGCACCTGCCGCTCCGGGAGGTGGCCTCCCGGCTCGAGATCGGCGACCTGGTGTCCATCCTCTGCCTGGCGGCGCGCGAGATCGGGCGCCTGTTCGGGCTGCCGAGCCCGCGCCTCGGCATGGCCGCCCTCAACCCCCACGGCGAGGAGCGGGGCGAGTTGGGGCTCGAGGAGCGGACGATCCTCCAGCCCGCGATCGGCGAGGCCCGGCGTCGCGGCGTGGACGTGTGCGGACCGGTGCCGGCCGATACGCTCTTCGCCCAGGCCGCCGCGGGCCGCTTCGACGCGGCGGTGGCCTGCTACCACGACCAGGGTCTCGGCCCGCTCAAGGCCCTGCACTTCGCCGAGGCGGTCAATACGACCCTGGGCCTCGGGCACGTGCGCACCTCTCCCGACCACGGGCCCGCCTACGACATCGCCTGGCAGGGCCTGGCCGATGCGAGCAGCATGAAGGCCGCCATCCGGCTGGCGGACGAGATGGCGACGCGGCGCGCGCGCGAGGAGCGCTAGATGGACCGATGCGCAGACGGCCCCCGCTTCATCCGCATCCTGGGGGCCCGGATGCACAACCTGAAGAACATCTCGGTCGACCTGCCACGCGGTCGCCTGATCGCGATCTGCGGCCTGAGCGGCTCGGGCAAGAGCTCGCTCGCCTTCGACACGCTCTACGCGGAGGGCCAGCGCCGCTACGTGGAGTCGCTGTCCACCTACGCCCGCCAGTTCCTCGATCAGATGACCAAGCCCGACGTGGACGCCATCGATGGGCTCTCTCCGGCCATCTCGATCGAGCAAAAGAGCGCCAGCCACAACCCGCGCTCCACCGTGGGCACGGTGACCGAGATCTACGACTACCTGCGGCTGCTCTTCGCCCGGGTGGGCCAGCCCCACTGCCCCGAGTGCGGGCGGGCCGTCTCGCGCCAGACGGTCCAGGAGATCGTCGATCGGGTCCTGGGGATGGCTGCGGGCACCCGGCTGGCCGTGCTGGCGCCCGTGGTGCGCGCTCGCAAGGGCGCGCACCGCAAGCTCCTGGACGAGCTGCGCCGCCAGGGCTACGCCCGGATCCAGATCGACGGCGCGGTCTTCGATCTGTCGGAGGAGATCCCGCTCGACGCCCACCGCAAACACGACATCGATGTCTACGTCGACCGCCTGAGCGTCAAGAAGGGGATCCGCCAGCGCCTGACCGACTCGGTCGAGACCGCGCTGGGTCTGGCCGGAGGGCTCGTCAAGATCGCACCGGTCGAGAGCGAGGATCTCTTCTTCTCCGAACACCACGCCTGCCCGGACTGCGGCATCTCGCTGCCCGAGATCAGCCCCCGGCTCTTCTCCTTCAACAACCCGCACGGCGCCTGCCCGGAATGCGACGGCCTCGGGCACATCCGCTACATCGATCCCGCCCTGGTGGTTCCCGATCCGGGGCTGTCGCTCGCCGAAGGCGCCGTGGTGCCGTGGGGCAAGCTGGGCACATCCTACTACTGGCAGATGGTCGAGGGGCTGCAGAAGAAGCTGGGCTTCAGCCTGGAGGCGCCGTTCGAGAAGCTGCCGGAGAGCGTCCGCTCGGTGCTGCTCTATGGTTCGGGGGACAAGACCTTCCAGTTCGCGCTGCAGCGGGAGAACATGAGCCATGCATTCCGGCGCCCGTTCGAGGGCGTCATCGCCAACCTGGATCGGCGCTACCGCGAGACGAGCAGCGATGCGATGCGCGCCGAGATCGCGAGCTACTCCTCCTTTCGCCAGTGCACGCGCTGCGGCGGATCGCGATTGCGGCCCGAGTCCCTCGGCGTGAAGATCGCCGGGCGCTCGATCGCCGACCTGACCGCGCTGAGCACGGCCGCCGCCCTGGAGCTCGTGGCGGGGCTGGAGCCCGATCCCCAGCGCGCGACCGTGGCCGAGCGCATCCTCCGCGAGCTGCGGGCCCGCCTGCGCTTCATGGTGGACGTGGGCCTGGACTACCTCAGCCTGGACCGGCCGTCGGCCACGCTCTCGGGCGGCGAGGGGCAGCGGATCCGCCTGGCCACCCAGGTCGGCTCGGCCCTGACCGGCGTGCTGTACGTGCTCGACGAGCCGACCATCGGCCTCCACCCGCGCGATTGCTCGCGCCTGCTCGGCACCCTGGTCAAGCTCCGCGACCGCGGCAACACGGTCGTGGTGGTCGAGCACGATCCGACCACGATCCGCTCCGCGGACTTCGTCGTCGACATGGGGCCCGGCGCAGGCCGTCACGGCGGCGAGGTGATCGCCCAGGGCAGCCCGGAGGAGATCCAGCGAGCGCCCGGCTCCCTGACGGGCGCCTATCTCTCCGGCCGAAAGCGGATCCCCACGCCCGAGCGACGCCGGCGCAGCCAGCGCACTATCGAGGTCCTCGGCGCGAGCGGCAACAACCTCAAGTCGATCTCGGCCGCCTTTCCGCTCGGCGTCTTCACCTGCGTGACCGGCGTGTCCGGCTCGGGCAAGAGCACGCTGGTCATCGACACCCTCTACCGCGGCCTGGCCCGAAAGCTCCACCGCGCCCACGAGCCGCCGTCCGCCTGCGAGGGCTTCCGCGGCGTCGAGCTGCTCGACAAGGTCGTCCACATCGACCAGGGCCCCATCGGCCGCACCCCGCGCTCCAACCCGTCCACCTACACGACCGTCTTCACGGCGATCCGCGATCTCTTCGCCCGCCTGCCCGAGAGCCGGGTGCGCGGCTACGGCCCGGGCCGCTTCTCCTTCAACGTCAAGGGCGGCCGCTGCGAGGCCTGCGGCGGCGGCGGCCAGATCCGCATCGAGATGCACTTCTTGCCCGACATGTACGTCACCTGCGAGGCCTGCGGCGGGCAGCGCTTCAACCGCGAGACGCTGGAGGTGGAGTTCCGGGGGCGCAACATCTACCAGGTCCTCGAGATGACCGTGGCCGAGGGGCTGGAGTTCTTCGCCCACCAGGACGCGATCCGCCGCAAGCTCGAGACCCTGGCCGACGTCGGCCTGGGCTACATCCAGATCGGCCAGCCGGCGACCACGCTCTCCGGCGGCGAGGCCCAGCGGGTCAAGCTGGCCCGCGAGCTCTCCAAGCGCGCGACCGGCAAGACGCTCTACATCCTCGACGAGCCCACCACCGGCCTGCACCCGGACGACATCCGCCAGCTCGTCGAGGTGCTCGATCGCCTGGTCGCGACCGGCAACACGGTGATCGTCATCGAGCACAACCTGGACGTGATCAAGCAGGCCGACTTCATCCTCGACCTGGGCCCGGGTGGCGGTGACGGCGGTGGGCGGATCGTGGCCCAGGGCACGCCCGAGGAGCTGATCCGCGTCTCCGGCTCCTACACCGGCCAGGCGCTCGAGCCCGTGCTCGCCGGGCGTTAGGCCAGGTCGCTCCGCCTTTCCCAGACCGAGACATCCGCTTCAGTGACGGTGGGCCCTTGTGGAATATTATCGCTCCTCTCGATTTTCCGTAATACTGCGAAATGCCCGTCAATGGAGATCCACCTCGGCAAGATCGAGCACAGCGAAGCCCC
>JAFGRB010000141.1 GCA_016935365.1 Deltaproteobacteria bacterium
GCTTTATCCCCCCGCTGCTTCGCAGCGGAAAACCTTGCGACGGAAAAGATGTGTATACGGCTCAGGGCTGAAGCCCCAGGCTTTATCACCCCGCTGCTACGCAGCGGAAGAATCCAGGCTCATTTACGCTGCGAAGCAGCGAAAAGGGGTATGCGGGCTGAGCCGCCCGCGTATTCGCGCGCCCTGGCTCAGAGGATGTCCGGACCCAGCCCGGCCTGCCCGTCCTTGTCGGCGAAGGAGCGCGGCTTGAGCCCGTCGGGCAGGACCTTGTATATCAGGGGCAGCAGCACGGCCCCGCCGGGCAGGGTGAAGATCGCCAGCGAGGGCACCGTGCGCGCCACGTCGATGAGCTGGCGGCGGACCTTCTTCCACTCCTCGGCGCTCAGCCGCTCCCCGGAGCTCGCGCGGTAGAGCAGGTCGGCCAGATCGCCGGTCTGCTTGATCTCCTGGACGATGCGCCCCAGGTTCTCCGCGATCGCCCGCTTCAGCCGGTCGAGCATCCGCTGCCGGTAGTCGCGCACCGCGGTCCCGACGGTGAAGAGGTCCAGGAAGGCCCGGTGCTGCTCGTAGAAGGCGACCAGCTCGGCCTCGCGGCGGGCCAGCTCCTCGGGCGCCACGCCCAGCAGGTCGGCCAGATCGGCGATGAAGCCCCACTCCTGCTCGCTCTGGTACCCGTCCAGCAAGGCGCCCAGCATGACCTGCTCGACGAGGAAGTCCCGGGTCCGCTCATCGCCGACGGCCGCGGCCACGGTAAGCGGCGAGACCGGCTTTCGGAGCATCTTGAGCAGGGTCCGGCGGGCGGCGCGTGGCAGGCGGGCCGCGCGGATCTGCTCGATCATCACCCGGCGCGAGGAGACGCCGATCTGGCGATCGGCCTGGGTCAGGCCCAGCAGCGCTTGCAGCAGCAGCTCGCGCTCCCGGTCCTGGTAGTCCAGCACCCGCTGGCAGGCCCGCCGATCCACCCGCCCGCGCTCGTAGTAGACCACCGCGAGCCGGCCTGCGGTCTTGGCGTCCACGTAGGCGAAGCTGTTGTGCACCGGCAGCCCCAGCAGGGGATTGCCGGCCAGGTAGGCCCGCGCCCGGTATCGGCGGCCGAGCCGGCGGGCCTGCTTGCGCAGCGCGCGGGACGGCTCGTCGTCGGGCCGATAGGCGGCCAGCGCGGCGTGCAGGCGCTCGGCCAGGCGGAAGTCCCGGCACAGCAGGGCCAGGCAGACGAGGATCTCCACGGGCCCCCGCGGCCGGTGCCCGAGCGCGCAGCCGATCTCCAGGACGAGCTCGGCCTGGACCATCAGCAGGGCCAGAAAGACCGCCTGGCGCTGGCGGAAGCCCCCGACCGTGTAGTCGGTGATGGTCTGCTCGCTGGCCAGCGGCGTGCCGTAGACCACGCCGCGCTCGCGCAGGCGGTGCTCTGCGAAGCGCCGGATGAGGACGCCGGCGTCGAGCTCCGGATGGAGCTCGCGGAAGAGGCGCAGGCGCGCATCGGCGGCCTCGGCGTCGAAGGCCCGCGCGCAGCCCAGCACCGACGGCAAGAGCCAGTCCCTGTCCACGACAGGATCCCTAGCCATCGAATGCCCGCCGGGTCAAGACCGCGGGAATAGGCGCCCTCGACCGGGCGTTGGGTCCACGGCGGTCAAGCTTGACAGCCGATGCAGATTCGTCGATAGCTAGCAAGATGCCGGACGCGCTCCGAAAGCCCAGGAGGTGCTGCATGTCGACCCGAACCGTGGTGTTCCTCACGCTCGCCGTCCTGTGTGCGGCCGGCTGCGGCCCCAAGCTCATCCCGGGACTGGACGTCGAGCTGGCCGACACGCCGGATCACCGCGCCCTGCTCGATCTGATGGCGAGCTTCCGAAAGAGCTACGAGAGCAAGGACATCGACAGCCTGGTCGGCCTGGCTTCCGAGCGCTTCTTCGAGGACTGCGGCAGCCCCGACGCCGCCGACGACTACGGCTACGAGGGCCTGCGGAAGCACTTCGACGAGCACTTCAAGCGCATCAAGAAGATCCAGCTCAACCTCAGCATCAAGAATGTTCGGGTCGAGAAGGACAGCGCCACGATCGACTACCACTACGTCACCCGCTACCTGATGGACCTGCCGGCCGGCGAGCAGTGGAAGATCACCGACGAGCTCAACCGGATGGAGCTGGCGCGCGAGGGCGGGGCGTGGAAGGTGACCAGCGGCATGTGAGTGCACTCGCCCCAGAGCGCGGAGCGCAGCCGGCCTAAGGGCCCCCCGATCGCCAAGGAGGGCGGTGTATAGCACGAGCACGAGTGGGGGTGGCCGGCGCAAAGCAGCCGCGCGGACGTGTCTTGCGGACGGGGAGCGAGGGAACAGCAGCGACTACGGGAGAACTCACCGTTGACGCGGACGTGGCCTGATCACCCGCCTCGGCGCCGCCACCACCACAGCGCGAACGCAGCCAGGCCAATCACCGCCAGCGCGATCCAGCCGGCCGCGCAGCCCGAGCAGCCCTCTGCCTGTACGCGCTCCGGGCCCGGCCCGGCATCGCTCGGCCCCGCGTCGGCCAGGCCCGCATCCGGCACGCGGGCGGGCTCCGGAGCTGCCACCACCAGCTCGGCAGTCCCCTCGGCCCGCGCGCCGCAGTCGTCGAGCGCGCAGAACAGGACAGCGTGGCGGCCGGCCGCGAAGCGCCTCTCCACCTGCAGGCCGCGCGCGCCGCTTCCATCGCCTAGGTCCCAGACCGGCGCGACGAGCGGCCGGCCCTCGGGGTCCCGGGACGCCGAGGCATCGAGCCGGACCGGCTCTCCGGCCACCGGCCTCGCCGGCAGGAAGGTCAGGCGGATCTCGGGCGGCCGGTTGCCTTGGGCCCGCTCGGCGCGGACGGCGACCCGGCGCTCCTCGCCGGCCGGCGGCGGGACCAGGCCCGCCTCCACGCCCGGAACTCGCAGGCGCAGGTAGTAGATGTCGCGGCCCGATCCGCCATCGCCCCGGTCGACCAGACGCGGCTGCTCGCCGACGTCGGCGCTGAAGCGGTAGCCCTCGGCCGCCCGCGGCAGGTAGGCGCGCAGCAGGCCCTCGGCCGGGCCGGGCAGCCCGTTGGCCACCAGGTAGATCCGCCCCTGCCCGTCCGGCACGCCGCTGCCCTCGAGCCACAGGTTGCCCGCGGGCACCGAGCGCCAGTCCCACTCGGGCCGGTAGACCAGGCCCGCGAGGCCGTCCGGGCCGGCCTGCAGCATGCGGTAACCCCAGTAGCCCTCGTCGTCGTGCGGGGTGGACGAGCCGGTCGCCACGCGCACGAAGCGCACCCGCCTCGACGCGCGCAGGCCCGAGCCGGGCACGAGCTCGGCCCCCGGCTCGATCCGCGCGTCCCGGTCGTCGTGGATGTGCCCGGTCAAGACCCAGGAGACGTGCCGGCCGATGAGCTCGAGCAGGCGGGTGGCGCTGTTCTTGAGCTGGGTCTCGGCCTGCCGGCCATCGCGCGGATCCGAGTCCCAGTCCGGGCCGTCGAAGTTCCACTCCTGGAAGGCGCGCAGGCCCAGCGGCTCGGAGATGAAGGGCAGGTTCGCGTGGTAGCGCGCGCCCCAGGCCAGCTCCGCGTTGCCGCGCGGGTCGTGGTGGACGAGCAGGACCACCTCGCGGCCTTCCTCCCTCGCCCGGGCGAGGTCTCGCTCCAGCCAGGCGAGCTGCGCGTCGGTCGCGAAGCCGCCGTAGTTGTCCATGGTGGTCACGTCCAGATCGATCCCCAGCCGATCGAGCTCCAGCCCGAGCGCGCCGGCGTCCAGCACGAAGCCGTGCCGCCGCTCGGTCGAGCCCGAGTAGGAGTTGAGGCCTGCGAAGTGATAGCCGCCCAGGTCGAAGGCATAGTCCAGCGGCCCCAGGTAGCGCCGCCAGTAGTCCAGCCCGTCCTGCTGCAGGTCGGCGAAGAGCAGCTTGCGGATGTCTCCGTGCAGGCACTCGAGCAAGGCCATCAGCCTGTCGGCCGTGAGCCGGCCGGCGACGAGCCTCGCGCAGCGCACCGACCCGAGCGCCTCGCTGCGCCAGCCCTTCTTGAGCTGCAGGCGATACAGCGCCATGCCGTCGTGGTTGCCGGGGACCAGGAACACGGCCTGGGGGGCCGACCACAGCGCCCGCAGGGCCTCGGGAAGCTCGCTTCCGTAGTCGGTGCCGAAGACCAGGTCGCCCGCGTAGAGGACGAAGTCCGGGTCCAGGAAGGCCAGCTCGCTCATCTCCTGGCGGAAGACGCTCTCGACGCGGCCCTGGCCCCGCTGCGGAAAGGCGCCGCTGTGCAGGGGAGCGGGCCGAAGGCGGGTGGAGGGATCGCGCAGCTGGTTGTCGCCGAGCAGCGCGAAGCGCAGCGCCGCTCTCGCTCTCGGCGCACCCAGCACGCGCACGGCGTGCACCCGCCGGCCGAGCAGGCCGCCCGGCCCGGCCACCTCCAGGTGGTAGGTCTCGCGGGGCAGGCTGGCGGGCACGCGGAGCTTCAGGCTCAGCAGGCCGGGCGCGGGCCCGGGCTCGACGCCGAGCACGGCGAGCCAGGTGCGCGCGTTGACCGGCTGGCCCACGACCGCTCCGCCGGGCGCCCGCGTGCGCGTGCTCAGCGCGGCCCACCACTTCCCGCCCTGGACGGCCTGGCCGGCAGGCGCGGCCAGGGTGACCGTCAACACCTCGCCCCAGCTCACGAGCGCCGGGGCGCCCGGGGTCGGGGAGACGATCGGATCGGGCGGCACGGCCGGGGGCCTGGCCTGCCGGGCGAGCGGCCGGGCAGAGTAGAGCCAGTCCGCGAGCTGCGGCTCGACCGCCCGGGCCGGCCATGCGGCCAGGAGGGCCAGAGCGAGCGCGATGACCGGGAGGCGTACGCCCGCAGCGTCGCGTCCGGGCGGAGCTATCCGCTCTGTTGCGTTTCCACCCCCACCCGGGCTCCGCCCGACCTCCCCCGTCAAGGGGGAGGTGGATATTTCGAAAGTGCACAGAGAGTGCTCCGTCCCTCCCCTGGCGGGAGGGACCGGCCGAAGGCCGAGGGAGGGGGCGCGTAGCCTGGTCAAGTATAGTGACGGCGTGCCATCAACCGGGAACCCGCCTCTTCCTTTCACGGCTCCACCCCCTCGTCGAGGTCTAGATCGAAGAGGCTTACCGGGTCGAACGACACGTCCTCGACCTTGGTGCCGACGTGCAGGTGGGGGCCCGTGGCCCGGCCGCTGCGGCCCACCCGGCCGATGCGCTGCCCCTTTCGCACCGCCTGCCCCTCGGCCACCTCGATGGCCGACAGGTGGAAGTAGAGCGAGAAGAGCCGCAGGCCATGATCGATGACCACCGTCCCGCCGCTGTAGTAGCGCTTCGCGCACATCACGACCCGGCCCGCGCCGATGGCCTCGACCGGGCTTCCGCGCCGCCCGTCGATATCCAGCCCCCAGTGGCGGCTGGCCAGCTCGTCGTTGAACAGCCGCCTCAGCCCGAACGGCGAGGTGATCTCGTCCTCGCGCGGCCAGACGAACGAGCCTCGCCAGGCCCGCGGCGTGGGCGCGGCCTCGAACAGCCTCCTCATCTCCGTGCGCTCGCGCTGGATGCGCTCGCGGGCGCTCGCGGGCGGCCGGACGTAGCGCGGATCGACCCTGAGCTCCTGGCGCTCGAAGCGGCCCGGCCGCACGCGGATTGGCCGGGAGAGCGTGCGGGTCTCGCCCTCGGGGCTCTCCAGCCGGATCGCGGCCGGCGTCATGCCGGTCGGGTCCTCGAGGTTCACCGCGGCCAGCGCCCGCACCCGCCCCCGGCCGTCGACGAAGAAGCGCAGGCTGCGCCCCAGGAAGGCGCCCCCGACCCGGTCGCCCGGGCGCGCGCCCTCGAGCTCGAACAGGATCACCTGGCCCCGCTGCGGATCCGGCGGCACGGCCCCGAGCGCGAGCTCGGGCAGCGCGGGCTGTCCGGCCGCTCCGCCGCAAACGAGCAGCAGCGCGCAGGTGAAGACCAGTCCGGGTCGCATCCGCAGGTGTCCGGCCGCAAGTGTGACCGCATCGCACCGCAGCGCGGATCGGACCATCCGGCAAGGAGTCGCAGGCCACCGGAACCGAGCCATCCCGGGATCGCGAGCGCTGAGCCGATGGGACCGGCGCCGGACTGCAAGGTCAAGGCGCCGTGCTCCGCTCATGCCCTGTTCGCCTGCTCGCATCCTCCCACCTTCGCACCCGGCCAGGGACCTGGACGAACCACACACGGGACCCAGCCGGCGGAGCCGAACGAGGCCAGCGCTCAGCCGCCGGGTACCAGCCCGGCCAGGTAGCGCTCCAGGGCGGGCAGATCCGCGTCGATCGCCTGCGGCTTGCGCTCCACGGCCCGGATCGCGGTCTGGACGTCCTTGAGCCCGTTGCCGGTCACCAGCACGACCGCGCGCTCGTCGCGGCCGACGAGCCCTTCCCGGCTCATCCGGCACAGGCCCGCGAAGCCGGTCGCGCCGGCCGGCTCGGCGAAGACGCCCGCCTCTCGGGCCAGCCGGCGCATGGCCTCGAGGATCTCCTCGTCCTCGACCGCCAGCATGGCGCCGCCCGACTCGCGCACCGCGCGCAGCGCCTTGATGTGATCCCGGGGCCGGCCGACGCAGATGCTGTCGGCCAGGGTGCGCGCCTCGACCGTCTGCTCGACGGCCCGCGCGCCGCGCTCGAAGGCGGCCACCAGCGGCGCCGCACCCGCCGCCTGGACGCCGTAGACGCGCGGCAGGCGCTCGATCAGGCCCAGGCGCTGGAAGTCGCAGAAACCCTTCCACAGCCCGCCGATGATGCAGCCGTCGCCCACGCTGACCACGACCGCATCCGGAGGGTCGAAGTCGAGCTGCTCGCAGATCTCCAGCGCGGCCGTCTTCTTGCCCTCGCCCAGGTAAGGGTTGACGGCCGTGTTGCGGCAGTACCAGCCCTGGCGGCCGCAGGCCTCCAGGCACAGGTCGAAGGCCTGATCGTAGCTGCCGCGCACGGCCAGGACCTCGGCGCCGAACATGAGCAGCTGGGCCAGCTTGGCCTCGGGTGCGCCCTGGGGCACGAAGATGACGCAGCGCAGCCCGGCGCAGGCCGCGAAGAGCGACACGGACGAGGCGGCGTTGCCGGTCGAGGCCGCGGAGATCACCGCCTGGCCCGCCTGGAGCGCCCGGGCCACGCCCACGCTGGAGGCCCGATCCTTGAAGGAGGCCGAGGGGTTCAGGCCGTCGTCCTTGACGAACAGCCGGGCGCAGCCAACGCTTCGGGCCAGGGCGGGCAGCTCGTAGAGCGGCGTCCAGCCCACCCTCGGGTGCAAAGCTCCGGGGCGCTCGCTCACGGGCAGGATCTCCAGGTAGCGCCAGTGGGACGGCTCGCCCCGGGAGGCCAGGGTCTCGCGCGTGAGCTCGCGGGCGATCGCCTCGTAGGGGTAGTGGACCGTCAAGGTCCCCAGGCCCGGCCCGCAGTCCGGGCAGGTCATCTCCACCTCGCCAGGCTCGAATCGCCTGCCGCAGGTATCGCAGCTGAGGTGGTCGGTGCGCTCTTTTTCCGTCTGCATCGCAGGGTTCCCGGCTCTGTCTGGCCCGAGTCTATCCGTCCCGAAGGGCACTTGCAAATCCACCCGGCGCTGGCGATAATAGGGCAGGCATCCTCATCCCGCGCGAGCCCCACGGCTCGCAGGAGGTCGATCCCGATGCGATCCCTATCCACGGCGCTTTTCGTTCTCTTGACCCTGGGCGTGGTCCTGGGCGGCTGCAGCTCGGACACTGGACCCAACGACGGAGGCCCGTCCGACGGCCACAGCCTGGACGGCTGCCAGGGGGCCGGCGAGAAGCTGCTGAGCGTGGTGGGCAACCCCGAGCACGTCATGCGGCCCGGCGAGTCCGTCGAGCTGAAGGTCTTCCTGCTCGAGAAGTGCGTCGGCGCGGTGGCCGGCGAGCGGGTCGACTTCCAGATCACCTCGAACCCCGGCGACAGCTCGCTGTCGAGCGGAAGCGTCACGACCCAGGCCAACGGGCTGGCGGCGGTCACCTTCAACGCCGGCCAGACTCCGGGCCAGTTCCAGGTCCACGCCTCCTGCGCCTCGGACCCGGAGGGCGTCTACTTCCACATCCAGCTCAAGGCCGTCATGCACTCCTTGAGCGCGGTGGGCGCGACCGAGCTGCGCTGCTACACGGGCAGCTCGCTCGAGCTGACGGTCAAGGTCCAGGACGTGACGAACCCCGCCTCGCCCATCGCGGTCCAGGGCGCCACGATCCAGTTCGCGATCGACAGCGGCCCGCCGGGCTACGACGCGACCATCCCCAGCCCGACCGCGATCAGCTCGGCCTCGGGGCTGGCCTCTTCGACCTTCGTGGCCGGCTCGATCACCGGCACGCACGTGGTCCGGGTCGAGGAGCCCGGCCGGCCGTCGCGGGTGGAGTACCGCATCCAGGTCGATCCCCGCCAGGGCTGCACCGACTCCTCGCAGTGCGATCCGGGCTTCGTGTGCATCAACGGCACCTGCGTCGAGTCCTCGGGCGAGGACTGCACCAACGACGACCAGTGCCCCGAGGGCTACTTCTGCGACGGCGGCTACTGCCGGCCCGAGGGCTCGCTGCCCGACTCCTGCAACGACCACCCCGACTGCCCGCCGGGCTACTACTGCGAGCAGCACCGCTGCTACCCCTGCCCGGACTGCTGCCCGGACGACTGCACCGATCCGCCCTGCCCGCCGGCCTGCACCAGCGGCGACAACGGCTGCGAGACCGACGAGGACTGCCCGCCGGGCTTCGAGTGCAAGAACGGCTTCTGCGTGCCCAAGACCGGCGACACGGTGGTCATCCCCGAGCTGGGCGGCACCTGGTACACCGAGCACTACTTCAACATCGGCGAGGCCCTGCCCGGCTTCTCCGGCACCGTCCAGAACGTGGTCGGCATCCTGGACCGGGCCATCAACCACTGCGAGATCACCGGCTGGGGCTTCGTGGACGACTTCCTGTGCGACATCATCCACGAGTACGTGCCCGACTGGGTCGGCACCCTGATCAACATCTTCTACAACCTGTCCGAGATGCTGCGCGAGCTCCGGACCGAGGGCGTCATGGTGCTCAGCCACTCCAACCCGCGCGCGGTCATCAACGGCACCGAGGACTGGAACAAGATCATGATCCGCTACCCCGAGGCCTGCTGCGCCGATCACGACCCGCGGTGCAACTACCAGGCCCAGCCGGGCTGGCCCGAGTGCTCGTACATCGACATCACCCGCCAGGAGCTGGACTGGGCCGACGTGGGCATGCGGGTCCACGCCTTCACCGGCGAGGTGGAGGTGGACGACTCCGGCGCGCAGACCGTCTACACCCTGCGGTTCGACGATCGGGTGGCCGAGATCCAGTTCAAGAAGTTCGTCGGCTTCCTGGTCGAGCTGCTGGTGGAGATCTTCCTCGGCTACGACAGCCTGGAGGCCGCGCTGCAGGATCTGGTCGACTGCCAGGCCCTGCAGGACCTGATCGAGAGGACCTTCGGCTCCTGGGTGCCGGACCTGACCGGCGCCTGCGAGGACATGCTGCCCAGCGCGGACGATCTGATACTCGGGCTGCTCAACCAGATATCCGTGGACTGGTCGATACTCAACTTCGGCGGCTGGGCGACCATCACCACCCAGGGCGGCAACCCGCCCTACGGCGTCCAGCTCGGCGACTCCATGCACGAGTCGACCGGCGACGGCCACTGGGATGGCGACTTCACGGTCATCGTCAACGGCGACGTGACCGGGAGCTGGTTCGGCGAGCGCTGAGAGCCCTCCTCGAACGCCCGTTCTGTCGGGCAAGCCCTTGGATCCGAAGACGAAACGAGCTCGAAAAAGCATTTGACAGCGGGGGCGAAATTACCCTAGTATCACGCGACTCTGAGCAAAAACCGACGGTTTCTCGATCTCGAAGGAAGCGTCACATCTGTCAAGGAGGAAGAGCATGAGGAAGTATCTGGGATTCGCGGTGGTCATCCTGACCGTGCTGGCCGTGGGCGTGCTGGCGCTCAACTGCGGCGGCGGCAGCGACAAGGAGTGCGAGAGCGCGGCCGACTGCGCCAGCCATGGTGAGAACTGGTACTGCGACGCCACGACCTGGACCTGCAAGTGCCGGCCCGACTGCGAGGGCTTCTGCTGCGGCGACGACGGCTGCGGCAGCACCTGCCCGGACAACTGCACCGGCGGCGAGACCTGCAACGAAACCACCTGCGAGTGCGAGGGCGGCACCACCTGCACCAACGGCGAGACCCGCTGCAACGGCGACATGGTCCAGACCTGCCAGAACAACGCCTGGGTCGACACGGCCGACTGCACCGACACGAACCAGACCTGCAGCAACGGCCAGTGCGTGGGCGGCACCGTCTGCGAGGATGGCCAGAGACGTTGCGACGGTGACATGGTCCAGACCTGCAACAACAACGCCTGGGTCGACACGGCCGACTGCACCGACACCAACCAGATCTGCGTCAACGGTTACTGCGAGGACGCGGGCTGCACCCAGGGCCAGACCCGCTGCAACGGCGACGTGGTCGAGGTCTGCAACAACGATGCCTGGATCGAACAGGAAGACTGCTCCGACAACGGCCAGACCTGCCAGAACGGCCAGTGCGTGGGCGGCGGCTGCACCCAGGGCGCGACCCGCTGCAACGGGACCGTGGTCGAGGTCTGCAACAACAACCAGTGGGGCGAGCAGGAAGACTGCGCGGACAACGGCCAGATCTGCTCCGGCGGCGCCTGTGAGGACGCGCCCACCTCGGAGCTCTGCCCGACCGGCCAGCAGTGCACGGACGTCACGGGCGACGGCTTCATGGGCTGCACCGAGAACGGCCAGATCCCTGCCGGCGCCATGACCGGCTGCGACGAGAACAACCCCTGCCCGGCCAACCAGGTCTGCTTCGACGACGGAGCGGGCGGCACGGTCTGCAGCCAGAACTGCGGCCAGTGCCCGACCATGCAGGAGTGCGATGAGATCACCGACGACGGCATGCTGGGCTGCCTGGAGGGCGGCTACATCCCCGAGAACGCCACCTTCGGCTGCGACGAGAACACTCCCTGCGAGGGCAACTTCATATGCTACGGCCTGACGGGCGGCGACTCGGTCTGCATCGAGAACTGCTCGGTGGACGGCCCCTGCGAGCCGGGCGCGGTGCGCTGCGACGGCCTGGTGGCCCAGGAGTGCCAGGGCGGCGTGTGGGTCGACGTCGAGACCTGCGCAACCGACTGCATCGAGGGCGAGTGCGTCGACATCCAGCTCTGCCCGGACGGCCAGTCCTGCGACATCCTGGTCGACGAGGTCCGCGGCTGCCTGGAGGACGGCGACATCCCGGAAAGCGCCCCGAACTGCAACCCGACCACCTACGAGTGCCCGGGCAACATGGGCTGCTGGCAGGTGGGCCAGGAGCTGATCTGCCTCGAGAACTGCGGCCTGTGCCCCGCGGGCCAGGAGTGCATGGACCTGACCGTGGGTGACGGCTCCGGCGTCCACGGCTGCGCCATCAACCAGGGCGGCGAGCCGGCCATCCCGGGCGATGCCCAGACCGGCTGCTCGCAGCAGAGCCCCTGCGAGGGCAACGCGAGCTGCTGGAACACCGGCAGCGACACCGTCTGCCTGTTCAACTGCTCGATCGATCACTAGATCGAGCCCTGCTCGACGCATCCGAGCCCTCCCCGCCCAGCGCGGGGAGGGCTTTTTTTTCCCGGTTGACGCTCCTCGCCCGCGGCGATACATTGGCGGGTGGTCGAACGAAAGGCTCCCCAAGGAGGAAGACCATGCGCCGTCTGCTGATGCTGCTCGTCGTCTTGCTGTGCGCCTTCGCCTGGGTGCTCTCCAGCTCCTGCAAGAAAGAAGTGCTCAAGGAGACCCCCGAGGAAGGCGAGGAGCAGCCCGAAGGGACCGGGCCGAAGCCGCCGCCCATGCCCGGCAAGTGAGGGCCAGCCGCTGCGAAGCCGCGCCCGGCCATCAGGACCTGCCGACATGGGCGAGCAGATCCACGACGCCCGACGCCTGGTCGAGCGCATCCAGCACGTGCTGGAGCGCTTCGAGAAGAGCTCGGGTCAGCACCAGCGCGACGAGTCCTACGTGGCCGTCGACGCCATGCGCTACTCCCTGGTCATCAAGGTGGCCAGCCCCTTCGGCCAGGGCGAGGCCGACGAGGTGGTCGAGTCGACGAACGAGCTCCAGCAGCGGGTCAACTACTGGCTCACCGTCCAGCGCGAGCTGGGCAAGCTCGGCTCGGTCCGCATCGTCCTCACCCCGATCATCGACGACGACAGCTAGCCAGGGCGCTCCGGGGAAGTGCCCCAAACCCCTCCGCTTGACCCCGGGCCACACTCCCGGACAGTATGGGGATGTCGAGCAGGAACCCATCTGCAAAGGAGCGGCCCATGCGACGCCTCATCCTCTCCTTCACGAGCCTCGCCCTGCTCTCGAGCGGGCCGGCCCTGGCATCCCCGGCGGGCCTCGCGCGCCTCGAGGCGCAGAACGGACGGCCCATCCGGGTGCACGGTCGAGCGGGCGACGCGCAGCTCGTCAGCGGGCTGCGCCTGGCCATCGACGGCGCATCCCCGGCCGAGCGCGCCCTGGCCTTCGTCCAGCGCTACCGGCAGGCGCTGGTGCCCGGCGACGAGCTCAGCAGCTTCGAGCCCGTCAGGACCGTGCCCACAGCCTTCGGCACCGCGGTCCACCTTCGCCAGCGCTTCCGGGGCCTGCAGGTCTTCGGCGGCAGCCTGGTCGTGTCATTCGGCCGGGACGAGCGCGTGCGGATGGCGATCATCGACGCGCGCCCGCTCGGCGCGGCGCCGCCCGATGCCGAGACCTGCACCGCGGATCTCGCCGTCCAGCGCGCCGGGCAGGCCTGCTCGAGCGCCGGCTTCGCTCTCCGCGGCGCACCGCGCGCAGAGACCGGCTACTTGCCGGCTCCCGGCGGGGCCTTCGTCGTGCACCGGGTGCACCTGCCTCTCAGTAGACCCCTGGGCGAGCTCTACATCCTGGTGGCCGGCCGCGAAGCGCGCATCCTGTATGCCTTCTTCCGCCGGCCGGCCGCCGTGGGCTACGCCTACCCGGCCAACCCCGTCCAGGGCCCGTACGAGGAGGTCGAGCTGGCCCACCTGAGCTCGGACGAGCACCTGGTAGGCGACTTCGTCGAGGTCACCAACTGCACCGGCTCGAGCTCTGGCCGCTGCAATGTCAAGCAGCAGCTCGCCACCCCGGACGGCGATGGCAACTATTTGATCGAACCGACCGGTGACGACGATCCCGATCTCGACGACGACCGCTTCGTCGAGGTCCAGGCCTACTACGCCATCAACACCATCCACGACTACTTCGTCTCCCTGGGCGCGGATCCCAGCCCGATCGACGTGGGCGTGAACTACCCGATGGCGGACGGACCGAACGCCTACTACAGCGAGCGCGAGAGCGACTTCGGCGGAGGCCCGGCCGTGCTGATGGGCCAGTGGGGCTCGATCGATCTCGCCCTGGACAACGACGTGATCTTCCACGAGTACGGGCACCACGTCTTCGGCGAGTCCAACGCCACGGCCTTCGGCGAGCTGGACGATTACGGGCCGGTCTTCTTCGGGCTGGCCTTCAACGAGGCCACGGCCGACTACTTCTCCTGCTCGGCCCTCGACGATCCCGTGCTCGGCGAGTACTTCGCCTCCCGCATGCCCCTGTACATGCCCGAGGGCTACGTGCGCAAGGTGGAGAACGAGCTCACCTGCCCCGAAGGCCTGTACGGAGAGGGGCACGACGACGGCATGGTCTGGAGCGGCTTCGTCTGGGCCGTGCGCCAGATGCTGGGAGCGGAGCGCGCCGATCCGCTCTACCTGGACGTCATCTCCCACTTCCCGCAGCAGATCGACTTCCCGACCGCCACGGAGGTCTTCCTGGAGCGGGCTGCCGAGGCGCTCGAGCCGGGCGAGGTCGGAGAGATCCGCGCCCTGGCGCAGGCGCGGGGCATCGACGTCTGCGAGCGCTTCCTGCCCCTTCGCGCCGAGGGCCACACCGGCTTCGTCTACGGCAAGGAGGTCCTGGGCCAGTACGCCTCGCTGGTCGACTTCGTGCCCGCCGAGCTGCACTACTTCGTCGAGCTGCCCGAGGACGCGACCGAGCTCGCGATCTCGCTGCGCAGCCAGCCCCTGGCCGGCACCGAGATCACGCTCCTGGTGCGCGCGGACCAGCCGGTCACCCACAGCCTGAGCATGGCCGGGCTGCATTCCGACTACGACTTCGAGCTCACGGCCGGAGGCAGCTTCGACCTGATCGAGCCCGATCCCGCCGCGCCCTTCGAGCCGGGCCGCACCTGGTACTTCCAGCCCGCCAACCGGGACATGCCCATGAGCGAGTACGTTTTGGGAGCATCCGTGATCGCGCCGCTGCCGGACGGCGGGACGGACGGCGGGACGGACGGCGGCGGCGCGGACGGCGGAGCCGTCGGCGAAGGCGGCTCGGACCACGATTCCGGCTGCCCGGAGGGCTTCTCCGAGCTGGTCGATCAGGGCGAGGTCGTCTGCGTGCCGATCTGCGGCTCGGGCGAGGAGCTCTCCAAGCAGGACGGGACCTGGCGCTGCGTGCCGGCCGGCGAGGGCTGCGGCTGCGGCGCGAGCTCGGCCACGCCCTGTGCGTGGTGCATGTGGGTCCTGCTCGGCCTGGGCGCGTGGCGCCGTCTGCGGCTCAGAGGTGGATCAGGCCCTTGCGCAGCGCGATGACCACCGCCTCGGAGCGGGAGTTGGTGCCCAGCTTACGGTAGATGTGAGACAGGTGGGTGCGGACGGTGCGCCGCTCCATCTGCAGCACCTCGCCGGCCTCCTGGTTGGTGAGCCCGCGGGCGATCATCTGCAGCACGTCGCGCTCCTCGTCCGTCAGCAGGGCCGGCTCGTGCTTCTTCTTCTTTCCCTGGACGCTCCTGAAGTAGTTCCAGAAGCGCTTGGCCAGCCGCGCCTCGATGACCGTGCCGCCCGCCAGCACGTCCTTGATGGCCTCACAGATCCTCTCGGGTGCCATGCGCTTGACCAGGTAGCCGCTGGCCCCGGCCTGGATCGCGTTGTAGACCTTGATCTCGTTGTCGAAGGAGGTCAGGATGAGCACCTCGATCTCGGGATACGAGGACTTGATGCGCCCCGTGACCTCGATGCCATCGATGCCGGGCAACTCCAGGTCCAGCACCACGACCTGCGGGCGCCAGGCACTGACCGTCTCCAGCGCCGCCTCGCCGGAAAGCGCGCTGCCCACGACCGTGAAGCCCTCGTAGGAGTCCAGCAGCCGCACCAGGTTCTTGAGCGTACGCGGGTCGTCCTCGACCACGACGACCTCGATCGGCTCTGTGTCTCCCTGCGCGTTCACTTCTTGCGGACCTCCCGCTTGCTCTTGGGCTTGTGGGACTTGCGCTGGCGGTGGCGCCTCCGGCTCTTCTTCGTCTTCTTCGTCTTCTTCGTCTTCTTCCGTACCTGCTGCGGCGGCTTGGACAGGATGTCGTCCACTTGCCTCATGGGGTCAGGCTCGTCGTCCGCCGAAGGCTGCGAGGGTTTGTCGGCCGGAGCAGTCTGGCCCGATGAGGACTCCGCGCCTCCTTCCGGTACCTGGACCTGCATGTGCTCGCCGGCCTTGATCTCGACTGTGCGTTTCACCAGAACCTTGTCCGAGCCCTTGACCACCAGACGGTGCCTGCCGGCCTTGACCACGTATCGCTTCAAGGGCGTCTGGCCCGGAAGGACCTCCCCATCCAGGATGACCCGGGCGCCCGGCTCGGCTCCGACCGACAGGAAGCCGATGAAGGAGGCGGCATCGGAAGGCGGGCCGGAAGGAGCCACCTCCGGATCCGACGAGAGCCCGCCCATGAGGTAGAGCAGTGAGAACACGAGTACCATCGCGCACAGGCTCACCGCGATCAGCGTGCTCGGCCTTCGCCAGAGCGAGCCCTGGCCAGGCGCCTCGCCGTCCTCCGGCGAGGGCGCCGAGTGGATCGTGGACGCGTCCGCCATCTCCGCCGGCTCGATCTCATCCTCCCTCGGGATCACGGCAGGCATCACCTCTGTGTCGGAGTGCAACGCGCGTGGCGGGCCCACTTCCGTCCGCGCATCCGGGCCCAGCTCGCGCGCCAGAGACGGCACGCTCGCGGCGCGCATCTCCTCGGTGTCATGCACCGGGACAGCTCCGGTGCGCGGCCTGGCCGCGTCGGCTTGATCACCCGCGTCCGGCCCTCCTCCTTCCAGCGGCTCGTAGACCCAGTCGGAGTCGTCCTGCAGCTCGCCCCGCCGTATCGGTTGCCTGCGCGCCGGGGGCGGGCTGAAGGCCACGGCGGGCGCGGTCGGCTCCTCGGCTGCCGAGGGGAAAGCCGCGGGCTCCGTCGCCTCCTGCCAGGCAGAAGCGTCGATCCGGGCATCGATCTCGATGGGCGGGCTCGTGGCGGGCCGATCGCGACTGCCGGGCATGCCCGCCACGTTGGCTTCGTTGGGATACAGGTGGGAGATGAAGTCGCAGACTCCCCTGCGGGCCTCGTCGGCGCCCTGGACGAGTGACTTCCTCAGCGTCGACAGGGCCAAGCACAGCGAGGCGCCCGACTCGTGCCTCCCGCGCGGAGAGATGGCCAGCGCCTTGACGAAGACCGCGTCGCACGAGTACGGCAGAGAGCGCTCCAGCTTCGAAGGCGGCAGGACCGCCGCGTGTCGGGTGGACACGGTCCCACCGCGCATCTCGCCCAGTGGCTGCCGGCCCGTCAGCATCAGGTAGAGGATCGCGGCCGCCGAGAAGACGTCGGCGGCCTGCGTTCCCTCGCGGCCCTGGAGCACCTCGGGTGGCAGGCTGGCCGATCGGCCGCGTCGGACTCTCTGCTTGATGTCCTTGATGCGCATCAGGGCCGCCTCGTAGCCCACGCCGTCCAGCCGGGAGTAGCCGTCGCCGAAGTCCACCACGACCTGGCGCGGGTCCAGACCGCCGTGCACCAAGCCCCGCGCGTGGATCGCGGCCAGCCCCTCGATAAAGTCCACGCCGATCTGCAGGACCCGCAGCGGGGTGATCCGCACCTCCCGCGAGGCCAGCCTGATCAAGACGGTCTCGAGATCGAAACCCAGGGTCCGGGCGTTGATCCAGTAGTGATCGCCGCCAGACGACACGAAGGCCAGATGGGAGAGCAGGTGACCGTGGCGGATCTGCCGGGCCTGCTGCGAGGCTTCTTCCAGCGCATCGAGCACGCCCGGCACGGAAGCGACCTGCCGGAGCAACCTGCGCACCGACACCAGCTGCGGTCCGCCGGGGCACTCCAGGCGCCCCAGAAAGAGCTCGGCGACGTTCTCGTCGGCCAGCTTGTCGAGCAGCTCGAGTTGCACGCAGGCCTCCGTCTTCAGCTCGCGACGTCCAGGAGGACTCGGCAGTGAGGACAGCGTTCGGCTGCCGGGTCATCCAGGGGGGACCTGCAGACCGGGCAGCGGGGAACTTCGGCCCGCTGCTGCTCGCCCGGCTCCCGGTGCTCTTCTTTGCGCGCCGCGAGGTAGCGCTTGACCTCGCGCCGATCGGCCGGCAACAAGCGGCCGCGCAGCGCGGCCTTGAGCAGCAGGTCGAGCATCGACTCCATGCGCCCGAGCCGCTCGCTCGCATTGTCCGGCTTGCTGCTCTTCGCTTCCTTCTTGCGCGTCCTTCGCTCGCGCTTCGCGCCGCTCTTGTCTGCCATGACCCTCAAAGAGCCTGCCACAGCTCGCCGTGTGAAGCAAGTGGGTGCAAGCTCTCAAACTGCGAGCAATGCCGGTCGCTCTTTTTTTTCGCTCCTCTCGATTTTCCGTAATACTGCGAAATGCCCGTCAATGGAGATCCACCTCGGCAAGATCGAGCACAGCGAA
>JAFGRB010000142.1 GCA_016935365.1 Deltaproteobacteria bacterium
GAAGTCGATGCTCGACGTGGAGAACCACGCCTCCGCTCGACTTCGGCGCAGCTCCTTGATTTGCACGACGATCTGGCGTCCCGGATCGGGTGGCAAGAGATCCTGTCGATGGGCCGCCTTGCGCGAGAGCGCCACCTCGCCTATGCTCGACGCCGTGGCCCGCCAGCGGATCCAGTACCGATGCGCGCACTGCGGACGCGTGGAGCCGAAGTGGCTGGGGGTCTGCCCGGGCTGCGGCAACTGGAACACCCTCGAGCAGGAGAGCGCCGTCCGGGGCTCCGCCGAGCGGCCAGGTTCTGCGAGCCGACCCATACCCGCCAGCCGCATCCAGCCGAGCGACAACGACCGGACGCCGGTGGGGATCGCGGAGCTCGACCGCGTGCTGGGTGGAGGTCTGGTCTGCGGCAGCGCGGTCCTGCTGGGCGGCGAGCCGGGCATCGGCAAGTCCACCCTGCTGATCCAGGTCTGCGACGGGGCGCAGCGCGCCGGCCTCGACTGCCTGTACGTCTCCGGAGAGGAGTCGCCGTCCCAGGTGCGCCAGCGGGCCGACCGCCTGGGTGCGGCGCTCGATCGCCTCCACCTGCTGGCCGAGACGGATTGCGAGCAGGTGATCGGCGCTGTGCGCGAGGGACGCTTCGGACTGCTGGTGATCGACTCCATCCAGACCCTGCGCTGCCCCGATCTGCCCTCGGCGCCCGGCTCGGTGGCCCAGGTGCGCGAGTCGGCCTCCAGGCTCTCCGATCTGGCCCGCCAGGCGAAGCTCGCACTGGTGCTCATCGGCCACGTGACCAAGGAGGGGACGCTGGCAGGCCCTCGCACCCTGGAGCATCTGGTGGACACCGTGCTCTACTTCGAGGCCGATGCGGGCCGCGGTCTGCGCGTGGTGCGCGCCCACAAGAACCGCCACGGCGCGGCCAGCGAGATCGGCGTCTTCGAGATGACCGGCCGGGGGCTCGTCGAGCTGCCGAATCCCTCGGCCGCCTTCCTGGCCGACCGCCCGAGCGCTGCGGCCGGCTCGGCGGTCTTCGCGGCCCTGCGCGGCAGCCGGCCCATCCTGGTCGAGGTCCAGGCCCTGGTCAGCCCCAGCCCGGCGGCCCTCCCCAGGCGGACCGCACTGGGATGCGATCCGATGCGGGTCGCCCTGCTGGCCGCGGTGCTGGAGCGCCGGCTCGGGCTTCCGCTGGCCGGCTGCGATCTCTTTCTCAACGTGGCCGGCGGGCTGCGGCTGGACGAGCCCGCGGCCGATCTGGCCATCTGCCTGGCGATCCTCAGCTCCCAGCGGGACAGGCCCGTCCGGCCGCAGGCGGCCGTCTTCGGCGAGGTGGGCCTGAGCGGCGAGATCCGCTCGGTGCCGGCCGCGGCTGCGCGGGCGGCCGAGTCGCTCCGGATGGGCTTCGACTACCTGCTGCTGCCCGAGGGCAACCTCGAGCAGGTGCCGGCGGGCGGGGGACCGCTGCGGCCGGTCGGCCTGTCCTCCGTCGGGCAGCTCGACGAGACCGGCCTGCTCGCAGAGGGCCTGGCGGCTGCCGAGCATCCGGCCCGTCCAGGTGCCGCTTCGTGAGCCCATCGCTCCTCGACCGTGCCGCTGGCGCGCGTGCTGCGAAGCTCGGCCCCGGGAAGGACCGGGCCCGCGGTGTCGCTTGCGCGACGAGGCGGATCTGGCCGGTGGGTGGCCGCTCGCCCGCGACCTCGCGCATGACCGCGACGCTGCTCTGCCTGCTGGCCTGCGCCTGCGCCTCCCCGCGCCCGCGCGGGGAGGCGCCCCCCGAGCCGCCCCCGGCCCGTCCCGGCGAGGTCTGGCTCCTCTACCAGGCCAACCAGCTCGGAGAGATCGAGCCCTGCGGCTGAGCGAGCGGCCGGCTTGGCGGTCTGGCCAAGAAAGCAGCCCTGGTCGAGCGCACGCGCCGCGAGCGCAGCGGCGTGCTGCTGCTGGACTCCGGCGACATGCTCTTCGCGCGCCGCCGCAATCCATTCGACTCCCGGGTGCGGAAGCGATCCAGGGCCGCCTTCCTCATCGAGGCCCACGGCCGGATGGGCCTGGACGCCTGGGCGGTGAGCCGGCTCGATCTGCGCTACGGCCTCGACGCATTGCAGGCCGAGGCCCGGGCGCATCGCATCGAGCTGCTGTCCGCCAACCTGGTCGATCGGCACGGCGCGTGCGTCCTGAGGCCGTACGCGCTGCGCGAGCGCAACGGCGTTCGGATCGGGCTGATCGGGCTCACCGGACCCTGGGGCTCGCCCGACGGGGCGCCCTCGCCGGGCGAAGGCCTCCAGCTCATCGAGCCGGAGGCTGCGGCGAGCCGCGCGCTTCGAGAGATCGAGGGCCGGGCCGATCTCGTCGTGGTGCTGTCCAGCCTGGGCATGGACCGCGACGAGAGGCTGGCGGGCCGGGTCGACGGGCTGCACATCATCCTCGGCGCAGGCGACGACCGGATGATCCTCATTCCGCGCCGCGTCGCAGACAGCCTCCTGCTGCAGCCCTACCGGCGGGGGGAGTACCTGGGCATGCTGGAGATTGCCTTCCGCGCCCCCGTGCCGCCCATGCTCGACGACCGCGATCGAGAGCAGCTGGAGCGCGCTCTGCTGCGCACCGCCCCCGGCAGCGCGGACGCCGCCCGTCTCCGGCTCCGGCTCGAGCCCTTTGGGCGGCAGACGAGCTACCGAGCCGCCCTGCGCCCGTTGACCGAGCAGGATCCGGACGACGAGGCCCTGGCCGCGGCCGTCGAGAAGCAGCTCGAGCTCGAGGCGGATCTCCACTGACGGGTCCCTTGGGGGATTGGGGGAAGGCGCTGTTGCTTTTTGAAGTGCACCGGTCTATTCTCGGCCGGTGCGGCTTGACCGGGAGGCTCCATGACCGAACCCAATCAAGAAAAGGACGAGCGAAGGCGCTACCCGCGCGCACCCGTGTCGCTCCTCATCCAGTATCGCTTCGACACCCTGGACGATTTCCTCGCCGAGTACTCGACCGACATCAGCATGGGGGGCATGTTCATCCGGACCGATGACATCCGCGAGGAGGGCAGCCTGGTCTACCTCCAGTTCTACCTGCGGGACGGCGCCAAGCTGATCGAAGGCCTCGGTCGCGTGGTGCGCGTCGTCCACCCGGAAGAGGCCGAGTCTCCGAATAGCTTCCCGGGCATGGGCATCGAGTTCGTCAACTTCGACGACGAGTCCATGCAGCTCGTCGAGCAGATCGTCGATCGCAACCTCGCCTCGAAGGACTGACCGCGCTCTCTCAGAACACCCCGATGTTGAAGTGCAGATTCCACCGATCCTCGGCCCGGGCGTCGTCCGGATCGAGGTTGACGCCCAGGTCGAAGGCCACCGGTCCGATCGGCGTCACCAGGCGGACGCCGACCCCGGCCGCCGGCCGCAGGTCGATCGGGTTGTAGTTGGCCGGCTCGACCCACAGGTTGCCGAAGTCCGCGAACAGAGCGCCGTCGATCCGATCGGGCACGAGGGGGAAACGGAACTCGGCCTTGAGGGTCAGGTAGGCGTTGCCGCCCGGCGAGACGCAGACCACCTCTCCCTGCCTGCCGGTCCGGGTCACGATGCAGGGCGGATCGAGGTCGCTGGGGATCAAGGCCTCCTCGTTGTACGAACGGATCGTGTTGCGTCCTCCGAGGAAGAACAGCTTGTGGGAGGGGGTTCGGGAGTCGGCGGTCAGGTGCATGATGGCGCCGGAGCGAAGGGAGAGCGCGAGGGTCAGCGCGCGTCCCAGCGGCAGGTAGCCGGAGACCTGACCGTCCAGCTTGACGAACAGGACCTCCTTGTCCGGCATGAAGCTGCTCGCCAGCTCGCTGCGAAAGGTGACCAGGATGCCCGAGTGCGGGTTGAAGGGGTTGTCTCGCCGGTCCCAGCGCAGCTCGGGTCGCAGCGATCCGATCAGGAGCGAGCCCTCGTCGTAGCGGAGCCAGCGCTGCTCGCTGGTCGCACCGCCGCACGGTGAGACCGGCAGCCGGCGCCTGGCCTCTCCGCAGCGCATCCCCGAGCCCTCCGGGCATAGCACCTCCTCCTCGCCGAAGGGGCAGGTCAGGCTGTTGTACTCGAACTCGTACTCCAGCTTGAGCGTCAGCTGCGAGGTGAGCTTCAGATCGAAGCCGGGGGTCAGCGACACCTTCGTCAGGTCATAGGAGATGGCGTGGTCCTGAAGCGCCAGCACGTCGATCCGGCCCGCCACCTCCCGCTCCCAGAACCAGATCCGCGGCCAGTGGACGCCCGCGAAGAGCCAGCCCTCCAGGCCCTCGAGGAAGGGCATCTCCTCGTAACGCCGCTTCAGAGACGACTGCAGCAGGGGGTAGAAGACCTGGTAGTTCAGCTTGGCCTTGCTGACGAACTCGAGCCCGTAGCCGAACAGGTTGCGGTGGGTGTACTCCACGACCAGCCGCACGCCTTCCCCCGAAGAGATGCCGGGTCCGAAGACGAGCTGGTGCTCCAAGCGCTCCCGGACCGAGACGACCACGTTCTTCTGCGCCTCGGGCACGTCTGGATCGACGAGCTTGATCTCGACGGAGGAGAAGACGCCCAGGTCCAGCAGCGCGTCCTGCGTGTCGCTCATCCGCCCCGGAGAGACGATCTCTCCCGGCCGCAAGGCGACCAGGTGGTCGAAGATCTCGCGCGCGGTCACCACGTTGCCCCGCACGAGCACGCGCCGGACCCGGACCTGCGGTCCCTCGGAGAAGCTGAACAGCACCCCCGCCAGCGTGCGGTCCGCCGAGTAGACCAGGCTCCGCTCGACCCGGCAGTAAGCATAGCCCCGGTTCGCATAGAAGCGGGTCAGCTCCTTGCGCAGCACCTCGACCCCGTACGGGTCGAGCGGCTCTCCCGCCTTGATGAAGCGAGCCGCCTCCTCCGCCACGCGCAGCAGCTCCCGGGCTTCGACGGCCTCGTTGCCCTCGAAGGAGATCGACTCCACCCGCGTCTGAGGCCCTTCCTCGATCGGGATCGCGACGCGGAGGTTCGCGCCGGAAGCATCGTAGTAGAGGATGGGCGAGCCGATCCGGACCTGCAGGTATCCCCTGCTGCGGTAGAGGTCCTCGATCGCCCCGATGGCCTCGCGATACGGCTTCTGCAGGAATACCGTCTCGGGGACGATCTCGAACAGGAAGCCCTGGGGGCGGTTGACCCGACGAGGCCGGCCGCGGATCGGATGCCCGCCGGCGAAGACGTCCACATCGCCCCGATCGACGGGCTGCCCCAGCAGGGATTGCGGGATGGCATCCAGCATGGCGTTGTGGATGTAGCCCACGAGCTCCCTGTCCGAGAACTCGGCATTTCCCTCGAAATCGATCCGCCTGACGGTCACGCGCGGCCCCTCCTCGATCTGGAAGGTCACCAGCTCGGCCCTCCGCACTCGATCGATCTCGACCGAGGCGCGCACCTCGACCCGCGCGAAGCCTCGCTGCCGGTAGAGATCTCCGATGCGTTCGCACAGCTCGCGCACGCCCGACCCGTCCAGGCGGAGACCCTCATCCGCGCCGAGCGCATCCTCCAGCGCGGCGCTCTGGATGACCTGGTTGCCCTCGAAGGCGAGGCGCACCCGCCTGCCGGGATGGACGGTCAGGGCGATCACCTCGGCCAGCGCATCGCTCTCCAGATCGATCTCCGGCTCCGATACCGAGGCCTCCAGATAGCCCTCCCGGTGGAGAAAACCGACCAGGCGCTCGCGGCCTGCGCGGATGCGCTCCACGTCGAGAATGTCTCCCTGGCCGATCTCCATCTCCTCGCTCAGCCGTTTGCTGGAAAACACCTCCTGGCCGACGAAGACCAGGCGGGAGATGCGCGTCGGCTCTCCCTCCTGGATGAAGAAGCGCACCTGCACATCGCCCGAGACCTCCTCCGCCCGGGCGATGACGCGCGTCTTGCGATAGCCCCGCTTTCGATAGAGCTGGCGGATGTCTGCGGCCGTCGACTCCATCTTCCAGTGATCGTACTCCTCCCCGCGCTCCAGCCGGCTCAGGCGGCTCAGCTCCACCTCGTCCACCGCGCTGGCGCCGAGGAATTCCACCGACAGCACGATCTTCTTGGGGATGCAGACGAAGTCCAGCTCCAGGCCGCCGGGCACCTGCCGGGCGGTCACCCGGACCTGACCGAAGAGGCCCAGGTGGTAGAGCAGCTTGACCGAGCGGCGCACCGATTCGATCTGGAATCGATCGCCCGGGTGGACCTCGATGTAGCCCATGCCCTCCTGCTGGGTCAAGCCCGGGCCCTCCAGACGAACCGACAAGACGGTCTGTCCGTGGAGGCGATGCGGCTGCGCCCGGGCCTCCGACCCGAGCACGGCGACCAGGGCCACCGCGAGGCGCATCGCCTTGTGTCGTCCGCCGCTCACGGATCACCACTCCCAGTCCAGCTTCAGATCCAGGCCCAGATCGCCGAGATCCATCTCCTGGGAGTCCTCCCAGCGCATGCGGGCCGAGATGCTGCGCGAGAGACGATAGGAGAGATCCAGGCTCTGGTCCGTGTCGTCGAAGAGCGAGCGGCTGTAGTCCAGATCCAGGTTGTCGCTGATCAGGCGCAGCTTGACCCCCGTCTCCAGACGCGGCGCCGTACCCGTGCGCGCCGAAAAGCGGCTGCGCAGCCGGAAGTACTTCGGCTGGATGACCTCCCTGGGGAAGGGGAACAGCCGGTTCATCCGCTCGTCCAGCTTGAAGGAGCGGATGAAGATCTCCCCCCCGAGCCCGAAGAGATCATCGCTGCGAAGAGAATCCACGTCCCGGCTCGTGACCCCCAGAGACAGGAGCGTGATGATGTCCCGCTCGTCCAACAAGGGGCTGGACTGCAGCTCGATCTTGAGGCCCTCGGCATCCCCCGCGAGGCGCAGCCCGATCGAGTAGGATGTCTCGCCCTCGTCTCGATCGACCACCTCGGTCCTCGATGCGACGATCTCGTAGCGAGGCTGTATGCCGAACTCGTCGACAAAGCGGACGCGCGCGGAGTCGACGTGAAAGGCCTTGCTCAGGTAGGATACGCTCCCTTCGAGCGCCTCCATCTCTCCCAGCAGCCCCAGGCGCTCGTTGGAGCCCGTCAGGCGGAGCTCGCCCTTCATCTCCGCCAGCAGCTTGGCCAGCTCCAGGTCGTAGACGAGCTGGAACTTCTCGGGCGCCAGCAAGCGCACATCGAAGTCCACGACCTCCTTGTCCGGATCGTAGGTGCGCGCATAGGGACGCCGGCGCCGGAACAGGCCGTTCGAGAGCGTCACCAGGGAGATCTGCTCCTCGTATCCGCCCTCGTGCAGCTGGAGCTCGCCCGAGAGCTTCGGCCTGGAGCCCGGCTGGGCGATCAGGCCCAGGGTGCCGGAGCCGAGCGCCCAGAGCTTGCGGCTCAGATCGAGCCGGACCCTGTCCAGCTCGATCGTCAGGGCAAGCTTCTCGGGCCGCAGGCCGGCAAGGCCCAGCCCGCCCCGGACCGAGAAGCGCCCCCCCCCGAGCCGACCCTGGATGCGGGTCACCTCCACCTGCCGCGGCGACAGCTCGATCGCGCCCTCGACGTCCTCCAGATCGGCGGGCAGGCCGCGCACCCGCAGGCGATCCGCGGACAGGGCCGCCGATCCGCTGAAGCGCAGCCCGGACCAGGGGCCGGTCAAGCTCAGGCGCAGCTGCGCCTCGCCGTCGGCCAGTGGAAAGAGCGCCGTCGCCAGCGGCAGCAAGCCGAAGTCCAGCGCGCCCTCGGCGGTCAGGGCAGCCCCGGAGCGATTCGCGCTCCCCTGAAGCCGCAGCCTCGTCTTCATCCCCCGGATCTCGCAACGCCCCACCTTGAAGCGATCGCCGGTCAGGGAGAGCTGGACTGGCCCCCGGTTGTGGAAGTCGAGCTTGGCCAGCTTCAGCTGAGCTCGATCCAGCTCCAGGTCCGCCCGGACGCTGTGCGGCTGGAGCAAGCGGCCGGTCGATCGCAGCGCGCCCCGCAGCTCGAGCGAAGGCCCGGCAGCCTGCAGGGCATCCGGCAGGAAGCGGCCGAGCGAGCCCGAGCCGAAGAGCAGCTCCGCCTCGAAAGGCAGGTGCCGGATCAGATCCATCCGGCCGGAAAGAATGGCCATGCCGCCCAGGAAGCGCCCCTCCACGCGGACCGACTCCGTGGTGACGCGGGTCGAGACGAAGGAGTCCTCCACCGCGTGCCCGCGGATCTCGGTGTCGTAGACCTTGGCCCAGCCCTCCAGGGCCGGCGAGAGCAGCGGCCCCTTCACGCTCGTGTGCAGGTCGACCCGGAAGTCGATCCAGTCCGCTCTTCCGGCAAAGGCGAAGAGCGAGGCCGCGCGCAGGCCCGTCGAGTAGGCCGTCAAGTCCAGCCCGAGATCCCTCGAGATGCCGCCCTGGGCGAAGATCCAGCCCGGACCCAGCCTGGCCTCGAGCAGCTGGAGCTGCCAGGCGCCGTCCTCGTATCGTCCGATCGCGCCCCCCTCCTCGACGAGCTGTGGTCCCAGCCGCAGGCCCGCGAAGCCCACCTGGAAGTCCAGCGTCGGGGACGCCAGGCTGCCGCCCGCCTCCACCCGACCAGCCATGACACCATCGACGGCACCCGGCCCGCCCCCGAGTGCGTTCGCCAGGGCCGCGATCCCCACGCCGGAAAGCTCTGCGGTGCACGCCAGCCGATGAGGTGGCTCGAGCCCCAGCTCTCCCGAGAGCACGATCCGCCCCGTGCCGGGCAGCAGGCGAAGCGGGCGGAAGAACAAGCCGCTTGCGTTCAAGCCCACCTTCCCCCGGAGCGAGCCGATGGGCAGCCCGTCCGCGTGCATGTCGTCCAGCTGCAGGTCGAGCTCGATCTCCGGCACGGGAAAGGCGCCCGACACGCTCGCCGTCAGCTCGCCGCGACCAGTGAGGTCCAGGCCGGCCAGGGGAGACAGGTCGCCGAGATCGAGCGGAGAGGCCCGAAGAGACGCGGACACGGAACCTCCGCCGAAGCGGATCTGCCCGTCACCCTCGAAGCGGCTCTCGCCTCTCAGGATCCGAATCGACGGCAGGCGCACGCGTTTGCCCGAGAAGTCTCCGGTCACCCGAAGCCGGGCGCCATCCATGCAGAGCACGGGCCCCTGCGAGCCCTTGACGCCGAAGCGCTCCGCGTCGAGGTCGAGCTGGAGCGTGACGCCAGGTCCCCGGCTCGAGGCGAACTGGCCCTGAAAGGAAAGCGAGCCCGGGCCGTGCAGATCGATCGCCTCGAAGTCGAGGCCTCCGAGCGCCAGGCCCTTGGCCAGATCCGCCTGTGCGAGCTCCAGCTGGCCCGAGAACGCGAAGGGCTGCGCCAGAGCCAGGCGCACAGAGCCGCTCACCGCGCCGGCCCGGCTGCTCGCCTGGAGCCCATCCAGGGCCAGCCCGGCGGCCTCCAGTGAGAAGGCGGTCTTGAGATCCACGCCCGAGACCGCCGCGATTCCGAAGCCGACGACCTCCAGCCTTCCGCTGGCCTGGAGGCCGCCGCCCTCGCCTCTCGACGTATCCGCGCTGATCATCGCCTGACCGGCCATCTCGGGTACGGCGGGCAGCAGCCGGCTGATCAGAGACACGGGACCGCTGGCGGTCAGTCGCAAGCGGGGGTCCGGCCCCGCCGGCTCGCGCAGCGCCCGGATCTCTCCGCTCCCGGAGATACTGCAACCGCCCACGTCCAGGGCGAGACGCGACAGCTCGATCGAGTCCGCGCGAGCGCTCGCCTTGAGCTTTCCGCCCTCGATGCGCAGAGAGGTCCCGTGCAGGCCGGCCAGCTCCAGGCTTCCGCTACCGACCGCAGCCGTCACATCCAGTTGTTGCCCCTCGCTGCGCAGCGCAGCGCCCACGTCGCGAAGCTGGAGCAGGCCTTTCTCCTCGATCACCAGATGGAGCCGCCCGCCCTCGATCTCGACCTCTGCGGGCATGGACTCGGAAGCCCAGACCGGCCCCTGGCCGCCGCCCGCGGCGGCTGACTTGAGGGGGGGCAGGTTCACGAGCCGCCCCCCGCCGAGGACCAGGAAGACGGACGGCTCGCGGATCGACAGGCGCTCCAGCTCGAAGGCGCCCGAGAGCAAGGCCAGCGAGTTCAGCTCGATGCGCAGCGCCGCCACGTCCAGCAAGCGGCTCCGGCCGTCCCCGGCGAGCTGGATCCGCCGCAGATCCAGCGCCGGTGGCAGCAGATCCACCTCGCAGCGCTCGACCTCGACATCGAGCCCGAAGCGCTCGCGCACCCCATCCTCGAGCGCCGTGCAGATGCGCCTGGCTGCGTAGTCGCTCTTGATGAAGCCCACCGCCCCGATCAGCACGGTCACGATGAGAAGCAGCGGCACCGAGGCGAGAATTCGGGCTCTGGACCTCAACGGCTTGCTCCCGGAAAAAAGCCTCGATCACCATAGCAGTGATCGAGGCTCTCCGCGATCCTCGAAGCGGGTGATGGGAGTCGAACCCACGACGTCAAGCTTGGGAAGCTTGCATTCTGCCACTGAATTACACCCGCATCAAAACGGTCTTGCTCTCTGGCTGCACCTCCCGGGCTTTCGGTCTTCTCCTCGTCTGGCAGGGAGCGCAACCCGCGCCCCTGAGCGCTCAAGTATCTAAACCTTGGTATGGGTGTCAAGGAATCTGTCGATCTCCTCCATGCTCACGCCCTGGGGACGAGCCAGCGGAATCCGCCCGGCGCTGGACTCTCCGGGTGCGAGCACGCCGGCATTGCGACGGGCCTTGACCGCCTCGGGCAGGTCCTGCTGCTGCGGGTGGAGACCGAGGTTCGACGAGATGGTCTCGACCATCGATTTGTCCACCACTGGCTTTTTGGAAATGGCGGCCTCGAACAGGCAGTTGTCGCACAGGGTGTTGATCAATCGGGGCACGCCCCGGCTGTAGTGGTGGATGGACTCGACGGCCAGGTTGCTGAAGAGCATCTTCTTCGAGCCGGCCATCCGGAGCCGGTGCTTGATGTACGCGTCGGTGGATTCCTTGTTGAACGGCTCGATCCGGTATCGCAGCGCCACCCGCTGTGCGAGCGGCGGATCCAGCATCAGGTTCTGCTCCAGCTCGGGAAGCCCGAAGAAGACGAAGGACAGCAGCTTGCGCTCCGGCACCTCCAGGTTCAGCAGGCCGCGAAACTCCTCCATGATCTCTCGGGTCTGGAGCATCTGGGCTTCGTCTATCAGGACCACGGCTTTCTTGCCTTGCTCGTACAGCTGGACGAGCCGCTGGTAGAGCTGGCTCAGGAGCGCGAGCTTGTCCTCGGCCGGGCTCTCGACGCCCAGCTGCAGCGCAATCCGCCTCAGAAGCCAGCCGGCCGTGATACCCGAGTGGATGATGACGAGCAGGGCCGCCTCGTACTGCTTGTCCGGCAGGTTGTCCAGCATCCTGCGGGCCAGCGTCGTCTTGCCTGCCCCGATATCTCCCACGCAGATGGCCAGCCCCCGCATGTTGTCGACCGCAAACATGAGGCGAACCATGGCCTGGGAATGCTGGACGCTGTTGTAATAGAAACGCGTCACGGGCGCATTCGAAAACGGCTCCTGGTTCAGCTGGAAATGCGTCAGATAGTTCATCCATCACCCCGCGGGGCCTCACGACCCCGCCGGCAGCTCACATGTACGAGATCTTGTCCTTGGTGGACTTCGGTCCGCCCGGTCCGCCCGGTCCGCCCTTCTTGGGACCGTCGTCCTTCGGCCCTCCCTTGAGGTACTTCTTGAGCTTGGCGGCCACGTCCCGGAACTTGGCATCCCGCTTGTAGACCTTCTTGTAGTAGAAGAGCATCTCGTCGAGGTCGTTGAGCTCCTCGTAAGCCCGCCCGATCTCGTAATAGACGCCCGTCTCCTCCTGCTTGCCGATGCCCGGCTGATGGAGCGCATCCTTGAAACGGTTGATGGCATCGCTGTGCTGGCCTTTCTCCACGTAGCACAGCCCGATCATCGAGAGCGCCGATGCGCAGCGCGCCTGATCCCCCGAGGCGATCTCGAACTCCTGGATGGCGTCGTCCAGCAGACCCATCTCCTTGTATGCGATCCCGAGATCGAAATGCGTCGCCGAGTCCTCCTTCTCCACGACCTCTTGCACGCCTTTCTTGAACTCCGAGAACACGTCGTCGACGCTGTACTGGAAATCGTCATCGATGGGCGCCGCGGCGAAGTCCTCCTCTCCTGCTTCCCGCTCGATCTCGGCGGCCAGATCGAAATCCTCCTCCATGTCGGCGGGCTGCACCTGGAGCGCCTCGCCCTTTTTCATCCGTTCGAGCTGGTCGAACTTCTCGATCACGCCGGGATGATCCGGATGCTGCTCCTTGAGGCTCTCGAGGATATCGGAGGCCTCGTCGAGCAAGTTCTGCTGGATGAAGAAGTCCGCTTCCTCGAGCCCGTCCGCGAGCTCGCTGTCCCGCGCCTCGGTTTCGGCCTCGGCCTCGGCTTCCTCGACGCGCTCGGGCTCCGAGGAGATCTCCATCACGTCCTCGTCCGAGACCTCGAGGTACTCATCCGAGGACCCGGCCTGCATCCCGTCCAGATCTCCGTCTATCCCCAGCCGGGTGGATGCCTCGGACAGGTCGAACTCGCCCGAATCGGGTGCGGCCTCCTGCTCCGGGAACTCCTCGCTCTCGTCGAAGGGGATCAGCTCCTCGCCGGCCGCGGACGTCTCTCCTTCCGCCACGTCCTCGGGCGCGGCCTCGGCAGGACTGGGGTGCGGCATCTCGTTCTCGGCCTGCTCGAGCTCGTCCACCGACATCAGCCCGATGTCCATCGTCTCCTCGCCGGAGCCGTACTCGTCCATGGACTCGATATCGGGCTCTTCGAAGTCGGGCTCTTCGAGACCGCCGCCCTGGGCCTGGCCGCGCGGGGCCGTGGGCTCACCCGCCTCGAGCTGCTTCTCGATCGAATCGAAATCGTACTCCTCCACGATCCGGGTGGAGGCCTCCCCCTGGTCGAACTCCTCCTCCTCCTCCAGCCCCGCGTCCAGATCGTCGGCCGCATCCTCGAAGGAGACCAGCTCCTCATCCTCCGGGATCTCGACGACGGACTCCACCACCGGCATCTCCAGCGTCGGGGCGGACGCCTGCTCGTACTCCAAGTCCGCGGCTGCCGCCATGGCCTCCAGCACGCTGGAATCGGCCTGGGTCTCGATGGTCCCCGCCGAGGTGATGAGATCTTCCTCGCCCGTCTCGAAGGGATCGAGCGCCTCGATCGCCGGCGCGCTGGGCTCGTCCAGATCGATGTCGATATCATCCATCTCGTCGCCGATGGCCACCTCGGGCTCGTCCGCCATGTCGAGGCCGAGCTGCGCGGCGAGCGCCGTGCCTTCCGGGTGCCCCGGCATGAGGGACAGCAGCGACTGCACGCTCTCGCGTGCGGCGCCTTCCTTGCCCATCCGCAGATAGAGGTGGGCCAGGGTGTGCAGCTCCTGCGCGGCGTGATCGACCTGGTTGGCGGCCAGGTAGAGATCCTTGAGCTTCGTGTGGGCCTCGATGTTGCCCGGATCCATCTCGAAGACCCGGTTGAGGTGCTCGAATGCCTTGTTGTGCAAGCCGTACTTGATGTAGACGTCGGTCTCGGTCAACAGCCTGGATATCACCTCCCGGGTCTCGTCGTGCTCGGCCTCGACCTCCTCGATGGCCATCGGCGGGGCGGCTTCCAGGGTCAGCGCCTCCATCTCCACCGGCTCGGGGTGGATCTCGATCGGCTCCTCGTCGTATCCGGCGTACGGCGAGGGAGCGGCTGCCGGCTGGGTCATCTGAGGGATCGGCGCCTCCTCGGAGTACTCCGGTGGCGAGGCGACCTCCCCGCCGATGAGTGCCTGGGTGGCCTCGGGATCATCGGGCGCGATCTCGAGCACCCGGCGGTAGACCTGGCGCATCTCCTCCTCGTCGCCCATCTCCTGGTAGATCTTCGCCATCTCCTTGCAGACCGAGACCGTCTTCGAGAGCTGGTTCAGATCCTCGAAGGCCGTCGAGAGCATCTGCAGCGTCTCGAGGTCGCGCGGATCGTTCTTGAAGCAGATCTGGAGCTTGCCGAGCGAGCGCTTGGTGTCGCCGCGCTGGAGGTAGATGTTGGCCAGCTCCTTGATCAAGGCGATGTTCGTCGGGTCGTGGTAGATGAGGCGCTCGGCGACCTTGATGAAGTCCTCGACCCGGTTGGCGGCCTTGAGATCCTCGGTGGCCCGGGAGAATTCCTCGACCGCTTCCGGTATCATGCTCTCCCGGGAGTACAGCTCCGCGAGCTTGATCCGGCTCGCGATGTTGTCGGGCTCCAGGTCCACGATGCGGCGCAGGATGTTGAGCGACTCGCGAGACATGCCCTGCTGGTCGTAGTAGGCTGCGACTTTCTGCAGGTGCGACATCGCGTCGCCGACCACGCCCAGGTTCTGGTACTCCTCGGCGAGCCGGAGGTTGACGTCGATCCGGCTGTCGTCGATCTTGAGGATCTGCTTGAAGACCGCGACGGCCTTGAGATAGAAGCCCTGCTGCGAGTATGCGTTGGCCACGGAGAGGTAGGTCTCTACAGCCTGGGCCTTCTCGCCGATACGCACCTGCAGGTCGCCCTTCTTCAGCAGCGTGCGCACGTCTCCGGGATCTTCGGCCAGGATCTTCTCGTACTCCCGGATCGCTTTCTTGATCTGGCCTTTCTGGATGAACTTGAGGGCGTTGTCATTGACCTTGTTCTTGTTGATCGCCACGATCAGCCCTCTTTGGAAACCACTGCCCGCAAGCCGGGTGCACTCCATCCCATTCCGGCATCCCAGCTCGCCGGCCCCCAGGGCCCGTCTCCGCCAAAAAGCCTTCTATTTCAACGTGTTCTGCGGAACGGGGCCCGACCACCATGATATCCCCTTCCGACAGGCCAGTCAATTTCTTTTTCGACTGGAAACGCGGTGCGAAGCGGCTCTCAGTCCTTGGCTCGCTCCACATACTGGCGAGTTCGCGTGTCGACGCGGATCCTGTCGCCCTCGTTGATGAAGAGGGGGACCTGGATGATGGCCTGGGTCTCGAGCGTGGCGGGCTTGGTACCGCCGCTCGCCGTGTCGCCCTTCACGCCCGGATCCGTCTTGATGACCTCGAGCTCGACGAAGTTCGGCAGCTCCAAGGTCAGGGGACGTCCATTGTGGAACAGGACCGTCACCTGGAGGTTCTCCTGGAGGAAGTCCTCCGTCCCCCCGAGGTGCTGGCGCTCGATGAGGTGCTGGTCGTAGGAGCTGCTGTCCATGAAGAAATACTCGTCGGCCTGGCTGTAGAGATACTGCATCTGCTTCTCTTCCAGATCGGGCTTGTCGACCTTGTCGCCGGCCTTGAAGGTCCGATCCAGCACGTTGCCGCTTGTGAGGCTCTTGAGCTTCGTGCGCACGAACGCGCCGCCCTTGCCCGGCTTGACATGCTGGAACTCCAGCATGATGAACGGCTCACCGTCGATCTCGATCTTGAGCCCGCGCCTGAAATCGGTCGTCGTGTACATACCGGCCTCAGGAAAGCTCGTCTTTCAGCGCCTGGCCGTGAACCCTCAGGACATAGCGGCCCTTGCCCACCAGCGCCCCAGGACCGAGCAGCAGCGCGACGAAGTACTCGTCCAGGAGTTGCCGCACCAGGAGGGTGCCCGTCTGGGTCTCGAGCTCGAGCGTCGCCAGATCCCCCATGCTGGTGTTCTGCACGGCCTGTGCGGCCAGCTTGAGCGGTCCGACGATCTCTACACCCAGCGACTCGATATCCACCTCGGCCCCGCTCGCGCTCTTCATCACCACGATGCCGTCCATGCTCATCACCATGGCCGCCCGGCTACCCGGCACCTGCCGGCAGATGGCTTCCAGCTCTTCCTTGAATGACATGGCTTCCTCCACTCGATTCACTTGGCGGCGAGCCGCTCCAGCATGGCCCGGAGCACCTTCAGCTTCTGCGCCTCAGGGCTCTCGCCTGGAGAGGGCCTTTGCGTCTCGGCCACGGGCTCCGGGCCTTCCTCGCCTCGCAATCCGGCCAGCATCCGCCGCAGGGCACCGAGCCTCCTGGAGTCGACGTCGTTCATGCCATCTCTCCTTGGCCTATCTCAATAAAGACCCAGAAGAAAATAGAAGCGACCCAGCCCGCCCCCGATCTATCCGACCGTGCCGGTGTTGTCAAGCGAGCGGAAGGCCCGATCGGTCAGTTGCTCTCCTCCGAGCAGCTCTGGGGCGAGTCCTGGCCCGGATAGCACTTCGGCTCCACGCCAGCCGGGCAGGTCACGTTCAGGCATCCCCAGCAGAGGCGGATGGGGAAGGTGAACTCGTTGGACTCGATCCGCGAGCCGCCCAGCGTGGAGCCGACAAGGCGCATGCTCGAGCCGATGACCACGTCGTTGGCGCGCTCTTGCAGGAGTCGAAGCTGCTCGCCCACGGCGCCGGGAAGCACGACCACGCCGAGGATCTTGTTCTCGCTGGAGCCCGCCTCGAAGACCACCGACAGGGGCAGCTCGTCTTCCCAGTCCTCGATCGCCTGAACATCCGCGCTCGCGAAATCCCGGCCCTCCACGAAGCGATAGTGGAGCTCGATCCCCTCGACCATCACGTCCCAGGTGTGCAGGTTGCACGTATCGCAGTCCTCGGTCTCCTGCATGGCGTTTCGAATGATGAGCGATGTCTGGTAGTAGGGCTCGCAGTCGCCTGCGCTGTAGCAGAATCCCGTGTAGTCGAGATCCAGAAGCCCCGAAAGGAGATAGAATTCCGTCATGGAGCAGGAGTCATCGACCATCTTGTTGCCCATGATGGTCAGCGAGCGGTTGTTGTCCACGCAGCCGCCCATCCCGAGCGAGACGATCAACAAGCCCGCAGCCAGTACCGCAATCGTGAGCCTTGTCATGGTTCATCCTCCTACTTCTGTGAGACCGTGGCCTGGAGGCGGTTGACGATCCGCGGCGTGATGAAGATGAGCAGCTCGGTGCGCTCGTCCGACTTCTGGGTGTGGCGGAAGAAGAAGCCCAGGATCGGGATGTGGGACAGGACGGGGATGCCCGAGAACGTATCCGAGGTCTTGCGGGTGTAGATCCCGCCGATGACGGTCGTGTCGCCGTCCTTGACCAGCACTTGGGTCTCGGCTTCCTTCTTCAGGATGGTCGGATCGCCCTTGGCGCCGGTGCGCGAGAAGTCGGGCTCGTTCTTGGTGACCCGGATCGCGAGCAGCACGCTGCCCTCCTGGGTGATGTGCGGCGTGACCTCCAGCTCGAGCTTGGCCTCGACGAAGACGGTGTTGACGCCGGCCGCGGAGGTCACCGAGATGGGGATCGAGACGCCCTGGCCGATCTTGGCCCTGTTGTTGTCCAGGGTCGTGATCTTGGGCGCGCTGACGATCTTGACCGCGCCCTGGTTCTCGAGCGCGCTCAGCCGCAGGTTGAGCTGGGCGGAGCCGCCGGCCGAGCCGAAGATGAAGCCCAGGCCACCGCCGGATCCGGCTCCCACGGGGGCGGGCATGTTGATGGCGAACATGCCGGGGTTGCCGGTCCCCGAGGTGTCCGTGTTGGTTATCGCGGAGTCCGCCGCGCCCTGAATGACGGCCGTGTCCGGGAACGGCAGGCCGGTGGCGTTGCCCGTGGCCGGCGAGTAGCGCAGCTGGCCGCCCCACTGGATGCCCACCTCCCTGAGGTAGTTCGTGTTGGCCTCGACGATCCGGGACTCGATCAGCACCTGAGGGGTCTCGGTGTCCAGCGAGCGCACCAGCCCCTCGGCCTTGACGAGGTTCTCGAGGATGTCCTTGATGATGAGCACGTTGGTCCGCTCGTCGATGGTCACCGTGCCCCGCTCGCTGAGCACGCCCTGGACCTGCTTGGCGATGCCGGCCGCGCTGGCGAAGTTGACCGGGACCAGGCGAACGCGCATCGGCTCGAGCACCTGCCTGACCTCGGCCTTCTTCTTCTCCATCTCCCGCTCGTCGTTGAGCTCCGCCATGGTGGCCACCCGGATGATGTTGCCGTGGCGCACCTTGCCCAGCCCCTTGGTCTTGAGGATGATGTCGAGGGCCTGGTCCCAGGGCACGTTGCGCATCGTGATGGTGACCTTGCCCTGGACCTTGTCGCTGGTGATGATGTTGAGCTTGGCCACGTCCGAGATCAGGCGCAGGATGTTGTGGATGTCCGCGTCCTTGAAGTCGAGCGAGATCCGCCGGCCCGTGAAGCGCCGCCGCTTGCCCGTCTTCTTCTCGGCCATCTCCGGCCGGCGCACCGAGTAGCCCGCCACCTGATCGGGCGAGTAGGTGTACTCGCGCGTCTCCGGCGCCAGGGCGCTCGAGGGCTTGCCCACGTCGGCCTTCGCCTGCAGGGGCGAGTCGAAGACCCAGTGCAGCTTGCCGTCCTTTCTCTCGATGCGGCTCATCACCTGCTTCGAGGTGACGGCCACCACCTTCACGCGCTCGCCTTTCTGAACCCGGTAGGCGCTCAGGGACTGGACCACGCCTCCGAACTCGGACGTGTCCAGGGTCCTCTCGAGCACGATCGGCATCCGGCAGCGGTCGAACTCCAGGATCGTGGAGCGGCTGTCGGTGTGGACGATCTTGGGGGCCGCCTCTCCCTCGAGCTCGAAGATCACCCGGGCCTCGCGGGTGTCCTGCCGGAAGGTCATGTCCTTGAGCCGGGCAGGCCGCGGATCCGATCCGCGCTCGGTCGGGCTCGCCCGGCTCTCCTTCGCCGGAGTCGCCGGAGGTCCGGCCTTCGGACCAGGGCTCGCCGGAGCTCGGGCCGCCTTCTCGGCCGCCGGCCTGTCCGGGCTGGAAAAGCGGATCCGGAGCCCCCGATCGAGCCGCTCGACCCGGTAGGGTCGCCGCTCGCCCTCGGGCAGGTCGAGCACCAGCCTGACCTTCCCCCCGTGCTGGGCCGCGCGCACGCGCTGCAAGTGCTCGCTGTGGATGTCGCGCTGGAAGGACTTGGGATGCATGCGCGCACCGTAGACGTCCACGACCAGCCGGAAGGGCTCGAAGACCTCGAGCACCTCGTAGGCCTGCATCGCGGCGCTGGCGCGGATGGTCACCGCGTCGCGGCTGGCGCCGATCCGGCGGATGGCGATCTTGCCGGGCCTGCTCTTGTCCCCCACGCTCTCGACGACCTCGAAGTCCTTCTTGCGGGGCTCGGCGACGGCGGGCTTCTCCTCCGGCTCGGCCTTCTCCTCTGCCTTCTCTGCCTTCTCTGCCTTCTCTGCCTTCTCTGCCTTCTCTGCCTTCTCTGCCTTCTCTGCCTTCTCTGCCTTCTCTGC
>JAFGRB010000143.1 GCA_016935365.1 Deltaproteobacteria bacterium
AAGGGCCCACCGTCACTCGTGTAAGCCCCCTTTGGAGGGGGCTTCCGAATACCTCGCCCTCTGGGCGAGGTTGATTATTGCGCCCCTTTTCGGTTGTTTAGATCGTGTTCGGGTCTACATCGGCTCGATCGTCTCCAGCACCCACTCGTCGTCGTCCTTGGTGAAGGGCTTCCCGAAGACCTTGGTGCCGAGCGCCGTGCCCTTGGTCTTGAGGTTGATCCGGGTGCGCGCGTCCTCGGGATCGATGGCCTTGCTCCCGTCCTTGACCTTGTAGTAGCCGCGGATGGTCAGCTCCTCGCCCGCCTTGAACAGCGCGGCGAAGGGCCCCTTGGCGGGCGGGCGGACCACCTTGATGCGCAGCAGCGGCATGGGCTCGCAGGGCTCGTAGCCGATGACCTCGCCCACGAGGTTGCCCGGGTCGTCCTTGCGCTGCTCGGCGCCGGGCAAGTCGATCTTCTTGCTGGCCCGGATGGACCCGGCGCTCGAGAGATCGCCCATGCTGGGCGCGCCTGCCGAGCCCAGCTCGCCCAGGGCCGCCAGGGCGTCGCCCATGGCCTTGTCGTCGCCGAGCGCGATACCGGCGAGCTTCTCGAGCAGGCTCTCCTCGGTCAGGCCCTCCCCCGAGAAGACCAGGCTCACGTCGTCCGGGGCCTCGACCTTGATCGGCGCGATCTTGGAAGCCAGCTGGGCGGCCGCGTCCGGCGCCTTGATGCCGCTCTTGAGCACGAAGCGGAAGCCGTCGCCGGACTTGGCCCACTCGCTGGCTGCCGCCGGGATGTACTTGCCGTCCGAGGCCTTGACCACCAGCGGCTCGCCGGCAGAGGCAGGGCCGGCGGTCCAGAGCAGCAAGAGCGTCGCACACACAGCCAGCAGGGAGATTCGTTTCATGGCCGTCTCCTGTCTGATCGTCCGGGTCACGGGGTACAAGTCTAGCAGCTCGCCGGAAAAAAAGCGATCCCGGCGGGTCGGGTCGCGGCAGGGGCTCCCGTCGCGTCGCTGGATGCGTCCCACCTCCATGTGCTCGAGCTGGACGGGACGGAGGGTCCGGATATTCAGACCGCGTGAGGCGGTCCGGAAAATCGTGCCCCGGCGTGGAGTCTGGTATGATGCAGGCCCATGCCGGGACGCGGAGACAGCCATCCCGAGGCCGGCCGGACCGCCTGGCCCCTGCGCGCGCTGCGCTATGCGCTCAAGCTGCTCGCCTGGTGCGCGGCGGTGCTGGGCGCGCTGCTGGGGATCGCCTGGTTGCTTCTGGTGAGCTTCTTTCCGGACGATGAGATCTGCGAGCTCGTCCTGGAGGAGGTCGAGAGCCGGACCGGCATGCAGATCCGGGTCGGGGACGTGGCGCTGTCTCCACTGCAAGGGCTGGTGCTCGACGCCGTCAAGCTCGAGCCGCCGAAGGGATTCGACGACCCTCCGCTCGAGCTGGAGCAACTCGTGCTGGTCTACAGCCCGGCGGACCTGCTCGACGACCGGCTGCAGGTGCGGGCATTGCGGGCGAAGCGGCCCCGGATCCGGATCCGGATCGATGCCCAGGGGCGATCCAACCTGCAGGCGCTGCTGGAGGGCCTGCCTCCGTCCGAGGCGAGCGAGCCGGCCGAGCCGGCCGCAGAAAAGCCAGGCCTGGAGCTCGCCCTGGAGTCGATCTCGCTGGAGAAGGCCGGGCTCTCGGTCGATCTTCCCGGGCTGCAGGTCGAGCTCGAGGACCTGGACCTGGATCTGCGCGGACGGATCGGAGGGCAGGCGGCGAGCCAGCTCGCGCTCGCCCTGCGCATACCGGTCCCCGCGGGCGGCGGCAACGTCTCGCTCCGGGCGGGCGGGCTGCAGGCCACGGCCTCTGCCGGGCTGTCGATCGACGCCTCGCTTCTGGACTTCGAGCGGCTGGCGCTCCGGGGTCGATGCCGGCTTGCGCGCGTGCGGGCCGAGGGGCTCGGCGCAGAGCACGAGCTGGAGATCGATTTTACTGGCGGCGCGGACCTGGGCGCCGGTACGGCCGAGCTGACGAGCCTGCAGGCCGTGCTGGACGGCCAGCTCCTGTGCGCGGCACGGGCGGAGGTCTCGGGCCTCGACGCGCAGCCGCGTTACTCGGTCCACGTCGAGCGCGCCGCGGTCGGGCTCGAGGGCTTCGGCTCGCTTCTCCAGCAGCTCACCGGCTTGCACCCGAGCGGGCGGATACGCCTGGAGGAAGTGGAGCTCGCGGGCGAGCCGGGAGCGCTTCCGCGCGCGGGCGGCAAGCTCGCGCTCGAGAAGATCGGGCTCGCGGGCCGGGGGCTGCAGATCCGGGGCCTGGATGCCGGTCTGGGCATCGCCTTCGAGCCCGAGCAGGACGGCGGACGCCTGGGCGTGAAGGGCCGGCTGGACGCACAGCGCGCCGGGACCGGCGGCTTGTCTGCGGGCCCGCTCGCGCTCGGGCTGGACCTCGGCGCGACGCTCTCCGAGCTGTCCGGGGCGCTGTCGGTCCAGAAGCCGTCGATCGCGATCCACCTGGAGAGCGCAGCGATCTCGGGCGTGGGGCTCGCGCTATCGGGCGCGGGGCTGGACCTCGAGCTCGAGGGGCCGCGGATCGATCTCGCGCAGCCGCTTCCGGTCGACGCGGCCAGGCTGCACCTGCGGGCGAGCGCGAGCGAGCTCGAGGCATTCGGCTTGCAGCTCGCGGGTGTCGAGCTGCAGGCGCGCGTGGCGGGCTCGGGGATCGATCCTCTCCGGCCGCAGCTGGCTTCGCTGCGGGTGGGCTGCACGGCCAGCGCGAGAAAGCTCCACGCGGCCGTTCTGAGCGCATCCGGTGCCGAGGTCGAGCTCGCGCTCAAGGGCAGCGGCCTCTCGCGCACGCAGCGCTTCGCACGCCCGCTGGCGCTCGAGCTGACGGTGGGCGCGGAAGGGATCGATGCGGCCGCGGCGGGCCTTCGGGTGCGCGCGCCGAAAGCGAAGCTCACGACCCGAGTCGACTCGGCGCGGGCCGGCGTCCTGCCGCTGCGCATCGCGGTGGACGCGGCCGGAGGACGGATCGCGCTCGACGCGGGGCCGCCGGCATCCAGCACGGCGGATGCTCCACCCATCGAGCTCGTCGCGCCGGGCGCCGTGCACCTGGAGGCGCGCGGGCGCGTCTCGCCGGGGCGGTCGAAGGTCGAGATCGACGACGCGCTGCTCGGGATCGGCGAGCTGCTGGGCCTGAGCGCCAAGGGCAGCCTCGACTGGCGCGCGTCGGAGTGCGATCTGTCCTTCGAGACGCAGCCGCACCGGATCGAGCGGGTGGTGGCCGCCGTGCCGGCCGAGCTGCGCGGCTTCACCCCGCCGCTCTCGGGCGAGGTGCAGATCTCGGGCAGCTATCGCGGGCAGCTGCCGCGCGCGTTCGAGCCTCGGCGCTTTCTCGAGCCCGGCAGCCCGCGGGTCGAGCTCCGGGTGCGCCACAAGGGTCTGAGCCTCGACTGGCCCGAGCGGGGGCTGCGGCTCGAGAACCTCTCCGGACCGGTCCGCCTGGCCGCGGGCGGCGAGCGGGGCGGGCTCGAGGCCGAGCTGCACCAGAGCGCGGCCGGGCTCTCGCTCGCGGGCCCGGGTCTGGCGGCCCGCGGCCTGAGCGCGGCGCTGGCGAGCCACTACGACGGCGAGCTGCTGCGCGCGGACGGCAGGTTGGGTGTGGCGCGGCTCGATCCGGGTGAGCACTGGCCGGAGGGCCTTACAGATGTGGCCCTGGTCTATGCGGCCCAGCTCCAGGAGAGCAAGGAGCTGAGGCTGAACGAGCTGCGGCTCGATCTGCCCTCGGCCGGGCTGAGCGTGCAGGCGCACGGCCAGGTGGTCAGACCGCCGGGGGCCGAGGCGTGGACCGAGATGCGCGTGGCCCTGCAGACGGATGCCGACTTCGAGTCCGCCCGGCCGGTCCCCCTGCCGGGCGCTGTCCGGCTGCGCGGCAAGGCGGGCGTTCGTCTCCAGGTGCGCTCGCGCAGCCCGGGGACGATCGCGGCGCTCGGCCGCTTGTCGGCCGAGGGGCTGAGCGCGGCCGGCCCCGGCTTTGCCCTCGAGGGCGTGCAGGGCGTCGTGCCCGTCGACCAGCTGGTGGCGATCTCGCCCCGGCCCGGCCTGCTTGCCGCCTCGGCCGAGGGCCGGGAGGAGGAGGGCGATGCGGGCCACCGCAGCCGCTCGAGCGCATACGAGGAGGCGCTCCGGCCGCTCAAGGGCCAGCAGCGCTCCTTTCGCATCCAGCGGGTGGCCTTCAAGGATCTGGAGATCGTCGATCTGTCCGGCAAGCTCGACCTGGCCGCCGGGACGCTCAGCCTCGGCAGCCTGCGCCTCGGCTTCCTGCACGGCGACGTGCTGGCCGACACGGTCCTGACGCTGGCTCCGCCGGGTACCCGGCGGCTACGGCTGGACGCCGAGATGAGCGGCGTCGATCTGTCCGGGCTGGGCGCGCTGAGCCTGACCGGCTCGAGCGACATCAGCGGCAACTTCCGGCTGACCGTGGACTGGGGCCAGAAGGACTTCTCCTCCTCGGTCGACCTGACCCAGATCGGCAGCTCCACGCTCCAGGCCCTGCTGGTGGCCATCGATCCCGGCGAGACGAACCCCGGGGTGATGAAGCTCAGGCGGTTCCTGTCCGAGTACAAGGTCTCGCCTCGCCGGGTGAGCCTGGTGGTGCGGCACGGGCTGGCCGGCATGCGCAGCGAGTTCGACATGGGCCTGGCCGCCCGCACGGCGGCCGGCTTCCTGGACGGCTTCCAGGGCGATACGTTTCAGATCTCGCACCTGCCGGTGGGCAGCATCCTGTCGAAGTACCTGGGCTTCTGATCTACCGTAAGGCTGCGGGATGCACGTCGACGGAGATCCACATCGGCGAGATCGAGAAAAGCCCGTTGGGGCGAAATGGACTTACGGCAAGCACTTCTGTTTCGCCCCTCTGGGGCTCAGAAGCGCTTGTCACTTCCTCAAACCCAGGGCTTCAGCCCCAGGGAAGCGGAGAGAACATAATCATGCGCCCTGAAAGGGCGCGGGAAGTCCTGCCATGTCAGTTGCCCGAGTTGGACATGTAGCGATGCCACAGTTCCTGAAGGTAACTTCAGGTCCATTGCGTGGTGTA
>JAFGRB010000144.1 GCA_016935365.1 Deltaproteobacteria bacterium
AAGGGCCCACCGTCACTCGTGTAAGCCCCCTTTGGAGGGGGCTTCCGAATACCTCGCCCTCTGGGCGAGGTTGATTATTGCGCCCCTGCGGGGCTTGTCCCGAGCGGATGGCGTCGCGCAGGGTGCGGTGACGGGAGCGGGGGAGAGTCCAGCCACGGCGACGGCCAAGGCGACGTCTACGGCGAGGATGCAGGAGGGATCCGGGCATCGGGCGGCAGCGCGATCCGGCTCCGGCCCGGGGCTGCAGGCTGCACCTCGATCGTGGCGTGGATCCGGTCGCTCAGGCCCGGGACGTGGGAGATCAGGCAGACCTGCCGCCCGCCGGCCTGCAGCTCGTCGAGCACGGCCAGGGCCTGATCGAGCGTCTCGGCGTCCAGGGCGCCGAAGCCCTCGTCGATGAAGAGGCTTCCGATCCGGGCGCCCGCGGCCGACATGGACGACAGACCCAGGGCCAGCGCCAGAGAGACCAGGAAGCGCTCGCCGCCGGAGAGCGAGTTGGCCGAGTGCGGCTCGTCGCCCATGTAGCGGTCGACGAGCTGGAGATGCAGCTCGGTGCCCGGCGTGCGCTCGAGCCGAAAGCGCGGGGCCAGATCGACCAGGTGCGCGTTGGCCTCGTCCAGCAGGCCGTCCAGCGTCAGCCCCTGGGCGAAGCGGCGGAACTTCTTGCCGCTGGAAGAGCCGATCAGCTCGTTGAGCCGGGCCCAGATCTCGAGCTTCTGCTGCTCGGCGTCGATCTCCGAGGCGATCCTCGCGGACAGGGCCCGGGCGTCGTCGTCCGCCTTGCGCGCAGCGGCGCGCGCGTGAAAGCGCTGCTGGAGCCCGTCCAGCTCGGCCGAGAGCGCCTCCGCTCGCCGCTCGGCATCGCTGCGCGCGAGCGCCGGCCGGCCCGCGCCCTCGTGGGCCGCGCGCTGCCGCTCGCGCTCCGCGAGCACGCTCCGCGCGTCGTTGCGCGCGTGCTGCAGCGCGTCCAGCGCCTCTCGCTCGGCTTCCATCCAGCCGGTGCCGCGCGCGGCCAGCGCCTCGAGCTCGCCCGGCTCGATGCCGCTGCCCTCGATCTCGCGCTCGAGCACCGCGCGCAGCTCGACGATCTCGCGCTCCACGCGCGCCAGGTGCTGGCCGCGCTCCTGCACCGACCGGTCCGCGCCGACTCTCTGCTCCCGGGCGCTGTCGCGCTCCTGCCGCGCAGCGTCCAGGCTCTGCTCCGCGTCGCGGCGGGCTTGCTCGAGCGCGCCCGCGAACGCGTCCGCCGGCATGCCGCCGAGCAGCCCCGCACGCGCCTCGCGCTGCGCGGCCAGCCGCTCCTCGGAGCGGGCGCAGTCCGCCTCGAGCCGATCCGCGTCGTCGCGCGAGCGCTCGGCCTCGGCCCGCGCCATGGCGAGCTCGGGCTCCAGGCGGCCGATGTCCGCAAAGATCGCGTCTCTTTCCGCCCGGCGCTCGCGAAGCGAGGCGACCGCCGCGCCCAGCTCGACCCGCAGCCCGGCCGGGTCCGCCAGGCGCGAACGCCAGGCTTCCTCGCGAAGCAGCCTGCCCAGCCTGTCCGCCGCCGCCTGCCTGGCCAGCGAGGCGCGCTCGACGGTGCGCTCCGCCTCGGCCAGAACCTGCTCGGCTCGGTGGAGCGCCTCCGAGGCCTGCGCGAGCTCGGCCCGGGCAGCCTGCTCGGCCAGGCGCGCCCGCTCCATCTCCTCGGAGGCCTGCTCGATCGCGCGATCGCGCGCCTCGATCTGCCTGTGCAGCTCGGCGAGCGCTGCGGCGGACTCGTCCAGGTCCGACAGCAGGTCTCGCACGCCGTCGGCTGCCGGCTCGGCGTCCGGCCGCGCGGGCAGGCGATCGCGATCCGGCTCGCCGATCTCGCTCCGCAGGCCGGTCCAGCTCGCGCGCAGCTGCCTCCTCTCCGCCTCGGCCGCGGCGATCTCGGCGTCCGCCTCCCGGGCGCGCAGCGCCTCGGCCTCGGACGCCTGCTCGGCGCGGGCGCGCTGCTGGGCATGCTCCAGCGCGGCGCTGCGCCGATCGCGGATCCGGGCCGCGAGCGCGTCGAGATCGCGGTCGGACGGCGCGCGCGCGAGCGGCGCGGACGCCGCGGGATGTTCGCTGGAGCCGCAGACCGGGCAGGGCTCGCCGGGCCGGAGTCGGCCCCGGAGCCGCGCCAGATCGCCATCCGCGCGCGCGGACTCGAGCTCGCGCTCCAGCTGCCCGATCTCGCGCTCGGCCTGCTCGTGCGCCAGGCCGAGCTCGCCGGCCCGGTCCTGCTCGGCCCGCGCGGCCTGGCGGTGGCGGGCGGCGCGCTCCGAGAGCGACTCCAGGCGCGCGGATAGCTCGCGGGCGTCGTCGGCGAGAACCTCGGCCCGCCGGGCGAGCTCGCGGCGTCGCTCGAGCGACTCGCGCGCAGCGCCGAGATCCGTCCAGGACTGGCCGGAGGCAAGCCGCTTCGCGGCCTGCAAGGCCCCGGCGGCCTCGGAGGCTCCGGCGGCGGCGCGCTCGCTCGCCGCGAGATGTCCGTCGCGTCCGGAGCGGGCCCGGGCGGCGAGCCGCCCGGCCGCATCCCGCTCGAGGGCGGCGGCCTCGAGCCCGGCAGATGCGTCTTCGAGCTGCGCCATGTCGGCCTGGCAGGCGTCCCAGTCGGCCTCGGCCCGGCGCTCGTCCTCGTGATCGTCGAGCCAGCCGTCGGCTCGCTCCAGCGCGGCGCGAAGCGCAGCCAGGCGGGATCCGGCCTCGCTCGCGGCGCCGCGATCGCGCTCGCTCCGGTCGCGGGCCTCGGCCGCACGGGCGTGCAGCTCCGCCAGGCTCGACTCGGCCGAGCGCAGCTCGGCGTCCAGCCCGCGGGCGAGCGCGATCTGGGGACCGGCATCGTCCCAGGCCTGCCTGGCGGTTTGCAGGGCCTGCTCGCGCTGGGAGAGCAGGCTCTCGGACCGCTCGGCGAGCAGAGCCGCTTCCCGGGCGCGCTCCTCGGCCTGCCCGAGGTGGGCGCGCGTCTCGTCGCGCTCGGCCTCCCTGGACTGGACGGCCGCATGTCGCCCGAGAAGCGGCAGGGCCTTGCGGGCCCGATCGAGCGAGCCGCGGCGTTCGGCCGCCGCCTGCCAGGCCTGGTCGGTGCGCAGGGCATCCCGCTCGGCCTCGGCTGCCGCCGCGAGCAGCTCGTCGAGCCGGACATGCCAGGCGAGCGCAGCCGCGATCGACTCGCGCTCGGCGCGCGCCGCGTCGAGCCGCTTGCCGAGCTCGTCGAGCTCGCGCTCCAGCGCCTCGCGCGTCTCGGGCCCGAGCAGCGCGAGATCGGCCTGCCGGACTCGCTTGCTCGCGAGCTCCGCCGCGGCGGCCTTGTGCCGCTCGAAGGCCGCCTGGGAGAGGCGCGAGTAGATCTCCGTGCCGGTCATCTTCTCGAGCAGCTCGGAGCGGACGTCGTCGTCGGCCTCCAGGAAGCGGGCGAAGTCTCCCTGGGCCAGGAGCACCGAGCGCAGGAACTGATCGTAGGTGAGCCCCAGCTTCTCGGCGATGACCTGCTTGACCTCGGTCTTCTTGCCCCCGGCGACCGGACCGAGCTCGTCGTCGACGAGAGACATCTGCTGGGCCTGGATGCTGCCGGAGGCCTTCTTGTGGGCCCGGTGAACCACCCAGCGGGCCGTGTAGCGCCGGCCGTCCGCCCCTATAAAGCCGACCTCGGCGGAGGCCTGGCCGCAGCCGCGGCGCAGCACCGAGCGCACGTCGTTCGATCGGATCCCCAGCGTCTCGTCTCCGACGAGCTCGCCGCTCTTGCCGTCGTAGCGCGGCACGCGGTCGAAGAGCGCCAGGCAGATGGCGTCGAGCAGGGTCGTCTTGCCGGAGCCGGTCGGCCCGGAGATGGCCACGATGCCGGCCTCGCCCAGCACGCCGTGCTCCAGGTCGATCTCGAAGCGATCCTTGAGCGAGGCCAGGTTCTCGCCGGCGATCCGGAGGATGCGCATCAGACCGCCTCCTCCGCGCGCAGGACCTCGTCGAGAAGCTCGGCGAAGGCGGCCAGCAGCGAGTCCGGCAGGGGCGCGTCGCCGAACTGCTGCTGCCAGCAGCTCGCGAGCACGCGCTCGGGCGTGAGCTCGGCAAGGCTCGTCCGCTCGCGGGATCCGGGCGCGTCGGTCGGGCCGCGCTCGACGCGCAGGGCGGCCAGCCGGACGCCCTTGCAGGCCAGGACGGACTCGATCTCGTCCTTGAGCCCGGGCCGCGGCCCGCTCAGGCGCAGCACGATCTCGACCAGCGGCTCGATCTCGGCCGCCGGCCGCTCGAGTGACTCCAGCTCGGCGAGCGCCGCGTCCGCGTCCAGCTCGCCTTCCTCGGGCAGGCGCAGGATCTCGCAGAAGCGGGGCACGCACACGGGCTCGATGGCCTTGCAGGCCGCCTCGTCGAGATCCACGCACAGCACCTGGTGCGGGTAGGCGCGCTCGGCCAGAGAGAGCGGGATGGGCGAGCCCGCGTAGCGCACGCTTTCGCGCCCCACGAGCTGGGCCAGGTGCAGGTGCCCGAGCGCGGCGTAGGCCACGTCGTCCGGGAAGATCTCGGCCGGCACGGGGTGGAGGTTGCCGCCCAGGATCTTGCGCTCGGACTGCTCGCTCAGCCGCGAACCGGTCAGATAGCAGTGGCCCATGGCCACGATCGCCTGCCAGGGCGCGCGCCGGCTGCGGATGGCGTCCAGGACCCGCGCGTAGAAGGCCGCCACCCCCGCGGCCAGGTCTTGCTCCCCGCCCTCGATCCGCGGCAGGTCCTGGGGCCGCAGGAAGGGCACCGCCGCCACCCAGGCGGCCTGCTTGCCGGCCGCGTCGCAGATCGGCACCGCCATTTCGTCCGCGTCGCGCAGCGCGCCCGCCCGGCGCGGCCCGCCCACGACCCGCACCCCGAACTGCGAGAGCACCGGCGAGGGCGCGTCCAGCCGGGCGGCCGAGTCGTGGTTGCCGCCGACGACCACGATGTCGATCCCCGGCAGCCGCCGGACCGCCCGGGCCAGGAAGTCGAACCACAGCGAGGAAGCCGCGGCCGGCGGGTTGGCCGAGTCGAACACGTCCCCGGCGATGAGCAGCGCATCGACCCGTCTCGATGCGAGCTCGTCGAGCAGCCAGTCGGCGAAGCGCTCGTGCTCGGCCTGGCGCGAGATCCCGTGCAGGTGCTGGCCCAGGTGCCAGTCCGCGGTGTGCAGGAGGCGAAGACCCATGGCACCCATCACAGCACTGCCGCTAGCAGGAGTCCAGGCCCTCGGGCGCCCGGAGCAGGAGGTCTCCGATATCCAAAACCGGACGCTGGCATGTCGGATCGCCCTCCAGCGCGGCATCCACGTCGAGCAGCAGATCCTCGTCGCAGCGGAGCCTGTCGATCATCTCACCCGCGTTGAGCTTGCTCGTCAGCATGAGGACGCTGCGCCTGAAGCCGAGTTCGCCCGGCGACAGCCTGTGAAGGTGCATGGGCAGCTCATTCATGCTCTACCTCCTGCAATCCAAGACGGCTCGCAGTCCTCCTGTCTGACATCGACCTGGATATTTCGCAGGCAGCGCTTGAAGCGGGTACGGGCGCGGTGAAGTCGCTGGTATAGCGCAGCCTGGCCGATGCACAGCCGTGCGCACATGGCCCGGCTGTCCATGCCGGAGACGACGAGTGCGAGAAGCGAGAGATTAGCACCGTCCTCCTGATCGAGTCGATCTGCCGCCCTGCGTACGATCTCCGCGCCCGCCACCTGCTCCTCGGTGCTGGCCCGTCGATCTTGGATCCTATCGATGCCGTCTTCGAGGAGCTCGCAGCGCCTGGATGGCCTCATAAGCCTGCGGCCCAGGTCGCACTCGGTGCTTCGGAGGACCTGCCTGGATGTTCGAGGTGTTCTGCAGGGGATCGTTCTGGTCGTGGGTCGGGATCACGCTCATCGGCCTCTTCACCCCGAACCGCAAGCAGAGGAGGTGCGAGCATTGATGGCTCGTCAGTGGAGATGGCTCTCCTTTTCGGAGATCATACTCCGGAGCTGCTCCACCAGGCGCTCGAGGTCCATGATCTGTCGTTGAAGGTATGCGATCCTCTCCTCGTACTCGGCGCTCACCTGGTCGCGAACACTCTTCTCGATGGCCGCATAGAATCTCCCGGCATGCACTTTCTTCCAGCCTTCCATCGCATCGCCTCCTCGCCAGGTCATTCTTCTCGAAGCTCTCCCGAGAGCAGGTCGTAGAAGCACATACGCGTCGTGCCAGCCAAAGGCCTGACCCAGTCCGCCCTGACATGTCGAGCGCTGCAGCCCGGCTGCGGCTCAAGGTCGTAGACCATCCCCTGCGGTGTGTAGCGGCAGCCGATCACGGTCACGTCCTCGCATTCGCCAGACCGGCCGATGTACATCGCTGGCTGTCCCGGGGCGATGACCTGGATCCAGTCATCGCGCGGAGCGGTGTCCGGAAGAAACTCCGGGCTGTGCTCGATAGGCCGCATTCCGGATACGACGTCCGAGAGCCTGTCGATCTCGGCCGCGCAGTCCTCGGCGCCCTCGTGGATCGAAAGCTCTCGCGAGTACTCGAGAACCTCCTGCTGGCGCTCGAAGAGGCGCTGGGTCAGTCTCAGGCTGCCGAGAGTGGTGTCGAAGATGCACCATCCACGACAGCGGGACTCCGGTGTGACCGGCGAGATGCGCGAGCTGAACACGCCGTGGCCCACGTCCCGCTCCTGCACGCTGCAGACCTGGCAGAAGCCGAGCAGGATCCAGCCGATCGTCGACTCGCACACAGGCGTGTCCTCGAGGTGTACGCATACGCCTGTCGTCTCGAAGAGGCGCCGGATGCTCCTCGGGTAGTGGCTCCATCAAGGACGAATGATGCCAGGAGATCCTGACACCTCGGTTCGAAGAGCTTGCTGGTAGCTCCCGAGAGACAGGAGCATAGATACTTGGATGCAGGCGCTTGATGGGCATCTGTCAGAAACAGGCGATGTGCATCGTCTCTGGCCATATGGTGTCATGGCTTCGGTAATACGCGATGATCTCGAGCCCGAAGGTCCTGACGAGCTGCTGGATCTTCTGACGAGATCTTCGGATTCTACGGGCGATCTGGAGGCGACCGCCTCGATCGAGCCGGAGCTGGCCTCGGAGCTTGCAGAAGCGCTAGAAGGGCACCTTCCCACGGTCTTGGATGAGCAGGCGCCGAAGGCGCCGGGCGATCTCGCTGTGTGGTTGCTGGGCGTGGAGCGCCTCGACAGGGCACTTTGGGCTGCGAGGGAGATAGAAGCCCGCAATCTGGCCTGGGCCCGCAAGGTCTCTAGCGAGCTGGAACCCTTGATAGGGCGCCTCTCGAAGATCATAGAGGACCTGCCGGAGGCATGGGCGATGGGCCGCCTGGTGGAGCAGCGATACTCTAGCCACGGCTCCTCGCTACCGTGGTCCAAGCTCCAGGACGCTCTCGATGTCGAGGCCTTGAGCAATGCGGAGCCTTCACGAGCGATCCGCGCCTGGTTCGAGCAGCGGCTGTGCTCGAAGGCCGAGGCGTGGATTTCCGAGCGCGTTCGAGACGCGGGTCCATGGCGCGAAGCCTACAGGATGCGCCTCGCGAGGGCCTGCGAGAAGGTTCGATTCGTCCGCTACCCGACCTTTCTATCTCCGGCTCCGTCCTTCCGCCTTCGACTGCCGCACCTCGGGAGGGATGCCTTTCTAGAGGCGCATGGCTCAGAGGGAGGGACTCTCTGGTCGTGGCCCGGCAGAGAGCCCGTCGAGCTGCATGGCGCGGAGGTCGTGATCAGGGGCGACGAGGCGAGCGGCGATCTGAAGATTGCGATCGATCCTGTCCAGCCGACGCCGCTCCAGATCGCACAGCGGATGGCAGACAGATGCTCCGAGATCGCCGTGTCGGAAAAGGTCGATGAGGCGCTCTTGCTTCGCCTGGTCGACATGCTTTCAGCCGAGCTCGTCCAGGGCAGCGCCTGGCGCAGAGAGATAGAGCGCGCTCGTTCGGCGTTCGAAAGAGGCGAGGAAGAGGACGAGGACACGAGCGAGTGGCTGCGATGCGCGTTGCAGGCCAGGGTCGAGCTGGACCGGGCGGCATTCCGTGTGGTCGATGCAGAGGCATTGAAGGCGCTGCGTTCGCTCGATGCGTCCCTGGGAGATGTCGCGGATGCGGTGCTGCTGCTCGATCCGGATGCGTATCGCGAGCTTGTCGCGGGCCAGGACGCCCCCCCGGGCGCGTGGTGGGGACGCAGGCTCGAGCTGGACGAGGCCGTGCCAGAGCATGTCCTGGCAGAGATCATCATCGAGCATGTGAAGGCCTATGCATAGATACCGTAATAAGGCACCGATCGGATACGCACGATTGATTGGTCTCGACTTGGTGTCGCTCATCCCAACGAGCGCTGTTCTGCAAACGAATATCACATGATCCAGGTTGTAGAGCGGTCTCCGACGAAGAGGGGATTGAAACGCGAACCCACGTGGCCGTGGTTGAACTTGCTGAGGCGGCGAGTCTCGGTCGTAGCGGTGCCCGATGAAGAGGGGATTGAAACGTCTCGATCCGCTTGAGCCCCTTGATGTCCTTCCAGGTGTCGTAGATCCTTCCCCGACGAAGAGGCGCGAGCTAGCGGCCGTGGCTGTTCAAACACGCCTGCAGTCCCAACGTTGGGACGTTGGGACGTTGGGACACGGTTTCGCCATTACTTTCATCTACTAGT
>JAFGRB010000145.1 GCA_016935365.1 Deltaproteobacteria bacterium
CAAAGCCCATTCTTTCCTCGCGCTCTGAGATGCGTATAAGGCCCAGGGCTGAAGCCCCAGGCTTTATCCCTTCGCTGCTTCGCAGCGTTGCAGCCGCGCGGACGTATTGACTACGGCTCCCCGGCAGCCGGCAGCGAGAGCCGCATGGCCCGCGCGATCTCCCTGAGCTTCATCTGCACCCGGCGCATGTTCTCGGGCCCGGTCCGGAAGAGGTGCTTCTGGGCCTCGCTCATGCCCTCGAGGGCCGGATCGGCAAACTTCAAGTTGACCTCGATCCGCTCGAGCAGCACGTCCCCCTCGACGACCGGCACGGCCAGCAGCACGCCCATCGCCTCGGCCAGGGCCTTCCGGAAGCTGCGATCGGGCCTGCCCAGATCGCGGTAGCTGCGCTCGAGCCACGGCGAGAGCCTCTTCAGGACCTCGGCGCTGCCGGCCGAGTCCAGCGAGCAGAAGGCCTGAACCAGCCGGTCGTAGCGGCGATAGCCGGCCGGATCGATGTACTCCTTGCCGTCCCGCTCGAAGACCGCGAAACGCCCCACCGGCGCCAGGAAGGGCAGCAGCTTGCGCGGGCTCGCGCCGTTGGCGACGCTCTCGACCAAGGCCGTGAACCGCTCGAGCATGTGCTCCGCCTCCAGCCAGCGCGCGAGCTCCGGATCCGTGGAGAGCGGCTTCGCGAGCTCGCGGATCCGCACGTCGTCGGGCTGCGGCTCGGCCGGGGCGGGCGCGGGGGCCGGCGGCTGCTCGGCAGGCTGCGGGGCCGCCGGCGGCTCGACCGCGGGCGCGGGCGGCGGCGCAGGCGGCGCAGGCGGCGGCTCGACCGGCTCGGGCAGCAAGGCCAGGTACACGAAGGCCGCGATCCCGGCCGCCACCAGCACGGCGCCAAAGGCGATCCACTTGGCTCGAGCGTTATCTTCCACGGCTCTCCTCCCTCGCGTCTCCCCCCTTCACCGGGGGTTCCTGACTCTCGATCACGGTGGCCGCGTCCCCGACCGCCAGGACCGCGCCGCCGGGCAGCCCGAAGACCCCGTACAGGCTCCTGGCCGTGGAGCTCGGCACCCGCCGCCATCGCCCCTGCTCGCGCTGCAGGACGCAGCCGCCCTCGCCGACCGCCATGAGCCTGTCCGCAGAGCTGCCCCAGATGCCGTGCAGGGTCCTGTCCGCGGGCGACTCGACCCGGCTCCAAGCCCGGCCGTCGAAGTGCAGCAGCAGGCCGCCCTCGCCGGCAGCCCAGACATCGCCGGCCGTGAGACCCCAGACCGCGCGCAGGGCGCTACCGGCAGGGCTTGCGGTCTCCCGCAGCTCCCGCCCGTCCCAGTGCAGGATGCGCCCCGCCTCGCCCACCAGCCACACGTCGTCGCAGCCCTTTCCCCAGACGTCCCACAGCCGATCCGAGATCCGGGTCTCGACCGCGCTCCAGCGCCCCTCTCGATAGCGCAGCGCCTTGCCCGCATCGCCCACCGCCCAGACCTCCTGCGGGCACGGCGCCCAGACGGCCTGCAGGTCGACATCGACCCCGCTCGGCTCGGCTTTCCAGGCCCGTCCATCCCAGGCGAGCACGCTGCCCGAGGCCCCGACGGCCCAGACGCGCCGGGCGCTCAGCCCGGCCACCGAGCGCAGGTCCCGCCGCGTCACACCGCGGTCGTGGATCCAGGCTCCGTTCTCGTAGCGGCTCAGGGTGCCGGCGTCGCCCACCACGAAGAAGCGCCCGTCCTCTGCAGCCCAGACGTCCCGCAGGGCGGCCAGCGCGCCGTCCGCGATGCGCTCGGTGACCTCCACGAAGTCGTAGGGCCTTGCGCGGGTGGAGTAGAAGCTGCGGTCGGCGAGCCTGTGGAGATCCGCGCCGAAGTAATGCTTGAAGACGAGCCGGAAGGAGTTGACCGGCGAGATGGAGGGGTAGACGTAGCGCCTCGCCCCATCCGGCAGGTAGTAGGCGCTGAAGATACTGAAGCGCTCCTTCAGGTCCGTGTCCTCCAGGCTCTCCTGGTTGAGCATGAAGCCCGAGCCGTGGTCCGCCTGCAGCAGGATGACGGGCGGGCTCGCCGAGCGCGAAAGGATGCCGTCGACGATCTCCAGCACCCGCTTCGAGATGAAGGTGACCTGGTCGCGGTAGCCCTGCTGGTACTCCTCGGGGCTCATGTCCCCCGAGCGCATCAGGATGCGGGCCTCCTCGTGGCAGTAGATGTGGCGCGGCGTGCGCGCCTCGCCGTCCGGGCCGAAGACGAACGGCGGGTGGGGGCACAGCAGGTGCGCCATGACGAAGACCGGCCCGTCCATCGAGGCCGTGGCGGGCAGCCGCGCGAGCGCGAAGCGGATGCGCTCGCGGTGCTGATCGAAGTAGACCCTGTCCCGCGGATGGGCCCTGGCTGTCTCGAGCCGGGCCTTGAGGTCCTCGTCCTGCCACCACTGGATCTCCTGCCCGGACAGGAGCTCGAGCAGGGGCGCGGCCGGCGTGGTCCGCAGCAGGCCGGTCGTGAACTCGGAGAAGACCCCGGACGGCTGGAGCAGGACATCGAAGTCATCGAGCTCGGTGGCGTGGAAGCCGGTCGAGAAGGCGACCAGGCGGTAGCCCAGCTCGCGCAGCGCGCGAAAGACCCGGCTCTGCCGGATCAGGCGGCGGGTCACGCTGCGGTCCGCGCTCGGTGCCAGGCTCTTCGGGATGAGCTCGTCCAGGTAGGCCATGTTCAGCGACGAGGACAGGGACAGATCGGTCTGGCAGTAGTTGGAGCGGGCCCGCTCGGCGATCGCGAAGCCCCGCTTCTCGAGCTCGTCCAGGAAGCGCCGGTTGCTGAGCCCGAAGACCTCGCCCAGGACGTCCGAGCGCGCGTAGCCGTCCAGGATGATGTAGTAGATGTTCGGCCGCGACGCCGGCCGCAGCTCGCCGCCCTGCAGCGCCGGCAGGTCCTGCTCGCCTTCCGGTTTGAGCAAAGCCCGGGCGCCGATCTCCACCACCGGAAAGGCGAGCAGGCACAGGGCGGCCAGGTTGAAGACCCGGGTCAGGGTCCCGAGCGGACGCCGGCTGCGCGCGATCCAGAAGCAGGCCGCGGCGAGCAGCAGGGCCCACAGGCCCAGGTGCGCCCAGCCCCGGAAGAAGCCCAGACCCGTGGCGCCGGCCAGGGCCTCGGCCAGGTGGCCGTACGAGTAGAAGACCAGCAGGCCCAGGCTGCAGCACAGGCCCGCCTTGTGCCAGCCCAGGGGCCAGGCCAAAAGCAGCACAGAAGAGACCGCCGCCCCCAGGCTCAGGCCGGCCGGCCACAGGACGACCTCGACCGGGAAGCGCTCCTGGTTGGCCGCGTAGAGAGCCAGCACCGGGTAGACGGCCAGGGCGAATGGATGCAGCAGCCAGGCGGGCGCGGCCCGGCTCGGCTTGTCCTTCTTTTCAGGCTCGGCGCGCATGCTCGGCGTATCATACCCTCTATCGCGCGCCTCGCTCCAGCGCTCTGTCATGCGGCAGAGCGGCATACGAGCGCACCGTTTTCCCTTGACTATTTCGCCCAGATCGTCTTCATAGGGCTCTGGAACGCGTCTTCTACTTCAAAGGAGGGTGAGCATGCGTCGGAACCTGACAGCGATCATCGCCATCCTGGGGCTCCTGCTGGCGTCCCAGGCCATGGCCAAGGACTGGTACGTGGCGGCCGGCTCCGGCGGCGATGGCTCCAAGGCCAAGCCGTTCGGCGATCCCCAGAAGGCCATCAGCGGAGCGGTCTCCGGAGACGTGATCCACGTGACCCAGGGGGAGTACTACGGCAAGCTCAAGGTCGGCTACCTGGTGGTCGACAAGCGCGGCCTGACCCTGGTGGGAGGCTACAAGGACAAGACCTTCTCCGAGCGCAACCCCTTCAAGTACCCCACCACGGTCGGCAAGCACCCCAAGTCCAAGAGCTCGACCTTCCAGGGCTCCGACATCCGGGTCCACATGGGCAACCGGATCTGCGACCACGAGTCGACCACCATCGACGGCTTCTGGTTCGACCGCAAGGCCCAGAACGGCTACGCTCCCTTGGACGCCTCGCCCGACAAGTGCCCCGGCTGCCTGGGCGTGCCCCTGGGATCGAACACCAAGCCGATCATCTGGTTCGAGCATCCCGACTGCCACGTGCGGAACTGCGTCTTCATGAACAGCGCCCTGTACGCGATCCGGCTGACGGGCGACGGCTCGAGCGCGGAGAACAACCTCTTCCTCAACACGAACTACTGCGGCATCGACTCGTACAACAAGGGCCGCAAGCTCGGCAAGGGCTACCAGTTCAGCAAGATCCTCGTCAAGAACAACACCTTCGTCTCGGTCTGGAACTGCTGCTCGCTGGAGCGCGGGGCCGGCTCGTTCATCATCAACGGTGGCGCGGACATCACCGTGACCGACAACATCTTCCACCTGTCCAACGGCAACAACGCGTCGATGGGCTACACGGTCAAGGACGAGCGCAACTTCAAGGCGGACCAGTGGATCCACTTCTTACGCAACTCGGTCTCGCAGATCCGCGGCGGCATCGCCACGGTCTTCATGACCGAGCTCAACGCCAGCGCCAACATCGACAACCTCTCGGACCTCGGCGACACGCCCTGGGAGGTCGCGGACAACGACACCGAGAACCCCATGTTCAAGTTCGACAAGGACTGGTTCGATCGCTACTCCAGGGCGCTGCCCAAGCAGGACCCGTCCAGCATCAAGGTCAACATGGACGACTTCAACAAGATGCGCCGCATGATGGGCCTGCCGCTGGACGCCGGCAAGCAGAACCTGGGCGGCCAGTTCCTGGCCGTCTGGTACCCGATCGAGCACGTCCAGACCGGCGCCTTCTGGAAGCCGAGCAACCCCAAGCTCAAGGGACGCGGCCTGAACGCTGACGGGCCCTTCCCGATCGTCAAGGCCAAGCTGGTCGGCGAGGGCAGCGCGGGCGTCGCGGCCGCGACCCCGCCCCCGGACCGCGACTACCAGAAGATCGACTGGGGCACCCTGTGGTCCAACGGCGCCAACATGATCGACAAGGCGGTCGAGATCAAGGTCTACTACGCGGGCTACGACGGCAACTACGCCAGCGGCTTCGGCAAGAACGCCAAGCCCTACCTCGACGGCGCGGACCGCAACTCGCACAAGATCCTCCTGCTGCGGAAGATCGAGGAGATGGAAAGAGGCGTGCACCCGCTCAAGGGCTTCGTGCCCATGGGCTCGGCCGGCATGGCCTACATCGACAAGAAGGCCAAGCGGCAGTGCGACCGGAAGAACCCCTGCAACTTCTCCTTCGTGGTGCGCGGCGTGATCAAGAAGTCCGGGGCCAAGTACAACGGCGGCCAGGGCCCGCAGATCGTCATCGCGATCGACTCGATCTCGAACCAGTAGACAGCGCGCCCGGCCTCAGCCGCCCGGACAGTACTCGCAGGCTCCGATGTCCCATCCGGCTCCGCAGGGTCTGGGCACCCCATTGAAGGACTGATCGAAGATCCCGTCTAGCCCGGTGCCGCGATCGACGGCGTCGTTCTCGCCGTCCAGCGCGGCTTCGGTCGCGCCGTAGGCCCCCTCGGGCAGCGCGATCCAGAAGTCCTGCTCGGCGGGGAGCTGATCGTGCGCGCCGTCGGCGTGCTCGCCCAGCGAGCCGCCGGGGAAGAAGTAGAGGTTGAAGTCGTCGTCCGTCTCCGGCATCAGCCGGGCGCACGCGCCCTGGGCGCTCTGGTAGACGATGTTGTTGACCAGGGTGCAGCTCGCCCCGTCCTCCTCGCGCAAGACGGTGTCGCTCGAGCCGGCGTAGACGCTGTTGTTGGCGAAGAGCGTGCTCGTGCCGGCCGAGAGGTGCACGGCCGGGGCCGAGCCGAAGTCGCCGTAGAACAGATTGTTGAAGATGCGGATCGGCTGCTCGGCGCCCTCCGAGCTGCTGACGCGGATGGCGCCCACCGATCCGCTGCCCGGGTCGCGGATGACGTTGGCCGCGATCTCGCCGGAGGACTGCCAGTTGGTGGTGCCGTAGACCAGGACCTGGACGTCGTAGCCGAAGTGCTCCCCGTAGTCGCTGAGCGCGTCCTTGCCCCGGATGCAGCCGTAGATCTCGTTGTGGTGCAGGGAGAAGCCCTCGACGTTGCGCATCTGGACGCAGTGGGCCAGGACGTCGTGCACGATGTTGTAGCGGACGATGTGGCCGTGCGCCTCGCGCTGGCCGTCGCTCTGGGGAAAATCAAGCCCGGCGGAGTGGTGGCCGAAGTAGGCGGTCTGATCGTAGCCGGACTGCCAGTAGCCGCACTCGTAGCCGACGGACCACTCGAGGATGTTGCCGTCGGACGGCGTGCCGTCGGGCCAGCCGTCCGCGTACGCATCGCTGAGCTTGTAGCAGTGCCCATAGGTGTGATGGGAGGTGCAGTGGTGGAGCCAGCAGTCGCTCGAGTCGTAGAAGACGACGTTGCCGTCGCCCGTATTGCCGGGCTGGTTGACGCAGTTTTCGATCTCGACGTCGATCATGTAGAGCTCGTCGCGGCGGTTCAGCACGCCCCGGTGCGCGTTGTTCTGCAGCTTGAGGCGCTGGTAGGTGATGAAGGCCTCGCCGGTGGTGGTGTTGGTCTTGAGGATAGGATCCTCGGCGCCCGCGCTGGCGCCTTCGAGGACCGGCCGCTCCTGCCCGTAGCCGACCAGCGTGAAGCGGTGATCGCCGTCCTGGCCGAGGTGCTCGTCCAGGTCGAGCTGCTCGTCGTACGTCCCCTCCCGGATGACGACGCTGCGGTTGCCGCTGCCGGCCGCTTCGACGGCCTCCCCGATGGTGTCGAAGGCGCGGTAGGCGCCCGAGGCGCTGCACGCGCGCTCGGCCGGCGAGTAGCTCGCGCCGTCGCAGTCGTCGCCCAGGCGCCCGTCCGCGAAGACGATGTCGTCCGCGGACGCGCCCAGGTAGAACCTCCGCCCGGACGGGTGCTCGTCGTTCTTGACCTCGTAGTACAGGCGGCCCAGGGCGGCCTCGTCGATCGGATAGGGCGTCGACTCGTAGATGCCGGCCGGCCGGCCGTCGCGATCGCGGCGCACTCCCCAGTCGAAGTAGGTACCCACTTCGTCTATGGGCCCAACGTCTCCCCCGTCCCCGCCTCTGTCGCCGCCCGTGTCGCCGCCGTCTGCGAGGGCAGAGCCGTCGGCGTCGCCGTCTGCTGGCCCGCCGTCGCCGACCGTGCCCGCGCTGCTGCACGCCAGGAACGACGCCAGGCCGAGCACGAGCGGCCATCGCGGAAAGAAGACGAAGCTGGTCACGGAAGCCGCCATTGCATTCCTCCCATGGAGCGCCGAGTCGAGCATGTCGAAGACTCCGTCTTTCGACGGCCTCTATGGCCCGGCCGCGCAGGCACCGTCCCGTGCGCGGCAGAGCCCGCGTTTCTCGCAGGCGCGCGAGCGCCGGCAGTCCTCGTCCGAGCCGGCTGCGCAGCGCCCCGCGTCGAGCGCGCAGCGGCCCCGCAGCTCGCAGAGCAGCGACTTCCGGCAGTCCTCGGCCCGCGTGGCCGCGCAGCGCCCGTCGCTCGCCGTGCAGGCCCCGTGGCCCCTGCACAGCCAGGACGCCCGGCACATGGCGTCCGAGCCGGCCCGGCAACCCCGGTCGGCCTTCTCGCAAACGCCGTGGATCCGGCAGGCGTCCGACTTCGGGCCGCAGAGGCTCCCGGCGTCGTGATTGCAGGGCCACTGCTCCCGGCTCGCGACCCAGGCCTCGGGGAGCGGCGCCTTCGAGGCGCGCGCGCGCTCGGCCTCCCCGATCGCGCCGGCGGCCTGCATGTCCATGAGCAGGCGGTTGCGGTTGGCCAGGCCGTCCTTTTTGGACTTGCAGAACCAGTCGTAGCGCGGGGAGCGAAGCGCCACCAGAAAGGCGATCTCGTGGCTCTCCAGCCCATCGAGCTCCTTGCCGAAGAGCCGCAAGGCGCGCTCCTCGAGCCCCTGCTGCCGGGCCCAGGTGGCCAGGACCTGCTCGGTGCTCCAGTGCCAGCTGATCCAGGCCGCGCACTCCAGGGTGGCGGCCCGGTACGCGTACCAGCTCTGCCTGTGGCCCAGGCCCTGCATCAGCGGGTGCCTGCCCAGACCCGCGATCCACCACCAGCGCTGCGCGATGGCCATGGCCAGGTCGAAGCCCGCGCTCGGCTTGCGATCCCGATCGGGCTGTCCGTACCAGTGCTTCAGATAGAAGCAGCAGAGATCGCAAGGCCGCACCTGCTCGACGGCCACCGGCGGGCGGTTGCCCATGCCCGCCCAGATGGCGGCCGCGAGCTCGGGGCTGGCGCCTTTCTCGGCTGCGGGCTCGGGCCGGGGCCAGGATGCGCTATTCACGAGCCACGAGTCGCCACACGCGCCCAGCAGGCAGGCGGCCAGGCCGAGCGCGGAGGCGAGCCCCGGGCTCAGCGGTAGGCGGCCCACATGGCCTCGACCAAGTCGTCCCATGCCTGCCCCTGGCGCTGGAAGTTCGCCCGGAAGTCCAGCCCGGACATCTCGTAGATGGTCTGGGTGTACGCCTCGTCCCCGCTCGGATCCATCCACCGATCGGCGTAGGCGAAGAAGGCGTCGTGCGCCCAGCTCTCCTGGGCGTCCATCAGCCGGGCGGCCAGCGCCTGGCCCACCCAGGCCAGCGAGGTGCAGCAGCGCCGGTAGCCCTCGCCGATCCCGTCCCCCTCCCACTCGTCCGGCGGCAGGTGCTCGTACGGCCCCCAGCCGGGCGTGTCGCTGACCACCTCGCCTCTCCAGATGCCCATGTGGCCGGTGTAGATCACCGTGGCCCCGATCCAGGCCGGGCCCCAGGGCGGCCCGTCGGCAAAGGCTGTGTGCATGTCCTCGCCGAACTGCACGTCGGGGTAGGTCAGCGTGGGCGAGGCCATCTCCGCGTCGCCGAGCAGCAGGCCGGAGAAGATGATCGGCCACTTGCGCCCGCTGCCGTGCCCCCCGTGCGCGTACCAGCCCGCATGGCCCGCGCGCACCAGGCCCCACAGGTCGATGCCGTGCTGGACGTAGCCGACGAGCAGCTGCTCCTTCACCGCCTGCTGCTCGGCAGGCAGGTCGAGCATGAGCAGCAGGCTCGCTATCCCGGCCACCCGGCCCTGCTCCCGGCCGTACATGGCCATGTAGGCCACCTGGGCGTCGAAGGCGTAGAAGAGGTTGTCGACCCAGGGGCGAGCCAGGCGCTCGGCGAACATCCGTATGTAGTCCGTATCGACGGACTGCGGCGCTGCCAGCCGGGGCAGCCTGTCCCGGTCGAGATCGGAAAGCCGGTAGATGCGGTTCGAGCTGTCGGCGTAGGAGGGCCGGAAGGCGTCTGTTGGAGCCGGCTCGTCCAGGCAGGTCAATATGGAGACGCTCCAGACCGGGGACTCCGAGCGCTCGCCGTTGCCCTCCCGGAGCCAGTTGTCCACCTGGCCGGGCGACTCGACCGAGATGGACGAGGCCAGGCTGTCGCCCGGCACCAGGGCGATCGGCGGGCGGGCCACCAGGGAGGCCTCGAAGCGGTTGCCGGGCGTGCGGTCGTCGAATCCGCTCTGGCTCTGGCTGGGCGGGATGTTCAGCACGCTTCCGTTGCGCCCGTCGCCCGGCGGTGGATCGATGGCGATCACCGTGACCGGGCCCAGCACCCAGAAGTCCCCGGTGACGAAGCGGCCCCAGCGGACCGGCTCCGAGAAGGTCCAGGTGACGCCGTGATCGCTGAGCCGGGTCACGAGCTCGACATCGCCGTCGCCGCCCGCATCTCCGCCGGGGTCCCCGCCCGCGTCCCCGGCCGCGTCACCACCCGCCCCGTCCTCGCCGTCCGAGACCGTTCCGTCCACAGGCTCTCCGGCGTCCGCGCCGTGCGTGCCGATCGTGCCGCTGCAGCCGGCGCATGCGCTGCACAGCGCGAGCACCCAGAGCCATCCGAGAATTCGCTTCGCCATGCCCCGATTGTACGGACAGGCACGGTGCGTGCGCAAGCCGGAGCTTTCCAGGCTTCGCCGTCGAGGATGCCGTCGACGTAGCCGCGGTTCTCGGTCAGCAGCAGCGGGAAGGACAGCACAAGAAGCGAAAGAACCCACCCCGGCAGGATCGAGCAAAGCCCCAACGGGGCGTAACAACATAGCCCAGGGCGAAGCCGGCTTTGCCGGCGAAGCCCTGGGAAACAGTACGAGCAATCACGAAAGCCCTGACGGGGCGAAATCGATCTCGCGTCGCATCTGTGTTGCGCCCCTGCAGGGCTTACCGATTCATGTCCAACTTATTGCGAGCGAATACCACGGCCTTTGGCCGTGTGACCCAAAGAGGTTCTACCGATCCGTGGTGAAGACAGTGGGTGGGACCAAGATGTTGTGGCTCAGACGTGTCCCCCTCCCCCGGGCTTCGCCCGGCCCCTCCC
>JAFGRB010000146.1 GCA_016935365.1 Deltaproteobacteria bacterium
CCGCACCGCCACGATCAAGCAGCTCATCGGCGAGGCGGCATAGAATTCGTCGTGCCACGCGAAGATCCCCAGAAGTAGTAGATCAGCGGTGCTCCGTCCGGTCGATGATCTCCTGCTGGATCTCCCGGCCCAGGTCGGTGAAGTAGGTGCTGTAGCCGCCGACCTTGACGATCAGGTCCCCGTGCCGCTCCGGGTTGCGCTGCGCGTCCCGCAGGATCTCGGCCGAGACGCAGGTCGGCTGCAGCTGGGCGCCGCCCAGCTTGAAGTAGGTCCGGATCAGCGAGGCCCACTTGGCCCGCGTCTCGCGATCGCCGCCGATCGCGGTCGGATGGAACTTCATGTTCACGGCCGAGCCCATCGCGTCCTCGAAGGGCAGCCCGGCCACCGAGCGCAGGGCCGCGGTGACCCCGGAGCGCTCCACGTTGTAGGGGTTGCAGCTGGCCGCGAAGGGCGTGGCGGCCCGGCGGCCGTCGGGGCTGGCGATGGACAGGCGCCCGTCGAAGGTGTGGGTGATCATGCTGATGACATAGACGACGAACGGACCGCCCTTGTACGTGCGGTGCTTGTAGGTCTCCGCGAAGAGCGCCCGCATGACCCGGGCGGCGAGCTGGTCGCAGTCCTCGTGGCCGTTTCCCCACTTGCCCTTCAGGCGCTTGATCTTCCGGAGCAGCTCCTCGTGGCCGGCGAAGTCGGCGTCCACGGCCTCGATCAGCTCGCCGAGGCTGAAGGCCCGGTCCTCGAAGACCAGCTTCTTGATGACCCACAGCGAGTCGGTCAGGTTGGCGATCGAGTTGATCATCGAGATCCCCGAGAGGTCGTAGCGGCCGCCTCCCCGGGTGACGTCCTCGCCCTTGTCCAGGCAGCCATCCATGAAGGCGGAGATAAACGGGGCGGGGAGCCGCTCGGCCATCACCCGATCGCGCAGGTTGGAGGCCTCGGCGATCTTGGCGATGAAGTGCCCCGCCTGCCGGCAGAGCGCGGCCAGCAGATCGTCGAAGCTCGCGAAGGAGTCCGGCTCGCCGGTCGGTAGCCCGTCCGCGCGGATGGTCCCGGCCAGGGTACGGGAGTCGCCGTTGCGCAGCGTGATGTCCAGCAGGCGGGACAGCAGCAGCGCGTTGGCGCTCATGCTCCCGGTCTTGCCGGGGCAGGTGGCCTCCACGCAGCCCATCACCGCGTAGTCGCGGGCGTCCGGCTCGGCGAAGCCCCGCTTTCGCATGGCGGCGATGTGGACCTCGTCGTTGAAGAGCGAGAAGCTCGAGCTGCCCTCGCGCAGGTAGCCGGCGATCTCGAGCAGCAGATCGTCCGGGGTCTCCGGCCCGATGCGGACCGAGAGGTTGGTGATCGCCTTGGAGCGGTGGGCGGCCTCCGCGAAGAGGTAGGTCAGCTCGTTGGTCCCGTCCCGGCCATCCGGGCGCAGCCCGCCCACGGTCACCGGCGCCGAGCCCAGGAAGCGCTGGTAGAAGTTGCTCAGGATGCCCGACTCCGGCCGGATGTTCTGCGACATGATCTTGAGCAGCAGCTCCTCGACGAGCTCCAGCGCCGCCGGCCGGTCGATGCGGCCCGCGGCCATGTCGCGCTCGAAGTAGGTGATCAGGATCTGGTCCAGGCGGCCAAAGCAGTGCAGGTTCACCGGGTGGGCGAGCTCGACCGCCGTCTTGACGGTCCACAGGGACTGGAGCGCCTCGCGGAAGGACTGCGCGGGCTCCAGGGGGACCCGGCGGCAGCAGGCGAGCATCTCGTCCAGCACGGCCCTGCGGGCCGGGCGGGCCTCGGAGTCGAGCTCGTGCTCGATCCGCTCGGCCAGCCTCCGGGCGAAGACCATCACGCCCTCGATCGCGATCTCGAGCGATCTCAGAAAGTCGCTCCGGCCGCGCGCGCGCACGTCCTCGAGCATGCCCGAGAGGCCGCGCTCGAGCACTCGCCCGTAGTCCAGGATCACGTGCCCCTGGAAGCTGGAGATGGTGGCGCAGGTCGAGAGCATCATCACCTGCCGGGAGGTGTTGCCGGGCAGCGCCACCACGAAGTCGTGCATGTCCTCGGAGTAGAGCCCGGAGGCCATCAGCTCCTTCTCGAGGGCATCCACCATGGTCCGGCCGTGCCAGTAGGGCAGCAGCTCGTCCTGCAGGCGGAGGAGGTCGGGCTCGGAGATCGCGAAGGCGTTGATCTCGCGCTCGGACATGGTGCGCAGGCTGAGATCCAGAGGCGGGCCGCCGCCGTTGCGGGCCTGGAGCTGGTTCTTGACGAAGTCGAGCACGGCGCCCTTGCGGACCAGGTAGGTCAGGGCCCGGACGAAGGAGCGCCCCCGGTGCAGGGCCAGGGAGGTCCTGGTCAGCTCGCACTCCAGCACCCGGTTGAAGACCCCGCGCTCGATGTCGATCGGGATGCCGAAGAACCGCTCGCACCAGCAGCCGGCGATCCGGTCGTCCGGATCCAGGTAGTGGTCCATGCGCTCGTAGACGCACTTCATGGCCAGCGCGACCCGGACCGGCACGGGCTGGCCCTGGGTCTCCTTCCAGCTGCGGGTGTAGTGCTCGGCGCGCTGGATGGAGATCTGCGGGTCGCTAGTCTGGTAGCGGCGCCGGATGCGCTCGATGCGGCTATGAGACATGCTGGCTCTCCTGCTCCTCGATGACGTCCACCAGGATCTCGATCATCCTGCGCAGGTGCCGCTTGCGCATGTCCAGCTTGTCCCCCGAGAGCGGATCGGCTCCGGTCAGCTGCTCGAGCAGCCGGTTGTAAGTGAAGTAGTTGATGGCCATGCCGAAGAAGCTCACGAGCAGCTGGGTCGCGGACATCTCCCCGGTGCGGGTGGACGGGTAGGTGCCCTGGATCAGCGCCGTCCCCAGCTGGAAGAGCGGGGCCATGTGCTCGCTGATCCGGTCCATGTGCTTGCCCCCGGAGGCCTCGCGCTGGACGATGCGGTTGAAGTTGCGGTTCTCGCTCAGGAAGTCCATGTAGGTGTCCACCAGCCGGAGCATCCTCTCCCGCAGGCTCTCCTGCCCGGACAGGGCTCCCTGCAGCGTCCCGGCCAGCTTCTCGTAGTAGCGGTCCAGCACGCTGGCGAGCAGCCCTTCCTTGTTCTTGAAGTGGTAGTGGATCAGCGCCTTGTTGACCTGGCAGCGCTCGGCGATCTCGCGGGTGGTGGCGGCGTCGTAGCCCACCTGGCCAAAGAGATCGTCGGCCGCCTCCAGGATCTTATCGCGCGTGCCCGACATGGACCGCTCCTATAGCAGCGCCGCCGCCTTGATCATCAGCGTCTCGTTGGTGCCGTCCATGATGGTCAGCAGCTTGGCGTCCCGCGCGTACTTCTCGACGGTGTACTCCCGGGAGATCCCGTAGCCGCCGAAGACCTGGACCATCTCGGCCGTGTGCTTGACCGCCTGCTCGGTGGCGTAGATCCTGGCGGCCAGGCTGGTCTTGAGATCGCCGGGGAAGCTGGTCCTCGACAGCCAGCTGCCCTTCCACAAGAAGGCCCGGGCGGACTCGATGGCCGAGTAGATGCCGAAGAGCTTCTGGGCGATGAGCTGGTGCTCGAAGATGGGCTTGCCGCCCTGGAAGCGCTCCTTGGAATGCTCCAGCGCGTCCTCGTAGGCGGCCCGCATCAGGCCCACCGCCAGGTAGCCCACGCCCAGGTTGCCCACGGTGATGATGGAGTTGTGCAGCATGGGGTAGCCCTCGCCGTGGGGGAAGAGCAGGTGGCTCTCGGGGATGTGCACGTCGTCGAAGTAGACCGCCGCCTGGTTCAGGACGCGGAGCCCGGTCTTGTCGAGCGGCTTGCCGGTGCTGACCCCGGGGGTGTCGGACGGCACCAGGAAGGCCCCCGAGCCCCGAAGGCCCATGGAGGGATCGACGCAGGCGACCACCAGGTGGGCCGAGGCGATCCCGCCGTTGGAGATGAAGTCCGACTTGGTGCCGTTGATGACCCAGCCGCTGCCGTTGCGGGAGGCGGTCGTGCGGTGGCGGATCGCGGTGTCGTAGTAGAGCTTGCCGTCCGAGCCGCAGTTGGGCTCGCTGCTGCACCAGCCGCTGATGTGCTCGCCCCGGCTGTCCTCGCAGAAGGGGGTCACGAACTTGTCGATCAGCTCCTGCTTGTTCGGGGCCAGGAAGGAGATCAGGCGGGGGATGGTCGCGCAGGAGACCAGCCCGGCCGCGAAGCCCGGCCCCCAGCGACCCAGCTCCTCCCAGACCAGGCCGGTGGTCTGGGCGTCGAGCTCCAGGCCTCCGTACTGCTCGGGCAGGGACATCTTGTGGAAGCCCAGCTCGTAGGCCTGGGCCATGACGCTGCGGAAGAGATCGCTCTTGAAGACTTCTTTCGGATCGGCCATCAGGTCCAGCTTGCGCTCGGCGGGCTGCATCACCTCCCGGCCGAAGTCCCGGGCGGTCTCGACGATCATCCGCTGGGTATCGGTGGGCTCGAAGTCGATCATCTCGCATCCCCCTTGGAGAAGAAGTCGGTCATCTTGAAGTAGAAGGGCAGGAAGGCCTCGGCATCGACCTCCCCGAGCACCGAGCCGGGCTGCATGGTGTTGTCGCTCACGAGGTGGTAGGCGACGATCACGTTGGCGATCTCGACCTCGGCCCAGGGATCGTAGCCCGACTCGCGAAGGGTGACCTCGGCCGAGCCGACCCGCAGGCGCTTCATGGCGATGTCGGTATGCTGCCGGCAGAGCAGCACCGGGCCGTCGAAGCCGGGGGAGAGGTCGATCCGAGGCATGGCCTTGAAGAGGAAGTTGGGGCCCGGCGCGGGCAGCTCGGGAAGCTCGGCCATCAGGCTGGCCTCGATCTCGACGAAGCGGATCCCGTGCCGCTCCACCCAGCCGGAGATCCTATCGCCCTCGACCTGGAGGTGGATCTTGGCCATCTTCTTGGGGAAGCCGAAGATGTCCCGCCCGTTGTGCAGGCGCGAGTCCTCGGACTCGATCGGCATCGACAGGCAGTAGTTGCCCGTCTCGCCCCGGTACCGGCAGCCCAAGAAGAGCGCCGCCTCCCGGTAGCCGGGGCCCAGGTTGGTCTCCGGGTACTGGGCGATGAACATCAGGCCGTTGTTGGCGCCCGTCGGCTCGAGCGGCGGTGGCAGGAGCCGCTCGACGATCTCGGGCCGGGTCTCGAAGACCACCCCCAGCATCTCGGCGCCCGGGAACTCGCGGGCCCGGAGCTCGAAGTAGCCGGCCAGCTCCTCGGCGGTTTTGGTGAATCCCATGATATCTCCTTCTTTTACAGCGCCTTTGCTAATTAATTGGGCGCCCAGTTAAGAGCCAGGATAGCCGCCCGGGACGAGCTTGTCAAGAGAAAATTCGACCCCTGGCGCAAAATCCTGGCAGGTCTGCGGCCGATACCATATATAACGTATGATGCTCGCCCGACTGCTCATGCTGATCCCGGTCCTGGCCGCCGGCCCCGCGGTCCCGAGCGTGGACCAGATCCTGGCCACGGCCGACAGGACGCTCGCCCAGACCCAGGACTACAGGGGCAAGCTGCTACGGCAGGAGCGCTTCCTCGACGGGATGAAGAGCCAGCTCAACGACTTCAAGTTCAAGAAGCCCTTCTCGGTCTACCTGCGCTTCATCGAGCCCTTCCCCGGCCGGGAGGTCATCTTCGTGCGCGGCTGGAACGGCGACCAGCTCAGGGTCCACAGGGGCTCCTTCCCGGACATCACCGTGAGCCTCGATCCCCGGGGCTCGAAGGCCCTGGCCCGCTGCCACCACCCGGTGACCGACTTCGGCCTCGAGAACACGATTCGCCTCGCGGGCAAGAACCTGCGCCTGGCCATGAAGCGCGGCGAGGGGGAGATCCGGGTCAAGGACGGCGGCCTGGTCAACGGGCAGCCGGTCTGGACCATCGAGGCCCGCTTCCCGCGCGGGGGGACCTTCGTGACCGCCAGGGACGGCGAGACCCTGTGGGACATCTCGAGGCGCACGGGCCAGGACATGTACCTGCTGCTCTACACGAACCAGGACAAGGACTACGACGAGCCCGACGACGTGGACGAGGGCGACCGGGTCTTCGTGCCCCGCTACTACGGCGCTGCTGCCGAGTTCCACGTCGACAAGCAGCTCTGCCTGCCGGTCCGGGTCGTGATCCGCGACTGGCAGGGCAGGCTCTACGAGCAGTACGACTACACCGAGATCGAGCGCAACGCAGGCCTGACCCGCAAGGACTTCGATCCGGACAACCCGGCCTACAAGTTCTGAGCCCCGAAAAAATACAGGATCTGTTGTAATTGTAATCGCTTGTTATCGAATGATTAATCCTGTACCTGTCCAGGGGCAATCGGACCGGTGATCTGGCACAGGAAATAGGAGTTGAGAGACACCAGAAACGCGTCTTGGCGAGACAGCGATCGAATGAGGTGCAGGTGACGTCTATATTCCGAGCAGCACCGATACGTGATCAGAGGCCTTCATAGAAGTCAGGACAGACGAATTCATTGCTCATGCCCAGATCACAAGCCGGTGATGCCGCCCTTCACCTGTACCCGAATATGTCGAGCACACCTTCCGAAAGTACCTCGAGTGCGGAATACCGGCCTTCGGCTTCGCGCGTGCGCACTGCCCTTTCTGCGGCCTCGATTTCCTGGTTCCATTTTCCTGCAAGACGCGAGGGCTGTGCCCGTCCTGCAACACCAGGCACACATGGTGGAGACTGCCGCTCATCTCGTCGACCACGTCATTCCCCGCGTCCCGGTCCGCCAGTGGGTGCTGTCGGTTCCTCGGCGCGTGTGTTACTTCCTCCAGCGTGACCGACGGCGCTTTCGCATCGGCTTGGACGAGCCGGCTCGCTGGGTTCAGGCGACTGCCTCGGGCAGCTCGTCCACCGGTCTGGGGGCGCGTTTCACGAGGCGGTGCTTCGATCGCTTCTCGGACTCCCGAAGCCGCTCACAGAGCTTGTTGAGGTCGTGGTCGGCCTCGGCGAAGATCTCGGCCCGCGCGCGCCGAACCTCGGCAACGATGGGATCTTCCCATTCATGGGTAGCCTTCGTGCTTCCAGTCATTCTTCGCCTCCCATGAGCTCCGCAGGGGTACACATGACCGCCGGTCTAAATCCAAGCGCTTTGCAGGTGCGCTCTATTCTCGGCCTTAGCTCTGCGTTTGCGAGGTGCCTGCAGTTCCATGTCAGAAGGTAGTCCATTCCATGGACAACCGCCAGCGCAATGTGCAACGCGTCGGGCGTCGCGGGCGGAGGCAGAGGGGTTTCACGCAGCAAGTCCAGTGCCAGTGCCTGTGCCTCCTCGGTCGCCTCGAGAAGAGGAAGGTCAGCGAGAATCTCCTGGCGGTGTCGGGACGCCTCTGGATCTCCAGCGCTCGCCTCATCTACGACGAGATGGGACGCGAAAACTTCGAATGACGGCCTTCGCACTCGCCACCAGACGTGGGTGAGTTGCTGGTTTGCGGCTGTGATCAGGTCCCTGCTCGGCCGGGCTGCGAGGTAGCTGATCACGGAAGTCTCGATGTAGACCGTCGGCTTCATGGGCACGATGATAGCACTTCGACCTGTTCGAGGTCTATCTGCTGCGCTTCATCGAGCCCCCGCCGGATCCACTCAGCCAAGTGGAACAAGCAGGGCAAGACCCGAGACCAGCAGCAGCGAGAAGACCAGCACCCGGAACGGCTTCTGGGGGATCCGGGCATGGACCAGGGCGCCGAGCACGGTGCCCAGGGCCATGCAGCCGATCCCCAGGCCGATCATCGGCAGCATGGGCGCCGTGAACACGCCCGTGCTCAGATAGGTGACGCACAGGATCGCATTGAGCGCGATCCACACCAGCGCCAGGGTCGCGCGGAAGGCCGCCTTGTGCTCGAGCATCCGGGCGGCGTAGATGATCAGCAGGGGACCGCCGGTGGCCAGGGCCCCCTGGAAGATCCCGCCCAGCACGTTCAGGCCGTAGTAGAAGATCCCGGGCACCTCGACCCGGGTCCGCAGGCCGAGCAGGTTGCCGCCGGCCACCAGCACCACGAAGGCGCCCAGGGCGATCTTCAGGCCCTCGGCCGGAAGCCAGCGGTAGACGAGGTAGCCCAGCGGCAGGCCGGCCAGGGCGAGCAGCAGGATGATCCCGGCGTGCCGCCAGTGGATCTGGCGCCGGCCGGCGATGGCGATGCAGATCATCTGCGCCAGGCTGACCACCACCAGCACCGGCACCAGCAGCTTGACAGGGAAGACGAAGGCCAAAAACGCCAGGGTCAGGACCACCGCGCCGAAGCCGGTGATGCCCTGGACCAGATGGGCCAGGGCGAAGACCAGACAGAAGACGACCCAGCTCTGGACTCCGGTCTGCACGGGGAGGCATTGTCCACCAAAGCGCGGAACTTTGCACGCTCGAAGGCGAGCGGCTACGGCTTGCGCCTGGGCTCGAAGCGGAGCTTCCTCGTCCAGGCGATGAAGGCCTCGTAGTCCACGTACTTCTTGAGCACCGCGAGCTGGCGCCCGGCGGTCAGGGGGCCGGCGCGGAGCTCGCGCACGAAGGCGTCCAGCTTTCCGCGGCCGTCGAGGTACAGGAGCACGTAGCGCGACAGGGCGTAGTAGGCGAGCGAGCGCGGGCCGTAGACGTCGCGGCGGCCGGAGCGGGCCAGGTCCTCGAGCGAGGGCAGCTGCCTGTCCGCGAGCGCCTTCCGCAGGTGCCGCAGGCGGTAGTTGACCAGGAAGCGGAAGCCCTTCCTCGTCTGCACGGCCGAGCCGTAGAGCGATCCCAGCCCCTCGTTGAGCCAGTCCGGGATGTCGGGGAAGTCGTCGCCCAGCAGGGCGTGGGTCAGCTCGTGGCGCAGGTTGCCGCGGCTGGCGCCGACGTTGGCCACCACCAGCCGGCGGCCCGGGACGTAGAAGCCCCAGTCGGACACGTCGTAGCCCTTCCAGAAGGCCTCGTCCACGAAGCTCCGGTAGGCGCGGGTCGAGGCGAACAGGCACATGTCCACCGGCGGGAGGCCGGACTTGTCGCGCGCGGTGAGGAAGCGCCGGGCCACGTCCTTCTGCACGGCGCGCGCGAGAAGCTCCATCTGCCTCGCGCGCTTCTTTCCGAGCCGCCCGCGCATGACGATGCGCGTCTGGCCGGCCTGCTCGATCCTGGCGAGCACGGGCTCGGCGGCCACCCGCGCCTGCGTCTCGCCGGAGCGCGCCGGCCCGGGGAGCCAGATCAGCGAGAGCAGGGCCGCGGTCGCCTTGGCGGGGATCGGTACGCGCATGCGGTCAGTCTACATCCCGGGCGGGTTTTTTACCCATCGTTAACCCACGGGGCGCCGGGCGGGCAGTACCATGGTTGCAGGTCGCAGGAGGTGATCCATGGAGAAAGCGAAGCGCGCGTGGTTGGTGCTCTTGCTGCTGGCGGGCCTCGAGGGCAGCGCGGCCGGGGCCGGGTCGGGCTTGCGGATGACGGGTCCATACGCCCATCTGAACCTCGAGGTCTTCCTGATCCACGGTCGGGAGACCGCGCCCGGGCAGCGCTACATGACTTTGACCGAGGCCCTCGAGCACAAGCTGGTCGTGGTCCACGAGACCGGCAGCGTCCAGCAGCTGGCGATCGAGAACAAGGGCCGCCTGCCGGTCTTCATCCAGTCCGGCGACATCGTCAAGGGCGGCCGGCAGGACCGGGTGCTGCGCTCGGACATGATCGTCCCGGCCCGCTCCGGGCGCATCCCGCTGGCCTCCTTCTGCGTCGAGTCCGGCCGCTGGAGGCAGCGCGGCGCGGAGGACGCCGGCAGGTTCGCCTCCAACTCGGCCATGGTCTCGTCCAGGGAGCTGAAGCTGGCCGCCAGGCACCTCCAGGACCAGGGGGCCGTCTGGTCCGGCGTGGCCGAGCAGCAGACCAAGCTCAACACCAACCTGCGCCGGATGAAAGGCGACCGGAGCCTGGACGTGCGCGCGGGCAAGTCGGCCACCTCCCTGCAGCTGACCCTGGAGCACGGGGACCTCAGGGAGATGGCCGCCGCGTACAAGCGGGTGCTGGCCGGCCTGCTCGATGGCAAGCCGGACGCCGTCGGCTTCGCGCTGGTGGTCAACGGCCAGGTCAGCGCGGCAGAGGTGTACGGCCGTAGGGATCTCTTCCGCGCCCTGTGGCCCAAGCTGCTGGACTCGGCCGTGGTGGAGGCCATCTCCGAGTACAGCGGTACGGCCAAGGAAGGCGGCGCGTCCCGAAGGCCCGAGGCGCTCGAGGCCGTCTCCGCGCTCCTGTCCGCGGCCCGGGCCGAGCAGGTCTCCACCCGCGACCCGTCCGGGCGCACCCGGGTGGTGATCCGCGAGCAGGGGCAGCACCTCGTGTTCGAGACCCGCGATCGGGCCCTGGCCGACGCGCTGGTCCACAGCAGCTACATCGAGAAGATCCCGATGCGGTCGACACCCCGGGCGCCGCTCGACGGAAGCCGGCCCCCTGCCCGGAACGAGCAGCTACAGCAACGGGCCGTGCCCGGGCGCGGCCCGCTCCGCTAGACCTACAGGCGCGGTTTACCGAGGTTCATCCGCCGCCAGGCAGCTGACCGGGGCGCCGTCCGGCTGGGGATAAACCCCAGCCCTGATATGGAGGGGGGCGCCGCGCGCCCCCCTCGCCGCCCGGCACAGGTCCGGGCGGCTGTACCCCTGACCGTATGGAGCGCCCCGCTCCATACGGTCTACGGTCCATTGAATTGAAGGCCTGCTGTACGGATTGTCCATCGATGGGCGGAAACTGGGACTTGCACCCAATTGACTTCCAGCAGCGAGGGGGCTTTGCGAAAGCCCCCTGAGAGTTGCCGGCTGCTCACTCGATGATGCGCGAGAGCACGATCTCGGAAAAGAGCGGCTCGAGCCGGCCCGCGCGAAGCCGGTGGCGGACGGCGTCCAGGACGGCGATCAGGGTTCCGTAGCGCACCTCCGCATCCGGCAATGCGATCGCGATGCGGCTCGCGGGCTCGCGCGCGTGGACGAGCGCGGCGATCGCGGCCAGGGCGTCCAGGTCGGGCCCGCCGTCCGGGCGGGCCGGGATCTCGCGCCGCAGGTCCTCGAGCTCCTCGAGCGGCCGCTCGCCGCTGGCGGCGACGTGCAGCCCGCCGTCTTTGCGGATCTGGACGTCCAGCACCAGGCCCAGCTCGCCGGCTCCGCGCTCGCGTGCGTGTACGGCTCCCGGCGCCCTGGCGCGGTCCAGCAGGCTGCCGGCCGCGGCCACCTGTCCACCCGGCAGATTGCCGCATGTGGGCACCCGGCCCGGGACGGCCAGCAGGCGGATCCGGCTCGGCAGGCCGCGCTGCCCCCGGACCACGAGATCGAAGTCCGGAAAGCCGGCCATGGCCGCGGTGAACAGGACCCGGATGACCGTCCGGGCGCGAAGGCGCCGGTCGGCCTGCAGGCTCACCGGGACCCGCGCGTCGGGGTCCGCAGCCCGGGCATCGCGGTACCTCTCGAGCAGATCGAAGAGCGGCACGATCCGGGTGCCGTCCCGGTGCAGCTCGCCGGCCGGGACCTCGCCCGCCTCGAGCGCGCAGAGCGCGTGGCCCTGGACCGCGAGCCCGCTCATCGAGACGCCGAGATCGATGCCCGAGCGGCAGGCGTCGCGGCTGCGCGAGGCGGGAAGCTCCAGGTCCGCGGCCGGCCGGGGACGCTCGACGAGCGGTTCGAAGCGGAAGAGCAGGGCGCTCTCGACCGCGCGAACGGGCTCGACCTGGCCGTCCGGGCCGGCGGTGCCGAGCAGCCGCGGCAGCTCGCGGTCCACGTCGCTCGCGTGCATACCGGTGAAGCCGAAGGCGAGCAGGCCGAGCGCCAGGACCGCCAGGCTGGCTGCCACGGCCGGGCGCTCGAGCCGGCCGGCGCGGCTTCGCCAGGCGGCCAGCATGCCGAGCGCGCCGCAGGCGAGCGCGAGCCCGATCGCGAAAAGCACGAGCCACGGCGGGACTGCGGCCTCGGCCCCGCGCGCGGCCAGGGCCTGGCCGGCGTTTGCCTGCACGGCCGCCCAGAGCGCGGGCCCGGTGCTGTCGATCCACAGGGCGGCCGCGCCCGCGATCCCGCCCGCCAGGCTCATGCCCGCGCCTGCGCAGGCGGCCTGCCGGGCGGGCTCTCCCGCCCGGCGCCGCTCGACGAGCGCGCAAAGGCTCGCGAGCAGGCCGCACAGGGCCAGCACGGCCAGGCCCAGGCCCGCGAGCCGGTGCAGCGAGCCGAGCCCGGAGAGGGGATCCGCGCCGAGCGCGGTCGTGAGCAGGGCCTGCTTGCTCGCGGCCGTGGCCTGGCCCACGGCCGCGAAGGGCCGGCCGCGCTCCAGGTGCAGGCCCCAGACGAGCAGCAGGCCGAGGGCGGCAGGCGCGCAGACCGCGAGCCCGAAGGCCAGGCGCGCGCTTCGGGGCCTGGCGGCCCGCGCGCGCAGCAGGCGCAGCCCCAAAGCGAGCTCGGCCAGGGCGAGCAGGGCTGCGGCGATGAGCACGGTCAGGCGCAAGGCTCAGCTCCACCAGGAGAAAAAGACCATCAAAAAGAGACCGTGGTCCAGGTAGCGCAGCAGCGAGACCAGGAGCAGCCCGCCGCCGGCGCTCAGGCTGGCCGCGGCCAGGAGCCGGCCGAGCCGGCCATGGCCCGCCCCGGGCGCGGGCGCCCCGGCCGGCAGCAGCAGGCCGCGCGCGAGCAGGCCGATCGCCACGAGCGCCGGCAGGGCCATGCCGAGAAGGCCGAGCGTCAGGTTCTGCCGCAGCAGCTCGACGACCTTGGCCATGATGGTGCCCTTGCCGCCCGGCTCGAAGCAGGCCCCCTCGATAGCTATCGAGAGCTCCTGGCGGTAGAAGAGCCAGGCCGCGATCCCGATGGCGCAGACCGTCGCGAGCCCGGCCAGCGCCCAGCGCAGCAGGGCCGCCCGCGAGCCGCCGCGCAGCGCGCACAGCAGGCCAAGCCCGCAGACCAGGTGGCTCGCCAGCGCGAGCAGGGCGAGCAGGCTCAGGCGCCAGGAGGAGAGCAGAGAGTGCAGGTCCATCTGCGGGGCAGGTTATCACGAAGGAGGCCTCCAGGAAAGCGGATTGACTCGCATAAGTATTCGAGTACTATGCGAAAGAAGCCATGGCGATCCGCATAGATAACCCCGAGGTGGAGCAGCTCGCGGCCGAGCTGGCCGAGCTGCTTTCCGAGACTGAGACCGAGGCTATCCGCAAGGCCTTGCTGGAGCGCAGACAGCGTATCGCATTGACGCGGGACCTGCGAGACAGACGAACGGGGCTGGTCGCCTTTCTCGAACAGGAGATATGGCCTGAGGTGCCCCGGTCGGAGCTGGGCCGCAGGCTCAGCCGGGAGGAGGAGGACGCCATCCTGGGCTACGGACCGGAGGCGTGAGTTGTTGACGCCGGGGTCAAGCAGTGGTAGTTCACGCTCCGGGGGCTGATCGCTGCGACGCAGGAGGGCTGCCTTGGGCGTCATCAACCTGGCCGACGGATCGCAGGCCGACTGCGAGCGCGCCGAGACCTTGAGCGGGGAGAAGATCGTCGCCTGCAAGCAGTGCGGCACCTGCACCGCCTCGTGCCCCAACATCCAGGACATGGACCTGCCGGTGCGCGAGCTGATGCACCTCGTCCAGCTCGGCCGGCTCGACGAGGTCCTGGCCAGCCGGACGCCCTGGGTCTGCTCGTCCTGCCTGCAGTGCTCGGTGCGCTGCCCGCGCGGGATCGACATCGCGCGGGTGATGGAGGCGATGCGCGCCATGCAGCTCCGGGCGCGAAAGGGACGCCTGTCGCCGGCCGAGGTCGTGGACCCGGCCTGCGCGGACGCGCCGCCCATCCTGCTGGTCAGCGCGATGCGCAAGCTGACGGGCTGAGCGCCGGCAGGCGAGCGAGGATCCGGTCATGAGCTTGCTGTACTTCCCCGGCTGCACCCTCAAGAACAAGGCGCGCAACTTCGACGCCTCCACGCTCGAGGTCTTCTCGGCCCTGGGCGTCGAGCTCGCGGAGCTCGAGCGCTGGAACTGCTGCGGGACGGTCTTCTCCATGGCCGACGACGACCTGATGCTCCAGCTGGCGCCGCTGCGCAACCTGCTGCGCGCCGAGCAGCAGGGCGGCGGCGAGCTGCTGGTCCCCTGCAGCATGTGCTACAACACCCTCAGGCGGGCCCAGCGCTTCGCGGCCGCCGATCCCGAGCGGCTCGGCCGGATCCGGGACTTCATGTACGACGAGCCGAGCGCCTACCGGGGCGATGTGGAGGTGCGCCACCCGCTCGCCTACCTGCGGGACCGCGTCGGCCTCGAGCGGGTGAAGCAGGCGGTCGAGCGGCCCCTGGGCGGGCTTCGCCTGGGCGCCTACTACGGCTGCCTGCTGCTCAGGCCGAGCGAGCTGGCCGTCGACGATCCGGCCCGCCCGCGCGTCATGGAGGACCTGATCGCGGCGCTGGGCGCGGAGCCCGTCGAGTTCGGGCAGCGCGCCGAGTGCTGCGGCGCCTACCAGACGCTGAGCTGGCGGGCGGTCACCCTGCGGCGGACCTACGAGATCCTGGGCTCGGCCTGCGCGGCCGGCGCCCGGGCCCTGCTGACGAGCTGCCCGCTGTGCGCGTACAACCTCGACCAGATGCAGCGCGAGGCGGTCAAGTCGTACCCCGATCTCTGCGCCATGCCGGTGCTGTACTTCACCGAGCTGATGGTGATCGCCATGGGGCTCGGCTGGAAGCCCGAGTGGAGCGCTCTGCACGAGGTGGACCCGCAGCCGGTGCTGGATGCGGCCGGCGCCTGAGGGCGCCCGGCTGATTTCCGGGAGGATGGACAAGATGGCGACCGAGGACAAGCTGGTCACGATCCACGTCATGGGAGAGGCCTTCCGGGTGCCGGAGGGCTCGACCATCATGACCGCCCTGGAGTACGCCGGCTTCCAGCTCACCACGGGCGTCGGCTGCCGGGAGGGCTTCTGCGGCGCCTGCGGCACGCTCTACCGGGAGGCGGGCGACTACAAGATCAAGGGCGGGCTCGCCTGCCAGACCGTGGTCACGGACGGCATGCACCTGGCCCAGATCCCCTTCGTGCCGGCGGCCAAGCCCGTCTACGACATCGAGGCGCTCTCCCCGGACGAGGAGGCCATCAAGCGGATCTACCCGGAGGTCTTCCGCTGCGTGGCCTGCAGCACCTGCACCAAGATCTGCCCCCAGGACATCCAGGTGATGGACTACGTCCAGTGCCTGATGCGGGGCGACATCGCCCAGGCGGCCAACATCTCCTTCGACTGCCTGCGCTGCGGCCTGTGCGGGCTGCGCTGCCCGGCCGAGATCGTGCAGTACAACGCGGCCACGCTCGCGCGCCGGCTCTACGGGCGCTACCTCGCCAGGCCCTCCGAGCGGCTCGAGCGGCGGGTCGAGGCGATCGCGCGCGGGGACTACGACGCGCAGCTGGACGAGCTGCAGGGCCTCGACGCCGACGCGCTCAAGAAGCGCTACTACGACCGCGAGATCAAGACGAAGTAGGAAGGACGCGCCATGTACCCCGAGAGCATGCAGGAGTCCATTCGCAAGGTCGAGGCCAGCCGGGCCAGGCGGATCGAGCTGGCCCTTTCGGGCAAGCCGGTCGTCGAGCCGATGTCGGCCGAACAGCGCCAGGATGTCCTGGACCGCTTCCACCCCGACTACCAGGACGACGCCCGCCGCGAGGTCCGCTGGGGGCCGAACGCGGGCCAGCGCCTGACGACCGAGGTGGCCGATCTGCTCGAGACCTACGCCCGGGTCGATCCGTCCGACTACGACCTGCTCGAGCCGGACTTCGACACCGACGTGCTGGTGATCGGCGCGGGCTCGGCGGGCTTCTGCGCGGCCCTGCTCGCCCAGGAGCACGGCGCGCGCGTCACCCTGGCCACCAAGCTGCGGCTCGGCGACGCCAACTCGATGATGGCCCAGGGCGGCATCCAGGCGGCGGTCCGCGACGACGACTCGCCGGTCCACCACTACCTGGACGTCGTGGGCGGCGGGCACTTCGACAACCGGCCCGAGCTCGCCCGGGCGCTGGTCTCCGAGGCGCCCGACGCCATCGCCTGGCTGCGCCGCAAGGGCGTCATGTTCGACCAGGAGGACGACGGCAGCCTGAAGGCCAAGCCGGGCGGGGGCACCTGCCGGCCGCGCATGCTCTCGGCGCGCGACTACACCGGGGCGGCCATCTGCCGGACGCTGCGCGACGAGATCCAGAACCGCCCGGAGATCCGCGTGCTGGAGCACAGCTCGGCGATCGAGCTCATCAAGGACGCGCGCGGCCGGGTGGCCGGGGCGGTGCTCTACCACCTGCTGACCCGGGAGCACTTCACCATCCGGGCCAGGGCCACGGTCATGGCCACCGGCGGCTTCGGGCGCCTGCACGTCAAGGGCTTCGAGACCACCAACCACTACGGCGCCACCGCCGACGGCCTGGTGATGGCCTACCGGGCCGGCGCCCGGCTGCTCTACATGGACTCGGTCCAGTACCACCCCACGGGCGCGGTCTTCCCGCCCCAGATCCTGGGCTTTCTGTGCACCGAGAAGCTGCGCGGCATGGGCGGCCAGCCGGTCAACGCCGACGGCGAGCTCTTCGTCTACCCCCTGGAGCCGCGGGACGTCGAGGCGGCCTCCTTCATCCGCGAGGCGACCGAGCTCGGCCACGGCGTGAGCACGCCCTCGGGCCACGTGGGCATCTGGCTGGACACGCCGGTGATCGAGAAGCTCAACGGCGCGGGCGCCATCGAGAAGAACCTGCCGGCCATGCTCCGGCAGTTCCAGCGCTTCGGGGTCGACATCCGCAGCGAGCCGATCCTGGTCTACCCGACCCTGCACTACCAGAACGGCGGGATCGAGATCGACGTCGAGTGCCGGAGCACCGTGGAGGGGCTGTACGCGGCCGGCGAGGTGGCCGGCGGCATCCACGGCCGCAACCGCTTGATGGGCAACAGCCAGCTCGACTTGATCGTCTTCGGGCGGAGAGCCGGCCGCTACGCGGCCGCGTTCGCCGGTACGGCCGAGCCGGCCGAGCTGAGCCTGGGCCACGTCCTGGAGGCCAACCGCCGGGTGGGCGAGCTGGGTGTGGACCGCGACCGGATCTCGCCCCTGGTGCTGCCGGACTACGTGCCCGAGCGCGTCAAGCGGCGCCAGCACGACACCCGCTACCGGGGCACGCTGATCTGATATCCCGGGCTGGAGAGGCATGCAGGACGAGCGCGACATGCGCCTGACCGCCACGGTCAGCGGGGCCGGCTGAGCCTCCAAGCTGGGGCCGGGGGACCTGGCCCGAGCGCTTTGCGGGCTCGCGCTCCGCTCTCACCCGGACCTGATCGTCGGCCTGGAGCGCGCCGACGACGCCGGGGTGATCCGCCTGAGCGACGAGATCGCGCTCGTGCAGACGCTCGACTTCTTCACCCCGATCGTGGACGACCCGTACACCTTCGGCCAGATCGCCGCGGCCAACGCCCTGAGCGACGTCTACGCCATGGGCGGCAGGCCGCTGTGCGCCATGAACATCGTCTGCTTCCCGTCCAGGAAGCTCGACATCTCCGTCCTGCAGGCCGTGCTCCGGGGCGGGCTGGACGTGATCCACCGCGCCGGGGCCGTGCTCGTGGGCGGGCACAGCATCGACGATCCGGAGCTCAAGTACGGCCTGTCGGTGAGCGGCGTCGTGCACCCCGAGCGCGTCCTCGACATGCGGGGCGCGCTGCCCGGCGATGCGCTCGTGCTGACCAAGCCGCTGGGCACCGGCATCGGGGGCACGGCCGTCAAGGCCGGGCTCGCCGGGGAGGGGCTGCTCGCCGAGATGAGCGCGTCGATGATCGCGCTCAACCGCGAGGCGGCCGAGGCCCTGGAGGGCCTGGGCGTGCACGCCTGCACCGACGTGACCGGCTTCGGGCTGCTCGGCCACGCCTGCGAGCTGGTGGAGCGGAGCGAGGTGGGGATGGCGATCCGCGCGGAGCGGGTGCCGATCTTCGGGGGGCTCGAGGCGCTGGCCGCGAAGGGCCTGCTGCCGGGCGGGCTGCACCGCAACCGGGCCTTCCGGGCCGGCATGGTGGACATGGACCCGGCGGTCCCGGAGCCGGTGCAGGCCATCCTCTACGACCCCCAGACCTCCGGGGGCCTGCTTGCCGCCCTGGCGCCCGGCGAGGCCGAGCAGCTCCTCGAGCGGCTGCACTCGAGAGGGATCGCGGCCGCGGCCATCATCGGCGAGGTCGTGGACAGCCCGGCCGGCCGGGTGGTCGTCCGCTGAGCCCCTGCTGGCATCCTGTCATGGCGCGACGGCCGCGGCAGCGGATCGGCTGCCATTTTGTCAAGCCGGGCGGCGCGTCACCCGGGCTTCGCCCGACATCCCCCGTCAGAAGGGCACAGCTCCGTCAATCCGTATTTCATCCGAGGCATCCGCGCTGTAGCGTTTTCACCCCCACCCGGGCTTCGCCCGACCTCCCCCGTCGAGGGGGAGGTGTTTTTTGAGGCGCCTCTCGATTTCCCGTAATGTTGTTTCGCCCCGCTGGGGCTCTGAAGCACTTGTCACGTCCTCTAACCCAGGGCTTCGCCCTGGGCTATCATATTGCGCCCCTGC
>JAFGRB010000147.1 GCA_016935365.1 Deltaproteobacteria bacterium
GAGGCCCCAGCGGGGCCTTCCAGACGTGCAAGCCCCCTTTGGAGGGGGCTTCCTAATACCTCGCCCTCTGGGCGAGGTTGATTATTTGGTTTTTTTCTGCCCGCGAGCCGGAGGGGACGGCCTCTCGGGGACTTTCTTGGGGATGCTGGCCGGCTGGGTGAGATCCATGTCCAGGGGTCTCGCGATCCCCGGCTCGTACAGTGCGCGATAGATGGCGAAGTAGGTCAGGCTGCGCCGCACGTAGCGGGCCGTCTCGGCAAAGGGTATCTCCTCGATGAAGGCGTCCAGGGCGATATCGCCGCGCCGCTGCAGCCAGCGCGCCACCGCGCCCTCGCCCGCGTTGTAGGCTGCCAGAGCCAGGGCGGGGTGCGAGAAGCGCTCGATCAGCAGGCCCAGGTAAGCCGAGCCGACCTGGACCGCGACTTCCGGCTCGTAGAGCTTCCAGCGCCGGAAGCCCTTCAGGCCCAGCTTGCGCGCCACCCAGTGGCCGGTGCGGGTGACGACCTGGGTCAGCCCGCGGGCGCCGGCCGGTGAGCGGGCCCGGGCCCAGAACCCGCTCTCGACCCGGATCAGGGCGTAGAGCATGGCGGACGGCACGCGCGTATCGCGGGCCTGGCTCTCGACCTGCTCGCGAAACGCGCGCGGGTAGCCCAGGCGGGCATCGGTCTGCCAGCCTGGGCTGGCGAAGCCGGGCAGCCCGCCCTCGCGCGGAACGGGGGCCAGACGGTGTGAGCGGCGGTGCTCTCCGAGCTGCTCCCACAGGCGGCTGGCCATCCGGCGGTCCACGGCCTCGGTCAGGTGATCGCTCCGCAGCCACGCGAGCGAGCTGCGGGCGCGCTGCTCCAGACCCATCCGCAGGTACGACCAGGCCGCGCCCACCTCGGGGTGCAGCGTCTCCGGGGCCGGCGGTGGGGCCGCGGCCGCCTTGCGAGCCCGGGACAGGACGCCGTCGTCCAGGCCGAGCGCAGCCAGGCGCTCCCATCCGAGCAGCGCGTAGAAGGAAAACGGGCGCTCCTCCATCAGCTGCCGGTACGCTTCGGCCGCGGGCTCGAGCTTGCGCTGCTGCTCCAGGATCCGCGCTCGCCAGTAAAGCGCCCGCTCGCGAAGGCGGCGCGCGCCCAGGTCGAACAGGGCGAGCTCGTCGCTGTCCGGGCGCTCCTCGGCGGGCGCGCCCTCTGGCCCGTCCTCTTCCTCGGCGCCCGGCTCGCCCTCGGGGTCCAGCTCGTCCTCGGTGCCCGGATCGTCCCCGTCGATCTCGATGTCGATCTCGACCTCGACCTCGGGCTCCTCTCCCCCCTGGCCCAGCTTCTCGAGAGGCTCCAGGTGGGCCAGGGCCGTGTCCGGCTCGCCGGCGCGGTACTCCATCCAGGCGAGGCCCCAGCGGCAGGCGGCCGAGCTGTCGGGGTAGCGCTCGACGCAGCGGGCAAAGGTCTTGCGGCCGAGCTCGGGCTGGCCGTAGCGTCGGGCGAGCTCGCCGGCCCGGTACAGCGCCGGTGCGGCCGAGTCTGAATCCGGCCAGGTCTTGGCGACCTCGAGGTAGGCGCCGATGGCCTGGCGCGGCCTGCGCCTGGAGGTCAACCTGGCGATCAGCAAGCCTGCCCGTGCCTTGAGCCCGGGCAGGGGGGCGCGCTTTCGCACCCGCGACAGGGTTCGCCAGGCGTAGCGGTAACGCCGGTAGCGCATCGACAGCTCGGCCCACAGCAGATCGGCTTCAGCGCAGCGGACGCTCTTGGCGTCCCCGCACAGCAGCGAGCGGATCCGCCACAGATGGGTCAGGTCGCGCATTCCGTGGGGGCGGTCCGTGATGGCCCGGGCCCGGGCGAGCAGGGCGTCGAGGTCGAGCACGGGCCGGTAGCCCGCCTTGACGAGCCGGGCCAGACCCTCGCTCGCCGGCGGCCCGGCCCAGCGGTCGGACCACAGCGCAGCGATGGTCTTGTACAGGCCGGAGGCCGCGCGGAGATCGGTGCGGGCCCGCTCTCGCTCTCGCGCGCGGGCGTGCATCCAGCCCAGGCGCTCCAGGCAGCGGGCTCGGGCGAGCAAGGCCTGGCTCTCGCCCGGATGCCGGAATCGCTGGGCGGCCAGCTCCTCGGCCCAGCGGAGCGCGCGATCCACCTGGCCGGTCGAAAGCGAGCCGCGGATGAGCAGCAGGCGCGCGTCCATGCCGTAGCGGCCCTGCAGCGAGACGCGGCGCAGGTAGGGCTCGGCCAGCTCGAAGGCCTTGGCGTCGCCCGCGCTGCGGCCGGTCTTCCACAGGTGCTGGCCGAAGAACCAGGCCGCGTGATCTCCGAGCCCGGGCGGATCGGAGCTGTTCATCACCCGCATCCAGTCGGCCGGATCGGGCTCCAGGCCCGACTCGAGCCTCGCCAGCGCCCGGATGAAGCCCAGGGCATTGCGCTCGACCTCGCCGAGGCGTTCCTCGCGCAGGGTGTGGTCGGCGCGCTCGGCCGCCTTGGCGAAGGCCCGCCTGGCGAAAAGCCGAACTGCGGCCTGGCTTTCGGAGTGGATCAGGATGGGGGCGAACCAGTCTGCGCTTTCGGGCTCGGGCTCGCCGGCCAGCAGGCCGATCCAGAGAATGCACAGCATCCGCTCCATGCGGCCACCGTCCCGGAGCCCGGCTCGCGTCAGCTCCGCTCTCCGGTTTACACCAATTCGGTCTCATTTCCCAGGGCGCAATCTCTGGAAGCTGCGGATGAGCTCGTTGGGACTCTCGATTTGACTCCGCCGGCAGAGCCGTGCTCAGATTCGGGGCGGGAGGAGACACCGATGCCAGCTACGGAGCTTGAGCCGTGATACGTGAGATTCGAATCTCCGGACTCCGCGGGATCGAGAGCGGCGGGATAGCCGATCTGACCGAGTTGTCGGTCCTCGTCGGCCCGAACGGCTGTGGAAAGAGCACGATCCTCGACGCGTTGCTCCTCGCTCTGGCGCAGGAACCCGGCGAGGCGATCATCGAGGTCGTGAACCGGCGCCAGGGCTTGCCTGGGGCCGCAAGCTGGCTCGTATACCGCCAGGAGGATCCGGCGCAGATAGCGGTCGGGACTCGCGAAGGTGGCGGGCGTATCTGCGATATCTCGATTTCATCGCGAGATACAAGCGTCGTGTCTTGGGAATCGCAGGTGGAACCCGGAAACGTGGTTCATTGCGAGGTTGAGTTCACACCAAAACCGATCATACAAACACAAACGAAGAGAAATGTGCAGCCTCTGGCTGGAGTAAAGCACGTTCACCTCGTCGAGGTAGCACCTGGCCCAACGCAGAAACTACTCGAGCGTGCATACACCGAGGCGGTGAATCGTGGCGCGCGAAAGTCGGTTTTCGATCTTCTCGCCGCAGTCGTTCCCGGTCTGGAGTCGGTCGAGATTCTGACCGACAAGGCCGGTCAGCCTGTCACGCACCTCGTTTTCGATTGGGGAGGCGTACCCGTGGGTCTCGCAGGAGACGGCATGCTCGCCCTGGCACGGCTGTGTTTCGAGCTCGCAGCCCAGCCGAGCGGGCTTGCTCTCGTGGAGGAGCCCGAGGCGCATCAGCACCCGCGCTCCATGTTCCAGGGCGCCAAGGCGATCGCAGCGGCGGTCCGCCGAGGCATCCAGGTCATCGTGTCCACGCATAGCATCGAGTTCATAGATGCCTTGATCGATGCGCTGGAGGAGAGCGAGCTGGACAAGCTCAGCGTTCATCGCATCAGCCTGCAGGAGCACCATCTGGTCTCCACCGTCTCCGCGGGAGAAGATCTGATCTATTTCAGGCGCCAGGTCGAGGAGGATCTCCGGTGAGCGCAGGATCGAACCGTCGACACTCGGTCGTACTCTGCGAGGGATATCACGATCGAGCTTTCTGGAAGGGCTTGCTGCTCTCCAAGGGGTAGCGCCGGCTAAAGGCGGACGCGTGGCGGTAAAGATGCTGGCAGAGTATTACATCGAAAGATGTAAGCACGGAAAGGTGATTCACGACTTGGTCCTCAGCATTGATGACGACTCAAGGGTCATGGATTCGTCTAGCGAAAGCGCGCCAGGCGACTGGTTCGAAAAATTTACGCACCTTCAAGGACTGGCAGAAGGAGTTGAGCAGTCCAGTACCCGAAAACAGCTTGCGAATGGTACGACGGCTCACCTTGTCACCTGGAAAACAGACGACGCGGACGCTCCTGGGATTCCCAGGTATCAGGCGCTGGAGCGGGTCGTATGCGCCGCGCTCGCGGCGGTCTACCCCGAGGAGGCGCGCAGCGTCGCGGAATTCCTCGAAAACGCTGGTCACGACAGGCCTTCGCCGAATCTCAAATCCCATGCTTGGTCCTACATGGCGCACAAGTGGCCCGAGGACGGCTGCGAGCGCTTCTTCGAGCACGTCTGGGAGGACGATCGGGTAGCTGCGGAGTTGACCAGGCGGCTCGAAGAGGCGGTGCGGGTGGCCGAGCTGCTCGCCGGGGCGTGATCGCGGCGCTCGGGCCTATCCGCCCTTGATCTGGGCTGACCAGCATGTATAACAGTGCCTGGAGTACGGATCGAGAAGGAGGTGTGCAGTGGAGCTCGCGCAGATGAAGGCGGCCCACGAGGAGCTGGCGCGGCTGGACTACGAGCCGGTCAGAGTCGAGCGGGGCTATGCCGGCCAGACGCTGTACGTGAACCTGTCGTCGAACGAGATCCGCATCAAGCCGGTCACCGACTACATGAAGGAGATCTTCACCGGCGGCAAGGGCTTCGACCTGTATCTGATGTGGCACGCGATCGACGGGCCGATTGCCTGGGACGACCCGCGCAACGAGATATGCATCTCGTGCGGTCCGCTGGGCGGCACGCCGGCATACTCGGGCACGAGCAAGTCGATCGTCACCGGCATCTCGCCGACGACCGGCTCGGTCATGGACTCGAACGTCGGCGGCCACTACGGCCCGCTGCTCAAGTTCGCCGGCTTCGACGCCATAGAGATCCAGGGCAAGGCCGCAGACGAAGTCATCGTGGTCGTCGACGGAAAGCTGCACCGCGTGACCATAGAGCTCGCGCCACACGAGGCGGTCAACTCCTACGACCTGGCCGAGCAGATCCACCACATGTACGCCGACACGCCGGCCGAGCTGCAGGCGATCTCGGTCATCTCCGCTGGCCGGGGAGCCGAGCACACCCTGATCGGCTGCCTGAACTGCTCGTTCTTCGATCAGCGTCGCTCTCTGCCGCGGCTCAAGCAGGCCGGCCGCGGCGGGCTGGGCACGGTCTTTCGCAACAAGAAGATCAAGGCACTGGTGGTCAGGGCGCTGCACAACCGGCCGCGCTGGACCATCGCGCAGGCGCCCGGAGAGGATCGCGCATGACGACCCCGAGCGAAGCGATAACGGTCCAGATCGACGGCCAGTCCGTCGAGGTCGAGGCCGGAACGACGGTGTTGGAGGCTGCCAGGCGGGCCGGCATCTTCATCCCCTCCCTGTGTCACAGCGAGCTGGTGGAGCCATGCGGAGTCTGCCGGATCTGCACGGTGGAAGTGGAGGTCGGCGGCCGCAAGCGGCTCGTCACTTCCTGCAACTACCCGATACGCGAGCCGCTGCGCGTCGAGACTCGGAGCGAGCGCGCCGAGGGCGCCCGCCGGAAGGTGATCGAGCGGATGCTGGCCCGTTGGCCCAATGTGAAGGTCCTGAAAGACCTGGCCCGCCAACACGGCGCGACCGAGCCGAGCACCGCGCACCCGTTACGGGACGAGGCCGCGAACGCCTGCATCCTCTGCGAGCTGTGCGTGAGGATCTGCAGGGAGGGTGTCTGGCAGGGCGTGCTGGGCTTCGAGGGTCGCGGCAGCGCGCGCAAGGTGGTCATGCTCTCCGGCGAGAACCTGCCCGAGTGCGTCGGTTGCGGCGCCTGCGCCTATGCCTGCCCCACCGGCGCCATCCAGCTGATCGACGATCCCAACGGCTCTGCCGACTGGCACCGAATCCGCAAGGCGGGCATGATCGTCACCCGCGAGATGATCCTGCTCGACGAGTCCCAGTGCCATATGCGCAGCGTGGGCACCGGGCATCTCGTCGAGATCATGAACGACTACGACCTTCTGCCAGTGCACAACTACCGCTTCGGCTCCCACCCGGATGCGGATAAGATCTCCTCGCCGGTCTTCCGGGAGAGCTACTTCCGGCAGCACATCCAGGACGGCTGTGCGCTGGGCTGCGACATGGCCTGCGCCAAGGCCGTCGACGACTTCGAGCTCAGGACCGGACCCGACGCGGGCAAGAAAGTGCTGGTCGACGGGCCCGAGTACGAGACGCTGGGCGGCTCGGCCAACATGGGTATCTTCGATCCCGACTTCGTCGTCGAGATGAACTACTACTGCGATCACTATGGCATCGACACGATCTCGTTCGTGACTCTGATGGCCTTCGTGATGGAGTGCTTCGAGGCCGGCGTGCTCAACACCGAGCGCACGGGCGGGCTCGATCTGCACTTCGGCGCCGCCGACGCAGCCCTGGAGGTGCTGCACCAGATGGGCCGCGGAGAGGGCTTCGGGCTCGTGGCCGGCCAGGGTATCCGCAGGATGAAGGCGAGGTTCGCCGCCGACTATGGGGCCGATCCCGAGTTCCTGGCCGACATCGGCATGGAGGCCAAGGGCCTGGAGTACTCCGAGTATGTCACCAAGGAGAGCCTGGCCCAGCAGGGCGGCTACGGCATCGCGCTCAAGGGCCCCCAGCACGACGAGGCCTGGCTGATCTTCATGGACATGGTCAACAAGCAGATCCCCTCTTTCGAGGACAAGGCCGAGGCCCTGCACTACTTTCCGATGTGGCGGACCTGGTTCGCGCTGTGCGGGCTGTGCAAGCTGCCCTGGAACGACATCGAGCCAGAGGACAACGCCGACGAGGACGAGCCGGCCAAGGTGCCCAAGCACGTCAGGGCCTACTGCGACTTCTTCGCCGGGGTGACCGGCAGGCAGGTCGAGCCCGGCGATCTGATCACCATGAGCGAGCGGGTCTACAACTTCCAGCGCATCTTCAACCTCAAGGTGGGCTTCGGGCGCCGGGCGCACGACGCCATCCCCTACCGCTCGGTCGGCCCGGTCACCGTCGAGGAGTACGAGTCGCGCGCCGAGCGCTACGACAAGCAGCTCGCCGAGGAGCTCGACATCGATCCGGCCGGAAAGAGCAGCGCCGAGAAGCTCGCCGCGCTGCGGGCCTGGCGCGAGGAGCGCTACGAGAAGCTGCTCGACGCCGTGTACAAGCGCCGCGGCTGGACCCCGGACGGCGTGCCGACGCCCGAGACCGCGCGCAAGCTGGGCATCGACAAGGTCGACGGGCTGATGGCGCTCATATCGTAGAGTGCATCGCGCCTCGATCCCCCTCCCTCGGCCTTCGGCCGGTCCCTCCCGCCTGGGGAGGGACGGATAACGGTCTGTGCATTTTAGAAAAATTCACCCCCCCTGACGAGACCCCCCGGGGCCACCCGGCGTGAAAACGCAACCGCGCGGGTGCGTCCGGTGTCGCGTCGAGTTGACAGGCGCGCGCTCTGCCCGTAATCTTGCGGCTCCGATATCGCGGGTGGCGGGCCCTGCCCGGCCATCCCTTGCCATGACGGGGCATCGAGCGAGATGGACTACAAGAAGACCCTGAACCTCCCCAGGACCGACTTTCCCATGCGGGCCGGGCTGCCCAAGCTGGAGCCCGAGCTGCTGGCCCGCTGGCGCGAGCAGGACCTCTACGCGAAGCTCAAGGCCCAGCGCCAGCGGGAGGGCGCCGGGCGCTTCATCCTCCACGACGGGCCCCCGTACGCCAACGGCCACGTGCACCTGGGCACGGCGCTCAACAAGATCCTCAAGGACATCATCGTCAAGTCGCACGCCATGGTCGGCCACTTCTCGCCCTACGTGCCCGGCTGGGACTGCCACGGCATGCCGATCGAGCACAACGTGATCCGCGAGCTGGGCGACCGCGCGCGCGAGATGTCCAAGCTCGAGATCCGCAGCCGGTGCCGCGAGTTCGCCTCGAAGTACCTCGACGTCCAGCGCGAGGAGTTCCAGCGGCTGGGCTGCCTGGGCGACTGGCAGGACCCCTACATCACCATGAGCCGCCAGTACGAGTCCGAGATCGTGGCTGCGCTCGGCGACCTGGTCCGGGGCGGCTATGTCTACCGGGGCAAGCGGCCGATCCACTGGTGCGCCACCTGCCAGACCGCCCTGGCCGAGGCCGAGCTCGAGTACCACGAGCACAGCTCGCCCTCGATCTACGTGAAGTTCGAGGTGCGCGAGGGCGATGCCGTGCTGGCGGCCCTGGCCGAGGAGCTGGGCGAGGACCTCGGCCGCGCCTCGGTGCTGATCTGGACCACCACCCCCTGGACCATCCCGGCCAACCTGGCCATCGCCCTGCACCCGGAGCACGACTACGTCTTCGTGCGCCACGGCGACGAGTGCACGCTGATGGCCGACTACCTGCGGCCGGTGGTCTGCGAGGCGCTGGGCTGGACCGACGCCCGCAGCGCCGGCGGCTGCCTCGCGGGCGCGCGCTTCGAGGGCATGCGCTGCCGCCACCCGATCTTCGACCGGGACTCGCTGCTGGTGCTGGCCGACTACGTCACCCTGGACGCCGGCACGGGCTGCGTGCACACCGCCCCGGGCCACGGGGCCGAGGACTTCGAGACCGGCAAGGCCTACGACCTGCCGATCCTCGCGCCGGTGGACAACGCGGGCTGCTTCACCGACGAGGTGCCAGGCTACGAGGGCGTGAACGTCTTCGATGCCAACGGGCCGATCAGCGACGATCTCGAGCGGCGCGGCGCGCTGCTCGCCCGCGAGGAGATCGCGCACAGCTACCCGTTCTGCTGGCGCTGCAAGCAACCGCTCATCTTTCGGGCCACGGAGCAGTGGTTCGTCGACGTGGACGCCAACGACCTGCGCAAGCGCGCCCTGGCCGAGATCGAGAAGGTCTCCTGGGTGCCCGCCTGGGGGCAGCAGCGGATCCACAACATGGTCGAGTGCCGGCCCGACTGGTGCCTGTCGCGGCAGCGGGCCTGGGGCGTGCCCATCCCGGCGCTCTACTGTACCGGCTGCGGCCGGGCCCTGCTCGACGCGGCGGTGATCGACAGGGCGGTCGAGCGCGTCGCCGCCGAGGGCGCCGATGCCTGGTACGCGAGGCCGGCTTCCGATTTCGTGACCGAGGGGCTTCGCTGCCCGGGATGCGGCGGCGCGACCTTCGACAAGGAGGAGGACATCCTCGACGTGTGGTTCGACTCCTCGGTCAGCCAGCGGGCCGTGCTCGAGCACCACGCCGATCTGGCCTGGCCCTGCGACCTGTACCTGGAGGCGACCGATCAGCACCGGGGCTGGTTCCAGGTCTCGCTGCTGACCGCGGTGGGCACGCGGGGCGAGGCGCCGTTCCGGCAAGTGCTGACCCACGGCTTGATCCTGGACGAGAGCGCCAAGAAGATGAGCAAGTCGATGGGCAACGTGATCGCTCCCCAGGAGGTGATCGACCACTACGGCGCCGATGTGCTGCGCTTGCTCTTCGCGTCGGTCGACTACACGGCCGACATCTGCTTCACCCGCGACATGCTCGGGCCGATGACCGACGCCTACCGCAAGATGCGCAACACGCTGCGCTTCATGCTGGGCAACCTGAGCGACTTCGACCCGGCCGACCACGCCGTCGAGGAGGCGGATTCGAGCGAGATCGATCGCTTCATCCACGCGCGCATGCGCCAGGTGGCCGCGCAGGTGCGCAAGGCCTACCTGGACTACGAGTTCCACACGATCTACCGCCTGCTCCTCGAGCTGTGCACCGTGGACCTCAGTGCCTTCTTCCTCGACGCCATCAAGGACCGGCTGTATGCCGACGCGCCGGACGACCCACGGCGCCGGGCTGCCCAGACGGCCCTGTATGCCAGCGCGATCGATCTGCTCGCCATGCTGGCGCCCATCCTGAGCTTCACGGCCGAGGAGGCCTGGGGCTACCTGCCGGCCGACAGCGCCCGGCCCGAGTCGGTTCACCTGGCTCGGCTGCCGGACGGCGAGCCGCGGGAGGGCGACGCCGAGCTGCTCGATCGCTGGTCGCGCTTCCGGCAGCTGCGGGGCGAGATCAACAAGGCACTGGAGTCGGTCCGGCAGGCCGGCGCGGTCAAGTCCAGCCTGGATGCCCGGGTCGAGCTGGAGGCCGAGGACGGGCTGCACGCCTTTCTGGGCTCCTTCGACGACCGGCTGGACGTGTGCAAGGTGGCCAGCCTGGAGCGCGTGGACGACACGGGAGCGGAGGCCTTCGCCTCGAGCCTGATCGAGCGACTGCGCATCCGGGTCTCGCCGTCTGCGGACGCGCGCTGCGAGCGCTGCTGGAACCGCAGGCCCGAGGTGGGCCGTGACGGCGCAGCAGCGCTGTGCGCCAGGTGCGCCGAGGTGCTCGAGCGGACGGGAGCGAGCTCGTGAAGGACAAGGATCCAGGCAAGAGCAAGATCCCTTCCTCGGAGACACGCTGGCACGTGAACAAGTGGCTGATCCTGGCCTTGACCGTGCCGCTGGTGGCCGTGGCCGACCAGATCACCAAGGCCCTGGCCAAGGCCTACCTGGCCCCCCTGCGCACCGAGATCGAGCGCGGCGATCGCTTCGTGACCGTCATCGACGGCCTGTTTCGGCTCAAGTACACGGCCAACACCGGCGCCGCCTGGGGCATGGGCCGCGAGTGGGGCCCGATCGTGCACATCCTGATCTCGCTGGCCGCGATCGTGATGATCGTCTGGTTCGTCCACAAGCTCGAGCCGCGCCAGAAGGGCCTGGCGCTGAGCTTCTCTCTGGTGCTCGGCGGCGCGGTCGGCAACGTGATCGACCGCATCTACATGCACGAGGTGATCGACTTCATCGACTGGTATGTCGCCTTCGACGAGCCGGTCAATTTCCTCCTCTTCACGGCCAGCGCCGGCGAGCATCACTGGCCGACCTTCAACGTGGCCGACGTGGGCATCAGCATCGGGGTCGTGCTGCTGCTCGCCTTGATGATCTTCACCCGGGAGGGCGCGCGTACCGAGGAGGCCGAGACCTCCGAGCCCGAGCCCGGATCCGAGCCCGGCGCAGAAGACGAGCAGCGCGGGAGCTGACGGCGATGCGGCCGTGGCTATTCTTCGCGGGCGACTGGGGGATCCCGTCGTACTGGGCGCTGCTGATGATCGGCTACTCGGCCGCGCTCTACTTCGCCTGGCGCGAGGCGCGTCGCGACGGAGTCGATCCCAACGTCTTGCTGGACCTCGGCCTGCTGATGCTGCTCGTGGGCATCATCGGGGCGCGGCTCATGCACGTGCTGGCGGAGGACGATCCGCTCCAGCCGGGCAGGCCCATCTTGCTCTACTACCTCGATCATCCGCTCGACGTCTTCAAGCTATGGAACGGCCTGGCCTTCTACGGCGGGCTGCTGCTCGCCTTGCCGGCCGGGCTGCTCTTCATGCGCTGGCGCAAGATGCCCGCGGGCAAGGTGGCCGATATCGCCGCCGTGGCCATCCCGCTGGGGCTGGTCTTCGGTCGCTGCGGCTGCTTTCTGGCCGGCTGCTGTCACGGGGTGCCCACGGATCTGCCCTGGGGGGTGAGCTTCGAGAACCCGGCCTGCCTGGCCCGCCCGCTGGGCGTGCCGCTGCACCCGACCCAGCTCTACTCGGCCGGCGCGGCAGCGCTGCTGGTCGTCATGCTCCTGGTCCAGAAGCGCTGCTGGAAACGCTATGACGGGCAGGTCTTCTTGTCCTTTCTGGCGCTTTACTCGGCCGCGCGCTTCGGGATAGAATTCCTGCGCGGCGATAACCGGGGCATGTTCTTCTCGGGCGCGCTTTCGGCCTCGCAGCTGATCGCCCTGCCGGTCTTTGCCGTGGCCCTGGTCTGGATGCTGGTCGTGGGCTTCCGAATGCGCAGGCGGGCTGGCTCGGACGGAGCTTGAAGATGCTACCGGTGCTCATTCAGTTCCCCTTCCCGGACTTCTTGGGACAGGTGCACTGGATCGAGATCGCGGTGACCGCGGCGATGCTGGGCGGGCTGTTCGTCTGGCGCCGCAGCAAGCCCTTCTTCAGCATCCACGCGTTCTTGTTCTGGACCGGGATCTACATCGCAGTGCGGGCCGCGATCTACTACGCGCTTTTGACCGAGCCCGGCTACGTGTTCAAGCTGCACACCTACGGGGTGGCGATCGCGGTCGGATTCGTGGTGGGCATCTATCTGGCGATCCGCCAGGCGCGGCGCGAGGGCGTGTCGGCGGACGTGGTGCTGGATCTGTCGTTCTGGATCCTGATCGCCTCGATGGTGGGCAGCCGGGTGCTGTTCATCATCGTCAACATCGACGATTACATCGCCGAGCCGATCAACCTGGTCAAGATCTGGACCGGGGGGCTGGTCTTCTACGGCGGCTTCCTCGGGGCGGTGCTGGCCGCCTGGATCTACTGCTACCGACAGGGGATCTCGTTCTTCCGCATCTCGGACATCATGGTGCCCTCGGTGGCCATCGGCCACTGCTTCGGCCGGCTGGGCTGCTACTCGGCCGGCTGCTGCCACGGCCTGCCCACGGGCTCTGAGGTCTTCGGGGCCATCTTCACCTCGCACGGCACGGTCGTGGCGCGCAACAAGCTCCTCGGCGTGGCCCTGCACCCGACCCAGCTCTACGAGGCGCTGGGCGAGTGCGCGATCTTCATCGCCCTGATCTTGCTCCGCAAGCGCAAGCGCTTCCACGGGCAGCTGCTGGTGGCCTACCTGATCCTGTACGCGCTGCTGCGATCGGTCAACGAGATGTTCCGGGGCGACTACGAGCGCGGCATGCTGGTGCGGATCGATCTCTTCGGCGACGCCTCGCCGGAGCTGCTCTCGACCAGCCAGCTCATCTCGATCGCGCTCGCGGCCCTCGGCGTCGGAATCCTGCTCAGCGTCGGGCGCGCCAAGAAGCGCAGCCAGCCGGAAGCCTCCGCTGTGCCCGAGCCGTGAGCTTTCTCTACGGCTCCATCGACGGCGGCCATCGACGGGCCGCGTGAAGTACGCGCAAGATCCAGATCTCGTTCGCCTGGACCCGGTACGCAGCGATGAATGGCAGCCCGCTCACCACGAGCTCGCGGGTTCCTGGAACCCGGCCCGGACGGCCCAGGTTCGGAAAGGCCATCAGCCCCTCCAATGCCTCCAGGATCCGGAGCACGCAGCGGACCGCATCTCGGGGATTCTCCTCGCCGAGGTAGGTCTCGATCGATTCCAGATCCTGCTCGGCGAGCCTGGTCAGTCGGATCTTCAAGCCTGTCGACCTCGCGATCGTCTCTTTCCCGCGCCTGTCTTTGATGGACCGCCCGCGGGCCTTTCGAGCTTTCGCTCCCAGGATGCCTTCACCTGCTCGAGGTCGACCCCCTCTGCCCGGTCTGCCTCTTCGATCCCGGCCTGGATGGCCCGTACCTGCCACTCCTGCACGGCCAGATACTCCTCGATGGCCTCGGCGGCCAGGTAGGATCTCGATCGCTTCGTGGCCCGGGCGAGCCTGTCGAGACGCTCGGCCATCTCGGCCTGTACCCGCACGGTCAGCGTGGTTGTGCTCATGGAAGAACCTCCTGTACACAATTGAATCACAGTTGCATCACGACGGTCAACCCGAGCTCTTCACCGGACTTCGATGAAAAGGAAATGCCAGGGCTCCGAAGGGCTCCGAAGTCCCTGGCACTCCGTCGACTGGCTGTTCTTGTGCTGTGGGCTAGGCGTGCTTGCGGCTGCGGGGCTTGCTGTCCTTGCTGCTCGCGCTCTTGCTCAGCTTGCGCAGGTCGGTCCGCAGGCGCTTGATCTGGCGGTTGACGGCCTGGAAGTCCTTGCGGGTCGCGATGCCGACCGTGTGGAAGGCCTTGGCGTGCCACTCGTCGCCGGTCTTCTGGGTCTTGGTCTGCCAGTCGTGGATCCGGGTCCAGGTCTGGTCGAAGACCTTGCGGGCCTCGCCCTCCAGGATGGTCAGGTGCTTCTGGGCCTGGCCGATGTGCTCCTTGACGAAATCGGGCATCTTGGCGGTGATCTTGCTCATGTCCATGTCTTGCCTCCTGCTTGTCTTGCCCCGGTTTCCGGGGGTCTCGGATTGATCAAGCTCGGAAGGGTTATAACGCATCGCGTCAGGGCCGTCAAGGGAAAATTACGCATTGCGTCATGGCCGGTCGGGCAAACGAGATCAGGGGCTCTTTCCAAGCCAGGGCAGGGGTGCTATATTAACGGACAGGTCTGGTCTTGAATCGGAGGTCGAGCATGAAGAAGCTCTTGGCGACGCTTGCTCTGGGGCTGCTCGCGGTGACGGCTTGGGCCGGCGAGCAGGGCATGGCCCGGCAGTATCTGCCGAACCTGGATCGATCGGCCTGCGAGGCGGTGCGCGCGAGCGCCGACTTCCTGGCCGGCGCGCAGCTCGTGGATGACGGGACCGAGATCGGCTGGAGCTGGGAGCACGGCGGATCGAGCCTGGCCGCCAACCAGGGCGGGCTGGTCGGCCTGGCGCTGCTCTCTTCTTACGAGGCGAGCGGAGACGAGGCCCACCTGCACGCAGTCGCGCGCTACGCGGACGCGCTGGTCGCGCGCGCGAAGGGCTCACACGAGCTCGGCTACAAGGCGGACATCGAGCTGCTGGCACGGCTGGGCTCGGTGCTCGGCGATCCGGTCTACACCGAGACCGCGCGCGTGCTCTTTGCCCGCCACCTGGAGCGGGCCGGGGACGGGCAGGCCGAGCTCGCGAGGCTGCTCGCGGGCCGCAAGGGCACGCCCGCGCTCGTGGGCTTCGATGCGGCGCTCGGCATTCGGGCGGCGCTGGCGGTGGGCGAGCGCGGCTTCGCCTACGAGCTCGCCGATGCGGTCAAGCAGCGCTCCGCCCGATGGTACCGGCCGGTTTCCGACGCGCGCTTCGCGCTGATCTCGGCCGCGGCGCTCGTGCCGGCGCTCGAGTCTCTCGACGAGGCGCACTACGCCCGGCTGCTCGGCCGTCTGCGCGCAGACCTCGTCCGCGCGCAGGGAGAGAGCGGCGCCTGGCTTGGCAATGAGACCCAGCTGACGGCCTATGCGGTGGCCGCGCTGTGGTCGAGCCCCGAGCCGCTCGAGAGAGAGGCCGCCCAGCGCGGTGCGCGCTGGCTCAAGTCGACCATGCTGCGCGCGGGCTCCTTTGCGCTCTTCAACGACTACATGCCCGAGCCCTTCGTGGGGCGAGTGCTGAGCGAGGTCAACGCCGAGGTGCTGGCGGCCTTGATGCCGGCCTGCCGGGACGAGCAGCAAGGGCGCTAGCGCCAGATGGGGAGGTCCGCTTGCTGCGCCGGGAGCGCGAGCGATTCCGAGTGGCGATCCTGCTGTCGGTCAACGTCCACGTCTGGGCCCTGGCCGGCTTGTCGGTAGCCTATCTCGCCGAGCAGCCCGCCGTGCCCGAGCACGTCGAGCTCGTGCTGCTCGAGCTGCCGCCCGTGCCTGCCGCTCGAGAGGGCCGCGGCGCTACGGGCGAGCACCCGCAGCCCGACCGAGCTCCCGCGCCGCGGGCAGCCGAGCCGGTGCAGCAGCGTCTCGAGCTCGCACTGGTGAAGCAGGAGCCCGCGCAGCGGAAGCCGGAGCCAGTGCAGACGAGGCAGGAGCACGCGCTGCGGAGGCCGGAGCCCGCGCAGCGGAAGCTGGAGCCCATGCAGCGGAAGCCGGAGCCAGCACTGCGGAAGCCGGAGCCAGCGCAGACGAGGCTGGAGCCCGCGCGGATGAAGCTGGAGCCCGCGCTGCGGAGGCCGGAGCTCGCGCGAGTAAAGCCGGAGCCCGCGCTGCGGAGGCCGGAGCACGCGAGGGTGAAGGCAGAGCCCGCGCTGCGGAAGCCGGAGCCAGCGCAGCCGAGGCCGGAGCCCGCGCGGGTGAA
>JAFGRB010000148.1 GCA_016935365.1 Deltaproteobacteria bacterium
GAGGCCCCAGCGGGGCCTTCCAGACGTGCAAGCCCCCTTTGGAGGGGGCTTCCTAATACCTCGCCCTCTGGGCGAGGTTGATTATTGTACAATAGAGTCAGGTATCAGGTATCGGAGGAGGAGATGGCCGAGCCCAGCGATACCATGACCGTTCGACTTCCCGCCCACATCAAGAAACGGCTGGCTGGCCAATGCGACGTCCAAGAGTGGCAAGTGGCGGAGATCGAGGCCGGCCTCCGCGAGGCGGACGCCGGGGAGTTCTGCACGCCAGAGCAGGTGGAGGCGGTGATCGGCAAGTGGATACGGGGTGCGGATTAGTTGGATCCGCTCCGCCTTGGAAGCCGAGGAAATGACTCCATGCGTAGAGAAAGGCCGTTTGGTACTCGTGATCGCTTTCCCGGCTCTGTTGTTCCATTCCTGTGTGGATTACATGGATCGCAGCGATCATCCAAGAGAGTGCACCGACGATGGGGATTGTGAAGACGGAGACGATTGCACATCGGACTACTGTCTAGATCACGAGTGTCATCACTCCCGCTTTCCAGATGGACTGGCGTGCGACGACGGCGATCCGTGCACCATTGGGGACCGGTGCATTTTCGGAGAATGCACCGGTCGGGCGAAGGACTGCAGCTCGCTCGACGAGCCGTGCATCGACGGTGCCTGCGATCCAGACACGGGTGAGTGCACTGCCGAGCACAGGCCGGATGGGGCTGGCTGCGATGATGGTCTTTTCTGCACCGAGCGGGATACATGCCATGCGGGCGAGTGCTCCGGATCTCCCAATACCTGTGATGACGGAGACGTATGCACCTCGGAGGAATGCAACGAGGAGGAAGACTGCTGCGAGTACACGTTGGAGCAGATGCCGGGTCTGGAGGGACCCTACTACGATCCCAGCTGCTCCAACGGCCTGGACGACGACTGCGACAGGATGACCGATGGAGAGGATCCCGACTGTACCGACACCTGCTCCGGCGCGCTCCGAGACCTCGCCGATGAGATGTATGCATCCGATCAGGCTTGCACTGCTGTTGTGCGTCTCGACTACCAGACAAAAGAGCTCATCGGCTTCCAACTCGTGTGCGGACCCTACGCGCAGGCGAGCTGCGAGCCAGAACCGTACATGGACGTATTGAGCCCGCCGGATGCGGAGGACGAGTGTGTGTTTTACGTATCTCCCATGGACTGGGGCTGGGCTGCAGCAGTGCACAGTGCGGTTGTGCTTCTGTACCCCCGGACTGTGGGCGCGTTCGATCCGACGACGGCGGAGTGGATAGTGCTGATCAACGGAGGTCTATAGTCTGGTGAGCAGGACGATTTCCGCGCTTGGACTGCACGCCGCCCTCACCATATTGCGACGCCAGCTCTCGATCCTTCGTGAGTATGGGTAGCCGGATAACATGGAACCATCCTGTCTCGGGACTGCGGGACTGCTCGTGGCCTTGACGCGTGTTGCGTAATGCGCAACAATGCTGCCAGGTGGCTTCATGGCAAGGCATCCCGGCGAGATCCTGGCGGAGGACTTCCTTCGGCCTCTCGGCCTGAGCGCAAACCAGCTGGCCCGGGGCCTCGGGCTGAACCGCAGCACGATCGGCCGCCTGATCGCGGGGGAGCATCGCATCAGCGTGCGGATGGCCGTGCGGCTCGGCCAGTACTTCGGCGTGCCGCCGAGGTGGTGGCTTCTGATGCAGGCGGACTACGACGCGGGCGAGGCCGAGGCGCGCGCGGATCTGTGCGAGGGTGTCACGCCCCTCGATCTGGATCCCGACGTCCTGCTGACGCCGCGAGGCGTCATGCGGCTCGAGGGCGCCGCGGATGCCGGGCCCGAGCAGGCGATCTCCATCAAGAGGCGCGATCTCGAACAGCCCGCCTCCGGCGGCCAGCAGGCGCCTCGCGAGGTCCGCGTCGTGCGCTACGAGAACGGTTCCATCGCGCTCGTCGGTGACGAGTCATGAGCGAGATCGACGCGCTCAAAGAGGTCGTCTCGCCCGCCATTCTGAAGCGGGCGGCAGCCGTCTCCGAGCGCCTCCGGGAGCTCGAGATCCCCCACGCCCTGGTCGGGGGCCTGGCCGTCGGCATCCACGGCCATCCCCGCGCCACGAGGGATGTGGACGTCATGGTCGGCGAGGAGGCGTTCGCCAGCCTGGCGCCCGTGCTGGTGTACCGGGAGGAGCTCGTCGACCTGGCGCGCACCGGTTCCACCGACATCATGTGCATACCCGAGAGCTACCCCGGCCTCGCCGACGAGCTGCGTCTCGGCGACGACATCCCGGTCATCTCATTGCGAGGCTTGATCCTCCTCAAGCTCGATGCCTTTCGCGCCCGCGATCGGGAAGACGTCCGCGCCCTGCTCGGGCGGGCGCCGGACAGGGTGCTCGGGGTGAGGGACTACCTGCAGGCGCATGCGCCGGAGCTCGTCCATCGCCTCTCCGAGGTGCTCGCGAATTCGTTCTGATGCTCAGGCGGGATCCTCGGAGCCCGGAGCGCCCTGGCGGAGGGGAGCATCGTCCGCAGCGGGGGCGGTCTCGGCGTTGCGCTGCCAGCGATCGGCCTTGCGGGCGCGCTCCAGGAAGACCCGGTAGGCCTTGCAGTCGGGCTTGCGCTCGAGCGCGCGCTCGAAGGCCTCGACCGCATGGGCGCTCCGGCCCTGGCGCAGGTGCAGCAGGCCCAGGTTGGCGTGCGGGGCGGCCAGGGCCGGGTCGGCGCTCGCGGCCATATGGTAGGCGCGCTCGGCCTCGTCACCGCGGCCGGCGCGGGCCAGCGCGACCCCCAGGTTGTTCCAGGCCCAGGCGAAGTCGGGCTGCACCGCCACGGCCCGGCGGAAGGCCTCCGCGACCTCGGGCGCGGCCATGCCATGGCCCGGCGTGCGGGCCAGCTCGTAGCCCAGGTTGTTGTAGTACTCGGCCGCGGCCCGCTGGTCGCTGACCGGCTCGTAGAGCCGGATCGGCTGGGTGCGCCCGTCGAAGTCCACCACCAGCACGCGGTCGCGCAGGCGGACCTGGACCGCGAGGTGGCCCCAGTCGACCAGCAGGCCGCCGCTCGGCTCCAGCTGGCGGTGCTCGGCGCGCAGCGCGGCGAAACGCGCGTCGAGCCCAGCAGCGCGGGCCATGGCCACGAAGAGGTTGGCGTAGGCCAGGCAGTTGCCGCCGCCGGTGCTCAGGGCCTGGGACGCGGTCAAGGTGCCCAGGCGGCTGTAGCTGCGGCTGAAGTCCATGCGCCGGAAGTAGGCCATCAGGCAGGTGAGCTTCTGGAAGTCGGTCCGCGCCCGGCGGGTGAGCTCCCGGGCGAGCGCGCGGATGCGCCAGTCGGCCGCGAAGGGAAGGCCGCGAGGGCCCGCGTCGCCGAGCGAGCGCTGCGGCAAGGCAGCCGGGCCCGGCGCGCCGAGCGGCGCGCAGGCCGAGACGAGCAGGAGCGTGGCAACGAGGCAGCGCACCTCACCATGATATCACAGCCGCGATCCATCCCGTCGTCAGGTTCGTCAGGTCCCCTGTCTTGTGCGTGTTATCGGTGTATGGTAACATCGAACAATGATACAGAGCTTCGGGAATCGTCTGGCAGAGGATCTCTTCGACGACAGACACACCAAGGAGACGAGGCGGGTCCCCGACAGCCTGCGTCGAGCGGCGCGAAGAAAGCTCCTGTACCTGCATGATGCGGCGGAGCTTGTCGATCTGAAAGCCCCTCCCGGCAACAGGCTGGAGGCGCTCAAGGGAGACTGGAAAGGATACCACTCCATACGTATCAACGATCGCTGGCGCGTCGTGTTCCAGTGGGAGAACAGTGCTGCTCACGATGTACAGGTGGTCGATTACCACCGCTAGGAGAAAGCCCATGAAGCAGCCCAAGAACCCCTTTCATCCCGGAGAGATCCTCATCGAGGAGTTCCTCAAGCCCGCAGGCATCACCCAGACGGCCTTTGCCGAGAAGATCGGCTGGACCCGCTCCCGGCTCAACGAGTTCATCCACGGCAAGCGGGGGGTGACCGCGGACGCTGCTCTGGATCTGTCCGAGGCACTGGGCACCTCTGCCAAGCTCTGGATGAACCTGCAGGCGACGTACGATCTGGCCAGGGCCATCGAGCGGAGAGAGAAAGTGGCCTGAGAGATTCTGAAGCCGTTTCCGCCTCTCGACTCGCCGATTTTCCAGATCCGCCGCTAGGTCAAGGAGCTGCAAGAACACGCCCGCAGTCGTGGTCTCCCCGCGTCGAGGAGCGGATTCGCAGCAGCGACGCGGAGATCGCGGCGGAGATGGGAAATCATGCGATCGGGGTGGTCGTTGACACCCCGTAAGGGGCTCTGGTAAGGGTGGGGGGCAAATCGAGCCTATCGGGAGCGAGACATGACAGAGCTGGCATCCGGAAAGGGTCCCTTGATCCGGATGGAGAAGGTCGACGCGCTGCGCGACTACGTGCGCGAGCACAAGCCCAAGGGCCTGGTGCCCAAGGTCATGAGCGAGCAGGAGGCCATCCGCCGCTTCGTGACCGAGGGCTGCTACCTGGGCGTGGAGCTGTACGGCTCGGTGCGCTGCCCCATGTCGCTGGTGCGCGAGGTAGTCCGGCAGGGCATCGGCAAGCTGGAGCTCGCCGGCCAGGGCGTGCTGGAGAACGATCTGCTGATCGCCGCCGGCCTGGTCGACAAGCTCGACATCACCTACCACGGCTACGAGGTCTTCGGCATCTCGCCGGTGCTCCGGCGGGCCTGCGAGAGCGGCCGGGTGCAGACGGTCGAGTGGTCCAACGCCGCGCTGGCCTGGCGCTTCAAGGCCGCGGCCATGGGGCTGCCCTTCCTGCCGGTGCGCTCGATGCTGGGCACGGACACCTTCCGCTACTCGGCGGCCAAGGAGATCGAGTGCCCCTTCACCGGCCAGAAGCTCTGCGCCCTGCCGGCGCTCGCCCTGGACGTGGGCCTGATCCACGTGCACCGCTGCGACGAGTACGGCAACTGTCAGATCGACGGCATCTCGGGCTTCGCGGCCGAGATGGCCCGGGCCTCCAAGCGCTTGATCGTCTCGGCCGAGGAGATCGTGCCCCATGCCGAGATCCAGCGCTATCCGGAGCGGACGGTGATCCCCTACTTCATCGTCGATGCGGTCGTGCATGCCCCCGGCGGCTCGCTGCCTGGCGAGATGCCCTACGCGTACTGGCGCGACGAGGCCCACATGAAGCTCTACTTCGACATGGCCAAGGACGCAGACGGCGTCGAGCGCTACGTCGAGGAGTGGGTCCGCGGCACGAAGGACCACGCCGAGTTCGTCGACAAGCTGGGCGGCGAGGCCCGCCTGGCCGAGCTCCGCGCCCAGGCCACCAAGCGCTGAGGAGACGCCCATGGCCGACTACAACAAGAGCGAGCTGCTCATCTGCACCGCCGCCCGCCAGATGGAGGACGGGGCCATCTGCTTCATCGGCACCGGCGTTCCCATGCTGGCCGCGGCGCTCGCCAAGCGCACCCACGCCCCCGGGCTGGTGGCCGCCTTCGAGTTCGGCGGCATCGGGCCCAGCCTGGAGAAGCTCCCGCTTGCCGTTGGCGGATCGCGCACCTTCCACCGCTCGCCGGTCGCCTCGTCCATCTGCGACTTGATGGAGGCGGCCGCGCGCGGCTACGTGGAGTACGGCTTCTTGGGCGGCGCCCAGATCGACCCCTACGGCAACCTGAACGCCACGGTCATCGGCGAGCACGACCGGCCCAAGGTGCGCTTTCCGGGCAGCGGCGGGGCCAACGACATCGGCTCGCTGTGCTGGAAGACGATCGCCATCATGCGCCACGGCAAGCAGCGCTTCGTGCCGAAGGTCGACTTCCTGACCACCGCGGGCTACCTCGACGGCCCCGGCGCTCGGGAGCGCGCTGGCCTGCCGGCCGGCTCGGGGCCGTACCGGGTGGTGAGCGACATGGGGCTTCTGGGCTACGACGCGGAGAACTGCCGCATGAAGCTGCTCGCCCTGCAGCCGGGGGTGAGCCTGGAGCAGGTCCAGGCCGAGACGGGCTTCGAGCTGCAGGTCGCGGACGACCTGCAGGAGAACCCGCCGCCGAGCGACGAGGAGCTGAGGTTGCTCCGAGAGGAGATCGACCCGGATCATCTCTACACTTGATCCGGAGCCGGAGGGCCAAATGGCAGACACGATCGAGATCAAGGGCCGGGCCGGAGAGAGCAACACCTTCCTGACCACCGCGCAGGTCATCGACGGGCTGCTGAAGATGATCCGCACGGGCAAGGTGAACGAGGCGGCCGACATCTACTCGCGCTGCCAGGAGGATGTGGGCTACCTGCTCGTCAACAAGGCCCAGGCGGACCGTGACCTGCAGCGGGCCCTGGCCAACATGTTCTACCGCTCGCGCGCCTACGACAAGGCGGCGCTGTGCTGCGAGAACCTGGGCGAGTTCGCCAAGGCGGCCGCGCTCTACGAGCAGGACGACGACTACCGCTCGGCGGCCGAGATGTACGCCCGGGTGGAGAACTTCGAGAAGGCCGCCGAGATGTTCGAGCGCAACGACAACCACAAGCAGGCGGCCGAGCTCTACCTCAAGGTGAAGAACTTCTCCCGGGCGGCGATCAACTTCGAGAAGGCGGTCGACTTCTTCGTGGCCGGCAAGCTCTACCACGAGCTGGGCAAGTACCGGAAGTCCATGGAGCTGTTGCAGAAGGTCCAGGCCGATCACCTCGACTTCCACACCGCCACGGCGCTGATCGGCGACATCCTGGCCCGCAACGGCTACCCGGACCTGGCCATCAAGAAAGTGCTCAACGTGATCAAGGGACGGCCCGTGTCGGCCGAGACGGCCGAGCTGTACTACCACCTGGCCGGCTTCCACAGGATCAAGGGCAACGCGCAGGTGGCGGGCAACATCTACCAGCAGCTGCTCAACTTCGACCTCGGCTACAAGGACGTGGAGGACAAGCTCCGGGAGCTGGGCGGGGCGGAGGAAGTGCCCCTGGCCGAGATCGACGTGCAGTCCAACGTCGAGGACGTGGAGCTGGATGTGGACGTGGAGCTGCCCGAGGGGGCCGAGCCGCCCTCGCAGATCGTCAGCGTGATGGAGGGCTTCGACTTCCTGCAGAAGATCCCGCTCTTCGAGGACATGCCGCTCTCTACCATGAAGGCCTTCTACAACATATGCGAGGAGCGGACCTTCCAGTCGGGCGAGCGGCTCATCGAGCAGGGCCGGCCCGGCATGGCGCTGTACGTGATCCGCTCCGGCGAGGTCGCGGTCCTGCGCATCGAGGGCGAAAAGGCCACCGAGGTCACCACGCTCAGGGCCGGGGAGTACGTGGGCGAGATGGCGCTGATCGACGAGGCGCCCACCTCGGCCCGGGTGGTGGCCAAGGGCGAGGTGATGGCCTTCGAGGTCTCGCGGGATCGCTTCTTGCGCTTCCTGCAGGCCAACGACAAGTTCGCCATCCGCGTGCTCCGGGTCTTCGTGCGCACCATGGCCCAGCGGCTCCGGGAGACCACGGCCAAGCTGGCCCACTGAGCCGGCGATCGGCTCTTCGAACGGGAGGTCCCATGATCATGCCCTGGCTGCGCGCGGTGGCCCTGTTCGGCTGCGCCGCGCTCGCCGGTGCCTGCAGTCCCAAGAAGCTCGAGGAGCCCCGGCCGGATGCCGGCGCGAAGGCCAAGCCCGAGCCGAAGAAGCGGGTCAACCCGTACGCGTCCATGCAGGCCGTCAAGCTGGGCGAGCACAAGGGCGGCGCGAACTTCGTCGGCTTCTCGCCCGACGGCAGCTTGCTGGTCTCGACCGGCAAGGACAAGACCGTCGAGGTCTACGACTACCGGGCGGGCAAGCTTCTGGCCGAGCTCAAGGGTCACACCGGCGACGTGATGATGGCGGCCTTCTCGCCGGACGGCAAGAAGCTGGTCTCCGCCTCGGCCGACGAGAGCGCCCGCATCTGGGACCTGGACCGGCGCAAGCAGCTCGTCGTGCTCAAGGAGAAGCCGCCCAAGAAGAAGAAGCTCACCGAGGAGGAGGAGGCCGCCCTGGCGGCCCTGCCGCCGCCGCAGGTCAACTGGGCCGCCTTCCACCCGACCCTGCCGCAAGTGATCACCGCCTCGGACGACTTCGCGCTCAAGCTCTGGGATCTGAAGACCGGCAAGAAGCTGGAGACTTTCGTCGACGAGGGCTGCCGCCAGCGAAGGGTCTACCGCCGCCGCGACGGCGCCGGCTGGGTCAGCTCGGCCGGCTGCATGGACGACGGGGTGGCCTACCTGAAGTACTGGGACGAGGCCGGGCAGCTCGTGGGCTCCTACGGCAACGAGGATCGCGACTCGCACTACCTGGCCTTCGACCGCGCGGGGCGGTTCCTGGTCACCGCCGATGGCAGCCTGGGCTTCAACGTCTACAGCGTCCAGGGGTCCTTTCTCAAGCGCGCGCTGGTGGGGACTTACCACTTCTGCCTGGCCTTCGGGCCGGGGGACGAGACGCTGCTGATCGGCACGGACGGCGGCCTGGTGCTGGTCTTCGACGTGGAGAGCTGGAAGCGCATCGGGCACCTGGACGTCGGCAGCAAGGTGGCCGTCGACTCTCTGGCCGTCAACCCCGCCGACGAGAGCCTGGCGGTCGCGCTTCGCGACGGCAAGGTGCTGCGCTTCGCAGAGCCCATACGCCTCCCGAAGAAGGGTTGAGCGTCGCGTCTCACCGACTCGCAGGCCCCGTTTGCTACTATTTTCTCCGTCGCCTGTGTCCGCTGCGAAGCAGCGGGGGATAAAGCCTGGGGCTTCAGCCCTGAGCCGTATGCACATCTCTCCGTAGAGGTAGTCTTTATTACCAAGGCATCTTTGCTTTCGTTGTAGGGGCGGGCTTCATGCCCGCCCGTTCTCTGCAGTCGTCATGTCGATCAGGCCATGTCGCGTTTGCGGGAGGGCATAAAGCCCTCCC
>JAFGRB010000149.1 GCA_016935365.1 Deltaproteobacteria bacterium
CGCCCTGATCATTCTACACATCTCGGGAGCCCTCCGGGCCGAATGCGAGCCAAGCGGTGGCGTAGTGGTGGACGGCCTGCAGGCCGATGCAGAGCCTTATCGGGCCCGGTGGCCCGTCGCCTTTGCGCCCCAAGTAGCCGCCGAAGGAGGCCGCCAGCGCCACAAACGCGCTCAGCGGCGGCGGCTCGGACGGCAGGGGACCGCCCCGGCCCACCACGTGGGCCGACTTCCACTCCGCATCCTCGAAGGCCACCGTGCACGGCGCTTCAGGACATACCCGGCTCAGATGCGTCACAAACAGCGCCCTCCACGCCACTATCTTCTTCAGCATGATGCAGCGTTTCAGACGGTCCACGCTGCGAAGCTGCAGCGACTCCACACAACAGGCCCCCTTCAGCACCCGGTAATACACCTCGATCTGCCACCGCTGCAGGTAGCTGTCGATGATCGTGCAGGCATCAGTGAATCCGCACACCGCCAGGCTCGTCAGCAGCATCCACTCGACCGGCTCCTCGCCTTCGGGCGCCTCCACCTCGCTGGCCAGCACCGCCCTGACCGCCACGTCCGGCAGCTTGCGGCCCTTGCGGAAGGGCGCCTTCAGCACGACCTCCTTGAGCCGGACCTCCAGCTTCGCCTCCCGCTCCGGCCGCCCGCACCGCCGCGGCAGCCTCGTCGTCCGTATCCCCACCGCCGGCGACCCTCGCACGGCCTCCCAGAGCTTCTCGTGGGTATATGGCCGGTTCGGCCGGCGTTCGGGAAGGCTGCGATCCTGACATGCACGCACTATCCATTCGGCCCTCCCGCTCCCCTGCGCCGCCCTCTCAGCCTCCACGAACAACTCATAGATGTCACCCTCACGGTCCGCAACAACGATCACGAGGGTCCCTTCGGCCTCTCGCGCGATCTCGCAAGCCTGCCGGTAGCCCTTCAGCCACCGCATGCTCTCCTTCTGTTCGATAGGCTTGCTCTTGCGCTTGCGCTTCTGGGGCGGCCCATGGCGCGTCCAGATATCGGCATCCACCACCCCCAGACACAGGCCCTCCGCCGTGAAGGCCAACATGCTGTGATCGAAGAGGCCAACGCGCTCCGCCCAGTTCAACGGGCCCAGACCGCTCGACTCATCCCGGCCTGTGAAGTCCAGCTCGGTCGTGTCCTGCACCAGAAGCACGCGGTCCCACTGCTTCAAACGCTCCACTGTGGCCGCCGCATGGGGCGCGAGCATCCTCTCAGGGCTGACCCTGTCGTTGTCGAAGAACCGATATGCCGCCATCGTCTCGGCCAGCCCCTTGCAGGCCGCCGGGATGCTCAGATCGGGCTCTGCCGACAGACGCCTCAACAGCCTCGCCTGGCGGTCATCCAGCCTCTTGTCACCCAGATCGCAACTCGCCATCTCATCCGTTACCCAATCGCCCATCTCCCCCACCCGAGCCCCGCTGGTCTGCCAAAGAGCCCGGACTCCCCACGCCATACGAGCGCGCCCGGCTCACGACTCAAGCTAACGCAACGGCCACCCCCAACTACACCCCCCCTCCGCGGGAGAACGTACTTGTGTAGAATGATCAGGGCGAGACGCCGGGGGCTACCCGAGAGGGAGAGCCCGGCACGACGCAGAGCGCTAGCGGAGCTGGGCCTGTGTGAACCACCTTCATCCCTCAGATGGGCCTGCGCGCACGAGATCGATCGCGCAATCGGCCAGGATGTCGCCCGCCTCAGGCGCCAGGCGGCTGGAGCCGGTGAAGGTGGTCTCGTACCCGCCGCGCCGAAACGCGTCGGCGTGGGGGACGTAGCCGACCATGCCGTTCGCGCACGAGACTACGAGCGTATGGAGGGGCCAGCCCTCCTCCTTGATGCGCAGGCCGTGCTCGACGAAGTACTCGGCCGGGATCCCGACGAACGCCCGATCGCCGACGAAGATGGCCTGCACCTCCGCCGGCTGCGTGCCCATCCGGCGGGTGCGCTCGATGACCTTCGGGATCACGCGGTCGTAGACGGTCGGATCGACGAAGCGCTGGGCGCCCCGGATGGTGCCGGCGATCTCCTCATCACCCGGATCGCGGAACGGAAGCTCGACCATGGCACGCCGGCAGGACAGGCAGAGGTCGTCCCTGTAGGTCAGGTTCGGCAGCAGCTTCGTGACGTGGTTGGCCAGGATGCGACCGATCTGATCGGGCTCCATGCGGGTGCCGCCGCGGCTCGGATCGACATCGGTGATGTTGCCGGATGCCCCGTTCAGGAATACCGTCGCCGGGCACCCGGCGGCGGCCATGTCGCATGCCAGGGCGCCGGGGAAGCCGGCCGTAAGGCAGCCGTCGCCGCCGTGGTGCGTCGGGTGGCAGGCGAAGTTCACGACCACGCCGAGCATGTGCCCGTCCTTCGCGCGGGCCGCCATGACTGCCACCTCGGGGTCGATCGGCCCCTCGATGAAGAGGGCCTCGGGGTCGTCGAACGTCGCGTGCGTCTTGACCGTCCCGTCGCGCATGACGACGCGCCGGTTATGGCCTATGTCGAAGTCGAACGCGCGACCGAAGCCGACCTGGGCATCCTCGCGGTCAGCCAGCGCACGCCCGAATGCCTCGACGGTCGCCTCGACCATCGTCTCGACATAGGCGTCGTCGCGCCGGACGTCTCCAACGTTGGCGACGGCGGGGCCGGCGTGGTTGTGCGTCGCGGCGACCAGCACGTTGCCGCCCGGGAACCCGAAGTGCTCGGAGATCCGCTGCCGGATGTCCTGGACGGTCGTCCAGCGGACGGAGAGCGTGTCGAGTTGGATGAACCCTATGCCCTGTTCGCCGCCGGTCAGGACTGCGCAACTTGCGTGCAGCGGATCGAGCACGCGGTCCGACACGAGGTCCCTGAGCCACCCGATCTTGTGCGTCCCGACCGGCGGCGTGATATCCGCTTGCGCAAAGCCCGCTTTGAGCGGCATGGCGCCCTCCCCCCTTCGAAGTCACCCTGGGCACGTGCCCGGGCATTCTAGTGGCACCTGGGGTGCTGGTCAAAGCAGCAGGAAGCCCATCCGAATCGGCGGCAGCGTCTGCGGAGAGCATCGTGCTCCTGCTCGTGCTCCTGCTCCTTCTCGCTTGGCCCGAGCGTAGCCGAGGGGTGCTCGTCCCGCCTCCGGCGGGTAAACCTCGGCCGGCGGGTGCTAGGCTCGGGGCCTTCGGCTCCGCCTCGGACTGGAGAGCCCGAGCCACATGGGCACAGGCAACGGCCACTGCAACGGCAGCGGCCGAGCATGAGCACCCCTCGGCTACGCTCGGGCCAAGCGAGAAGGAGCAGGAGCACGAGGGGCGCACCCCAACCCTTGACGGTTCGCACCGCCCGGCGGTATACGTTGCACAGGCTCCCCCGGCGCGGGGAGAACGTCGTGCTTCTGCGGGGGAAAGGGACATGCGCATTTCGATCAGGTCGACGTACGGAGTGACGGACGTCTGCGAGGCAACCACGCGCGACATGGAAGCTGCCAGGGATGCCGGCTACGAAGCCCTGGAACTGTGCGTGATGGGCGGTGACACCCCGCGCGGCTGGGCCGACGCGATGGGCGCGGCGGACATAGAACACCTTCTGGCCGAGGGCCAGCGGACGGGCGTGCCCATCACGTCGCTCTCGTCCGATTGGGTCTGGGGCTACACGAAGGACGGCCGGGCAATGTCCGACTGGGACGAGGGAGTTGCGGGCCTGAGGAAGGACGCCGAACTGGCCCGGCACCTCGGCGCCGGCTACATCCTCTGCCACTTCGGCACCAGTAACGGCACGTGGGACGAGGGCAAGGACATCCTCCGCCGTGCCGGCGACGCGGCAGCCGAGAACGGCGTGCTCTTCGGCTTCGAGGCCAGTCTCTTCCGGCGCTCGAACCTGGGCGAGTTCGACGATCTGCTCCGCATGCTGGACGAACTGGACCATCCGGCCGTCGGCGCCTACGACCACTGCCACTACCCGAGGATGGGCAGGCCCGCCCACGAGCAGGTGGAGCAGATCGGCTCGCGCCTGTACGGTTACCACTCGTCGCTGCTGACCCCTGAGACCACGGACTACGCCACGCTGTTTGAGACACTCGCGGCAGTCGGCTACCAGGGCGACTGGGTCTTCGAGATCGAGTGGAAACACGCCGCTGAGCAGTGCGCCCTGATGCGCGAGCTGCTGACCGCTTCCGACTGACGCTGCCGGGCCCGAACCGCAGGGGGAGAGAGCAATGGCCGATGAGGCGAAGATCGCACTGGTGGGCCTGGGATCGGTTTCGCAGCGGGGGCTGCTGCCGCACCTCGTGCAGGACGACCTGGCCGGTCGGTGCCGGCTGACGGCGGTCTGCGACACGGCGCCCGGCCGGGCCGCCGCGACCGCCGGGAAGCTCGGCATTCCCCAGGCATTCGAGAACTACGACGACCTCCTGGCGGAAGCCGACGCGGACGTCGTCGCCATCGCCACGCCGATCGGCGTGCACTTCGAACAGGCCATGGCGGCGGTGCAGGCCGGGAAGCACGTGCATCTGAACAAGGCGATGACCACCACGCTCGACGAGGCCGATTGCCTGATCGAAGCTGCCGCCGCGGCCGGCGTCAAGATTGTCGCGTCCCCCGGCCAGATGCTCAGGCCCATGCACCGACGGATCCGTGAGGTCGTGGACGCCGGAGGCATCGGCCGACCCTACCTGGCCGTCAACGGCATGAGCTTCGCCGGCCACGAGTACGAGGGCTTCCGGCAGAAGGGCGACGTCCTGACCGATGTCGATCCGACCTGGTACTACAAGCCCGGCGGAGGGCCGCTGCTGGACATGGGCGTCTA
>JAFGRB010000150.1 GCA_016935365.1 Deltaproteobacteria bacterium
GAGGCCCCAGCGGGGCCTTCCAGACGTGCAAGCCCCCTTTGGAGGGGGCTTCCTAATACCTCGCCCTCTGGGCGAGGTTGATTATTGATCTCGCTCTGCGCCGTGTGCGCCGTGCAGGCTTGCTCGGGCTCGGATGGTCCGGAGAGCCGCGTCTACCTGGAGGAGGAGTCGCCCAACTCCTTCACCGCCTTCTATCTGGTGGAGAGCCCTGCGGGCGAGAACGGAGACTGGGGGCCCAACATCGTCGGCGACTACGAGACCATGGAGGAGTACTCCTGGAAGATGTTCCGCTTCGAGCCGGGCGTCTACGACGTTCGACTCGAGTGGGTGGTGGAGTACAGCGACTGGGGCACGACGCAAGAGGATCTCGGCAAGGAGTTCAGCGACCAGCACGGGATGAAGTACAACGCCTCCGACAGCGGCCTGCTGTTCTCCACCAGCTTCTCCTTCGACTGAGGCAGATATGGCGGGCTGCCGGGCTCATCTGGAGTTGTTAGATAGATCTCAGTTGATGGTACCCCCACGGATCGACTCTGTGAGGCGCCAGGCACCCGTTGTTGGATTCCTACCCATCTCACCGTCCTCTTCAGCCATTTTGTCAAGACGGCTGGCTCGCGCAACTGCCTCCTCGTAACCATTTCGAACTTGAGCAAAGTCGACGGACTTGTCGTAATCAGGCAAGTGTTTTTTTAGAATGTCGGTCATTTGGTCCCGAGTTTGAGGTCCAGGGCTTTCACGGAAGTGAAGGATCAGCCAGAGCTCGAAGCAGGGATTCGAGATTGCGAGTTCGATTCCGTTGTCGCGTGCCATCATACGCGCTTCGTGCAGTTTCGGGTGTTCGTCCACATCGCATACGCACCAGACTTGATCGAAGGCGAGGTTGTCATCTCGCTGGCGCTTCGCCTGCTCCTCGGCATTTATCTTCCGTTGCTTCGCCCGCTCGACCAGGGTTCGAGGGACTCCTTGGCCGGCGTCGATCTCCACAGAGACTCTTGGATTCTTGCAGTGGCGGGTGAACGCTTTCAAGTATTGGGGTTCCGTTTTCAAGCCTTCGCATACGCACAGGATGCGAGGCTTCGGGTCGCGCCAGGCAGCACGGCGCGCAGGTCGACGGCGACGTAATCGTTTCTGGCTCACTTAAACGTTACTCCGAGGGGTTCGCGAGATCGCCGAGAAATGGAATCGCGCCGTACCGCCCCTGGAGGTATCCGCGTTCGAGGTTCTCCGCCTTGCGTGGCTTGTAATCGGTCAAGGGATAGAGCGTGGTCGCCCCTTCTGGATTCTTCTCCGTGAGCCAGATCTGGTCGCGACGCAGCGGTGGATCCCCGAGCGTCGTGCCGAGAAGACTGGTATCGTGGGTCGTAAACACCAGTTGGGCGTTATGCGGGTTTGTCTTTTGGTCGTTGAACCGACTCACGAGCTGTATGGCGATCAAAGGGTGAAGGCTTGCCTCCAACTCGTCGATGATCAGGAGCCTTCCATTGGTTAGTGCCTCTATTACAGCCGGCCCGAGGTGAAACAGGGCCTTCGTTCCTGCTGACTCCTGTTCTAGGGGCAGCCACGCGTCACTGCCGACAGTGTGTCGCATGAATATCCGGTGCTCCTGCTCAGTGGGTCGGCTTCTGCTGGGTGCTTTGTCGATCCGGAAGTCCGAGATCCCGACATCCGCAGCGCTCACGAGTTGACGAAGCTTTTCGGTACCGGTTGCATCCAGCGCCAACGTGGCGTCGTGCTGTTTGCGGTGTCGTGGGAGCAGTTCGGAGACGCGAATCATGCCATTCGTCGATTCGGCCGACGCTGCAGCCGCTGCGGCTGCAGCGGCAAAAAAGGCTGCTGCAAATGCCACGGGCATCGCATCCGAATAGCGCTCCTTGTACCCCTCTATACGTATGGTGCGCATGTGTCGGAACCATTGGTAGATAGGCAGCAGTTGCTCATGTTGGTGCTGGGCAGCGGTTGACAAGAATAGGGCATTCGGCCTAGTCACCTGCTTGACGAGCCGGTTTTCTCCTCTAAGGCTCTCCCCAAATGTGTATTCATCCCCTTCGCGCTCAAACCAGGCCTGGCGACGTGCTCTTGGCCAGGCAAAGAGCCACTCCTCCAGGACTCGCGTCTGGTCCACGAGGAAACCATACCGATATCGAACGCTGCCTATAAGAATCGTTGTCTCGAACATCGAGGGCTCGTGTACGCGGGAGCCCCATGCGAACGCATCTCGTGGCACTCCACCTTCGGGAGGCCATGATGGATGGGAATCGATCACCGCATCGCGCATGAAGCCCAGTGCGGATAGTAGATTGCTCTTGCCACTGGCGTTTGCGCCATAGAGTGCTGCCACCGTGAGTAGCTTCTTGCTGTGGCCAGCGACCTTGCGTTCCCGAGGATCACCAGGATGGCCGATTCGACCCGCCTCCATGGTGAAGACCTCTTCGTCCCGAATCGATCTGTGGTTCTCCATTCGGAATTCGATCAGCACCAGGTCGCCTCCATTGCAGAGGTACTATACGAACTTCTGGCAAAATGCGCAAGTTACGTGCGCATTGTGGCCTAAAAAAGGATTTTTTTCCGGTTTTGGCCGGCTATCCGCGCGTCGGTATTACATCGGTCCCTCTGGATCTCGCCTCCGGGCCTCGGCCAGGTCGAGCTCGAGCTTGCGCCAGTCGCATCTCGCGCCCAGCCGGGCCAGCACGGCGTAGAGGCCGAAGCGGATCCGGAAGAGGAAGAGGAACTTGCCGGGCAGGCGGATGCGCATCAGGGCGAGCTTGGAGCGCATGATCTCGCGGGCCTCGCCCGAGATGCGGGCGTCGATCGGCCGGACGCCCGCGCTGAGCAGCGGGCCGTAGAAGCCGCGCAGCAGGCTGCGGATGACCTGGTAGTCCGGCTCGCGCGCCGGGGGCCTGGCGCCCAGGATCTCCAGGGCGCGCTCGATGGCGCTGCGATCGTCCGCGGCCACGGCCCGGGCCAGGCCCACGAAGCCGCCGACCGTCTGCGCGGAAAAGCGCCGCACGCAGCCGAAGTCGTAGACCACCAGCCGGCCGTCGTCCCGGAAGGCGTAGTTGCCGGGGTGGGGATCGGCGTGGAACCAGCCCGTCCGGTACAGGCTGCCGAAGTAGAGCTCGAAGAGCGCCCGGCCGAAGCGATCGCGCGCCGGCTGATCGGGCCCGGTCGCCAGGAAGGCCTCCAGCCCCTGGCCCGGCTCCCAGACGCTGGTCAGCACCCGCGAGCTGGACCAGTCCGGGCAGACCGCGGGCACCACCAGGACCGGGTGGTCAGCGAGCATGCGGCCGAAGACCGACTGGCGTTCGGCCTCCAGCGCGTAGTCGCACTCCTCGAGCATGCGCGCCCGGGCCTCGGCCATGAAGTCGCGCACGGTCGCGGCGCCACCGGGGGCGAAGAGCCGGGTGACCGCGGGCCCGATGCGCGCCGAGCGGAAGTCGGCCTGGATGGCCTCGGCCATGCCCGGGTGCAGCACCTTGACCGCCACTTGAGTGCCGTCCGGGAGCATCGCGCGGTGGACCTGGCCGATCGAGGCCACGGAGCACGGCTCGGGCTCGAGCCCGGCGTACAAAGCCTCCGCGCGCACGCCCAGCTCGTCTCGGAGGATCTGCTGCAGGCACTCGGGCGCCATGGGCTGGGACTGGGTCTGTAGCAGGGCGAGAAGCGCCCGGACCTCCTCGGGCATGGAGGGGTCCAGGTAGCCCAGCATCTGGCCGGCCTTCATGGCCAGGCCCTTGAGCTCGCCCAGCGAGGCGACCAGGCGCTCGATGCGCTCGAGGTCCAGCCCGGAAAGGCCCTCGCCGCCCCGGCCGCGGAGCTTGCCGCCCAGCATGCCGAGGCCGCAGCCGAGCGCGGCCCGGGCGGTCTTGGCCAGGCGCCTGATCCCGCCGGTCGGCAGCTCGCGGCCGGCGTCCGAGCGCAGGCGCTTAAGGAGCGCGCGGGCGAGCTCGTCTATGTCGCGGTCGTCTTCCACTCCGGGATGAACGGCATTCGGTGGTTATTCCTTTTTCTCTGGCTCCGGCTCGTCCTTGAATGGCTCGGTCAGAAATTTCTTTGCCATGGCCATCGAGCCACCGTGGTCGGCTCCTATGTCGATGGCGGCTTGATACGATCGGATAGCCTTGTCTCTCTCACCCCGGAGGTCAAACACCATTCCGCTCAGGATGTTCGCCCAAGTGTGCACTGTTTTCTGGCGGCTACCACCGCCTTTGGCGTCCAGGGATTTCTTGAGGTACCTCTCCGCTTCGGCGTACCGTTTGAGATTGAAATACGCCGAGCCGAGCTGAAACCAGCCGTCCGGCTTGTCCGCTTTCTTCTCGGCGGCGCTCAAAAGACCTGGCAATGCTCGCTCGTATTCACCGTGTGAGAGGAATGAGAGGGCGAGAGCCTCCTGCGCGCGACTATTCGCAAGCACCTCATCCTTGGCTTCTTTGTCGAAAAGGTAGAATCCAGCGTTGACCGTGGCCTTGGATAGCCCTCTACACTCGATACCCGTCGGGTAGGAGGCGCTACCTCCTGGTTGCATGAACCGGAATACCTTTTCTTCCTTCTCGCCCTCAGCCTTGACGACGATGTTCTCGCCGACAAACACCTCTAGTCGGTTGGGGTACAGATTGCCAAACAGCCAGTTGGGGTCGCGAGTGGGGATGCCCCTGGTATCAGCGAATCTCTGAACCTTCTCCTCGGTCTGCTGACCTTTGAGTCCGTTGCCGATCAGTTGAGCAGCGGACGTGTCCACGGGCATCCAGCCATAGGGCGGGAGATAGATTTCTGACCAAGCGTGTCCGCCGCCTTGATACCAGACAGCAAAAACCAAACGTGATGGAATGCCCAACGACCGCGCCATGGCAACAAAAGCATGACTGAACTCACCACAATCGCCCTTCCTCTTGAGAAAGGTGTTCTTCACGCCTCGGTGCTCAACATCCGGGTAGTCGTACGTCATCTCACGGACTGTCCAGTCGAAGAGCAGTTTGGCCTGCCGGTACGGATTGGATTCTCCACCTACAATTTCTTTGGCTTGGGCCGCTATCTCCGGCATGGCGTCCAGCCATGGTTCGTGGCGAGTGTATTGCTGGTACAATGTTGACTCTTGGTCGTACGGCGCAAGGTTTTCGGGATTCACAACTACTGAAACGGGTTGGTTTGTCACTTCGAAGTCGATTGTGAATTTCAAGGAGGTGTTTTCTTCTGGCTTTTCAATGCGCCAGAAGGCAACGCGGTTTCCGCCAATGGAGTCTTCGATGATCTCTGTGGGCGGAGGCTCGATGGCTCCAACGCTTACCGCCTGACCAGGACGATTGAGCGGCAACGCAATCCACAACAGGACAGCCGGGGTTTTGCCCTCCTCGGCATCCTTTGCCCACTTGATATTGTCCACAAAATGCCAGTACCGCCCAACCCGCTTGTCGCTCGTTCCAGATGCCTGTGCGTCCAAAACGGGTTTTGCTCGTTCGACTGCTCCAGCACAACCGGCAACAGCCCCAAGAAATGCCGAAAGAAAAATGACTTTGCGCATCGTGTTCCTCTCACTCGACGACTCGTGTCGTCATTGAGGGCGTTGCCATAGCAGAGCCGAAGAGTGCGGTACTCCAGCGGTGCCAGCACCTCCACGTCATTCATCATGTGAAGAGGCTCGAGGATGTCAAGAACTTAACTGGCATTCGATATGGTTTGCGGAGCCGGGCAGATGATATCGTCCCGGGGATGAAAAGCTCGATCCGATCCCCGGCGCTCGCGGCCGCGTGCCTCGCAGCCCTGATCCTGGCCTGGCCTCCACCTGCGATCGCCTCGGACATGGGCGGGCTCGTCTACCTGCTCATCGCCGGCCTGATCTTCCTGGTCCTGGTCGGGCTGGCGCTGCTGATCGCCATCGGCGCATCGCTGGTCGTGCTCACGCGGCTCGGCGACCGGCTGTCCGCGAGGCGGCGGCGCGTGCTCGGCGTCGCCGGGATCGTGCTCGGCTGCCTGGCCGGGCTGGCGGCGCTCGGGCTTGCGGCCTCCTGCTCGCCGACGCACCACAAGGACGCGGCGTTTTTCTATCTCGGCCTGGCCATCCTGCTCATGGCGGTGATCCTGCTCTACTTGAGCGCCAGGCTCCTGAGCGGCCAGCCCCTCGAGGCCGCGCAGCGGCGGACAGCCAGGTGGACCGCGGTCGCGATCCTGGCGATCGGGGCCGCGCTGATCGGTGCCTACCCGCTCGTCCAGCTCGTGCGCCAGGGACGGCTCGAGCGCCACCTGAGCAAGCGCATCCGGGGCCACTCCCTGGGCGTCACGGGCATCGCCTACCTCCCGGGCGGCGAGACGCTGCTGAGCGTCGGGCACGACAGCGGCGAGCTGTCCCATCCGCGCCTGTGGTCGCTGGCCACGGGCGCGGAGATCGACAGGCGCGAGTGGGACCAGGCCGAGGTCACGGCGCTCTGCTTCTCCGGCCCGCGCTCGCTGGTGAGCGGCCGCGCGGACGGCTCGATCGAGCTATGGGACGTCGCCCGGGGCCTGCGGCTCGCGAACCTGGACACGGGGCTGAAGGGCGAGGTGAGTCTGGCCTGCCTCGGCGGCCAGCTCGCGAGCAACGCCGAGGGCGCCGCGATCGCCATCTGGTCGCTGGCCGAGCAGCGCGTGCTGCGCAGCCTGAGCGCGTCCGGGCCCGTGGTCGCGCTCGCGGCCGGGCCGGGCGGCAGGACCCTGGTCAGCGCGGAGCAGGGCGGTGCGATCGAGGCCTGGGACCTGGCCGAAGGCCGCGTGCGGCAGCGCATCGAGGCCGGGGCGGGGCTGTGCGCGCTGGCCGTGTCCGAGAAGGCCGTGGCCGCTGCCGGCCACGCCTGGGTCAAGGTCTGGGACCTGGAGACGGGCGCGCTCCGGCATACGCTCGCGGGCCACGGGGACGACGTGCGCGCCCTGGCCTTCGGGGCCGGCGGCGGTATCCTGGTGACCGCGAGCGAGGACCAGGATCGCAAGATCCGGATCTGGCAGCTGGGCGAGGGGCGCTTGCTCCACGAGCTCGAGGGGCCGTGGTACCCGAGAGGATTGGCGACCACCGCAGACGGCAAGCGCGTCGTCACCCGGGGCGCCCTGGGCGGGTGCCAGCTCGTGGACCTGGGCTCAGGCGAGCTCGAGGAGCTCAGGGGTGTCAGCCCAAGCGTGATCGCCATGAGCCCGGACGGCGCCTTCATGGCGAGCGGCGTCCACCGCGGGCCCGGGCTGATCGTCTGCGACCTGGCCCGGATGCGCGTCCTGGGCTCCCTGACCGGCCACGCACAGCAGATCCAGGCCCTGTCGGTATCGGCCGACGGCGCCTTCTTCGCCACCGGAGGCCAGGACGGCACCTGCCGGCTGTGGCGGACCGAGACCCTGGAGCAGACCCGGGTGATCTGGTGCCAGGAGCGCGTCGATGACCTCGCGCTCAGCCCGGACGGTACGCTGCTCGCCTCGACCGGCCCGGAGCGCGGCCCGCAGCTCTGGTCCGTGACGAGCGGCGAGCTGCTGCACGCCCTGCGCGGTCACGAGGGCCAGGTGGAGGCGCTCGCCTTTCATCCGGACGGCAGCGAGCTGGCCACCGGGGGCGAGGACCGGACGATCCGCATCTGGTCGCCGTCCACGGGCGAGGCGGTCCGGATCCTGCAGGGGCACGGCCACTGGATCGGGAGCCTGGCCTACAGCCCGGACGGCGCGCTGCTCGCCTCCGGCGGCGCGGACGACGCCGTGCTCGTCTGGAGGACCCGCGAGCAGGCCGAGCCCGCGCGCCTCGAGGGCCACAGCGGCAGCGTCAGGGCCCTGGCCTTCCACCCGGACAGCGCGCTCCTGGCGAGCGGCACCTGGGGCGGCTCGGTCCGCCTGTGGTCGATACCAGAAGGCAGGCAGGTCGAGACCCTGATCGAGTTCCCCCAGAAGGCGTTCGAGCTGAAGCTCGTCCACGCCCTCGCCTTCCGCCCCGACGGCGCCCAGCTCGCGAGCGGCTGGAGCGTGAGCAACGACGCCATCCTGCTCTTCGACGGGCCGTGGTGAATGCAGGCGCGCTGCGGTTCTATAGAGCCTTGCATTCATCTGCTACATGTCGGTGCTGTTTGACGCCGGCCACCCCCGCTCGTGCTCGGGCTGTGAATCGCCCTCCGCGCGATCGGAGGCCCCCGGCCGGCTACGCGCACCGACAGCCAGTTTATGAAAGGTTCTCGGTGCGGAGCTAGCTGTCTCGACCCGCGGTTCGTGCGACCAGGGTGTCGAACTCGTCGAGCCGTTCGGGTTGCTCGAGGACCGCGGCAAACTCGGACACGAGCCTGCGCACGCGGTCGAGATCGATCGTCTCTGCGTGAAGGACCAGCAATCTCGCGATGTCGTCTCGATCCCGATCGCGCCACGCCACGGCCTTGAACACCACCAGGTCCTCGGCTCTGGCCACCGGCGCCACGACGTCCCCGATGGGCACGTCCGTCGCATGCTCCAGAGCCTCGCGCTCGAACGGCAGCCATGCCAGACTCAGCTCGAGAGGTGTGCCGGAGCGTCGATGTCTGAGAAGAAAGACCTGGCGCTGCCGGGCGAACTCGGCGGCATCTCCGATGCGGGGCTCGATTCCGTGCCGGCCCAGAACATCCAGCACTCGCTCTGGATCGAGCCCTTCGGCCCAGCATGTGGCGTCGATGTCGTGGGTGGTGCGGGGAACTCCCCGTGAGATGACGGCCAGGCCTCCGATGAGCATGAACGGTGCTCCGATCTCTCGCATGCCGCTCACCAGGTCGGCCAGGGCCTGTTCGAAATGCTGGTCGGCTCCCGGGCTCACGATCGCAGCCGCTCCCTCAAGCGGGCCCAGGTGTCCCAGGCGAGCTCGTCCTCGGCGCGACCCACGGGATCGTCGGGCAGAGGCCATCCGAGCTGTCGTCCCACCAGGGCGATCAGGGCCAGCGCCTGTCGAATCGAGTCCTCGGGAAGAGGAGCTGTGCGGCTCAGCTCCTCTCGCTCCCGCCTCGCGGCGGCGCGCCGCGATGCGATCCAGCGCTTGATCTCGTCCTGTGACATCGAGCGTTCCATCACTTGAAGTGTACCACGGATTGCCCGGTTTCAGGCGTCTGTCGAGAGCCTCGGAATCTATCTCGTCGACGAGCGATCCGCGTTGTTCGCAAGTTCGCTTGCAGTGCGGGTTTGCGCAAGTCAGGGGAAGAAAATACCCCATGATTTGGCCGGGAAA
>JAFGRB010000151.1 GCA_016935365.1 Deltaproteobacteria bacterium
ACTTCCAGCAGCGAGGGGGCTTTGCGAAAGCCCCCTGAGATGGTATTAGGCCTGAAGCAAGCGCAACGCGCTTGTTTCAGGACTAGTAGGGCCCGAGGAGGATATCGACATGTGGGAGCAGAGCGAGGAGATCCAGCTGCTGCGCGAGACCGTGGCCCGGGCGAGCCGCGAGAAGATCGCGCCTTTGGCGCAGGCCATCGACGCGGCCGGCGAGTTCAACCGCGAGGTAGAGGCGCTGTGCTGGGACCTGGGCCTGCTCGCCATGACCTTCCCGGCCGAGTTCGGCGGCTGGGAGCGGCAGCAGGGCACGGCCCTGTGCGCGGCGGTCGAGGAGATCGCCAAGGTCTGCGCCTCCTCGGCCTTGCTGCTGATCATCCAGGCGGTCGGGTCCTTTCCGCTGGTCCACGGCGGCTCGGCCGAGCTGCTGGCCGAGGTCATGCCCCGGATCACACGAGAGCGCTGGCTGGGCGCCTACCTGGTGACCGAGCCGGGCGCGGGCTCGGACGTGGCCGCCATCCGGACCGCGGCCCGGCGGGACGGCGACGGCTGGGTGCTCGACGGGACGAAGTGCTTCGCCACCAACGGCGGCGTGGCGTCCTACTACTGCGTGCTGGCCCGCAGCTCCAAGGAGGGCGGGCACAAGGGCCTGAGCTTCTTCTACGTGGAGCGCGACACGCCCGGGCTCAGGGTCGGCAAGAAGGAGAACAAGCTCGGGCAGCGCGGCTCCAACACCACCGAGGTCATCCTCGAGGGCGTGCGGGTGCCGGCCCGAAACTTGCTGGGCGAGGAGCACCACGGCTTCAGGCTGGCCATGCAGGACTTCGACATGTCGCGCCCGGCCATCGCCGCCCAGGCCCTGGGCATCGCCGAGGGCGCGCTGGCCGAGATGCTGCGCTACGCCAAGGAGCGCCGGACCTTCGGCAAGCCGATCGCCGAGCACCAGATGATCCAGGCCCTGATCGCGGACGCCGCCACCCGGATCGAGGCCTCGCGCGGCCTGGTCTACCGAGCGGCCGCGCAGTACGACCAGGGGCGCAGGAACACCAAGCTGTCGTCGATGGCCAAGTACTTCGCCAGCGACTCGGCCATGCAGATCACCACCGACGCCATTCAGGTATTCGGCGGCTACGGCTACATGAAGGACTACCCCGTGGAGCGCATGTTCCGCGACGCCAAGCTGACCCAGATCTTCGAGGGCACCAACCAGATCCAGCGTCTGGTCGTCGCCCGCGAGCTGCTGCGGGAGATCGACGCATGAGCGCGCTATCCGAAGAGCAGGCCCTGATCCTGGAGACCGTCCGGCGGATGGTCGAGCGCGAGATCGCCCCGCGGGCCGCGGAGCTCGACGAGAAGGCGGCCTTCCCGGAGCACGCCATGCAGCTCTTCGCCGCCAACGGGCTGCTCAACCCGCTGCTGCCGCAGGATTACGGCGGGGTCGGCATGCCGGTGCTCACCTTCTGCATGGTGCTCGAGGAGATCTCGACCGCCTGCGCCGCGACCGCGCTGCTGCTCATCGCCCAGGCCGACGGCATGCTGCCGATCCTCGAGGACGGCTCGGAGGCGCTCAAGGAGAAGTTCCTCAGCCGGCTGGGCGGGGAGTCCACGCAGCTCACGGCGCTGGCCGCCACCGAGCCGGGAGCGGGCTCCGATCTGCTGGCCATGAAGACCAGGGCGCGAAAGACCGGGGACGCCTACGTGCTCAACGGCCAGAAGTGCTTCATCACCAACGGCTCGGTGGCCGATCTGATCTCGGTCTACGCCTGCACCGACCCGGACAAGGGCGCGCGCGGCATCAGCGCCTTCGTGGTCGAGAAGGGCGCGCCGGGGCTGAGCTACGGCAAGCAGGAGAACAAGATGGGCATGCGGGGCTCGATCAACTCGGAGATCTTCTTCGAGGACGTCGAGCTGCCCGCGGAGAACCTGATCGGCCGCGAGGGCGGGGGCTTCGGGAACTTGATGCGGACCCTCGGCAAGAACCGCCTCTTCTGCGCGGCCCAGGCCACCGGCATCGCGCGCGGGGCCTACACCGAGGCGGTCAAGTACGCCCGCGAGCGGGTGCAGTTCGGCAAGCCGATCGCCGCGCTCTCGCCGATCCAGTTCATGGTGGCCGACATGGCCGCCGCCATCGAGTCGTCAAGGCTGCTGACCCACAAGGCCGCCGAGCGCTTCGACGCCGGGGACGCCGAGGGCGGCGCGCTCTACGGCGGCATGGCCAAGTTCACCGCCAGCGACACGGCCATGTGGGTCACGACCGACGCGGTGCAGATCATGGGCGGCTACGGCTACATGAAGGACTTCGCCGTCGAGCGGATGATGCGCGACGCCAAGCTGACTCAGATCTACACCGGCACCAACCAGATCGCCCGCATGGTCACCGGCCGCGCGCTGCTGAAGGACTGACGCGCCCCCGCCGAGTACAGCCCGAGTCCCGGCTGAGCGAGATGCTTGAGTTCATCAGGAGTGGTGCATGGCAAAGAAGCTCGCTGACAAGATACGAGACAAGATCTACTCGAAGGATCCGGTCCGGATCGCCGAGGGTCTCGAGATGCTCAAGACCCGACTGCTGAAGAGAACGCTGAAGCCCTTTTCGCTGAGACCGTTCGGTGTCGAGCTGCTCGAGCCGTTCGGACAGGACCTCCCGGCGGATGTCCAGCTGGCGTACATGTGGGTGGTGGATCTCTTCCCCTCGTTCGAGCCGCGCATGGATCCCCTCTTTCGCATGCAGAACCTCTTCGCCCTGGCCCTGGAGCACGGCGACCAGGATTTGGTCTTTCACGCCTGCCGCTTCCTGCGCACCGAGAAGGACGCGGCCGTGGCCTCGGAGATGATCGATTGGCTCTTTTCCTGGAAGCTGCGGCCCGAAGGAAAAGCTCGAGCGGCCATGCTCGGCGTCATGCGCAACTTGGTGAGCATCTCCTCGCCGGTGCGCCATTTGTTTACTGCCCGGCTCCGAGAGAGCCGGCACGGCGCCGCCTGGCAGACAGTCCTCGCAGATCTGACGCCGAGCCTGCTGGTCGGTGCGGTGCACGATCAGGACAGCGAAACGGCCGCCGGGCTGCTGGAGTCCGGGCTGGACGTCGCCGACCTGTGGGAGGACAGCTCGTATCACGTCTTGCACCGCGCCATCCTGAACCGGGACACTCCGTGCACCGAGCTCCTGCTGGACCACGGCGCGCCGCTCGAGGTGCGCACCAGGCTGGATGGCGGCGACTACCCGCGCTTCACGCCCCTGCACATGGCGGCCCGCCTGGGAGACCGCCGGCTGTGCCAGCTCCTGCTGGACAGGGGTGCCGACGTGCATCAGGAATCTCAGGGCCAAAGCAGCCTGCACCATGCGTGCATGGGCGGGGACCTGCAACTCGTCGAGCGCCTTCTCGGACAGGGCCTCGACGTCGACCGACGCGGCCCATCGGGCTCGACACCGCTGCACGCCGCAGCGCTGAACGAGCACAGCCACATCGTCCGCTGCCTGCTGGCGAATGCCGCCCAGGTCGGCCCCGTGGACGGACGGGGGATCGGGGCATGGATGTGTACGGCGGGTTCTTCACCCTGCTGAGCAGCGAGGAGAAGACGAAGATCCAAAAGGAGCGGGGCTGGCGATTCGTGGAGGATGCCGACTACGCAGCCTACATGGAGTCGGCTCTGGATTATCTCGATGAGGAGTAGACTCCTCGGGTGCGATTTTTATTTACAATAATACTCAATAGCGTATATTATCAGGAATGAATTTTGAATCCCTTCTTTCCATGGTCCGCCCCCTGCCCGTCTTCGATCTGGCGACCGTGGTCCAGCTGTCCGAAGAGCGTCGCGAGACGATCGTGCAGCAACTGCATCGTTTTTCCAAGGCGGGCAAGATCATCCCCCTGCGGCGGGGAATGTACGCCCTGGCCGAGCCCTACCGGAAGGTGCCCGTCCAGACCGCCGAGCTGGCAAGCCTCATCTACCGTCCCTCGTACCTGAGCGAGCTCTGGGCCCTGTCCTACTACGGGCTCATCCCGGAAGCGGTGCCGGTGTTCACCAGCGTGAGCACGAGGAAGCCGCGCCGATTCCAATGCGAGTTCGGAGAATACCGCTACAAGAACGTGAAGGCCTCGGTCTTCTTCGGCTACACGGCGGTAGAGCTCGCGGGGCGCAAGGTCATCCTGGCCACCCCGGAAAAGGCGCTGGTGGACCTGTGGTACTGCTCGAAGGGCGAATGGACCCCGGAGAGAATGCGGGAGATGCGCATCTCCAACGCCTCGCTCATCGACCCCCGGGCGCTCTCCAGCATAGTAGACCGTATCCACAAGCCCAGGATGCACCGGGCGCTTTCCGCCTGGCGCCAGATCCGCTCCGACGAGGACGAGGGAGAGCTCATTCCATGAAAGAAGAAGCGCTCGCCCTGATCGAAGACCTGGACGATCCCGCGGCCAAGCTGAACCGGCTGCGCGAGTACCTGCAGGCCCTCGTGCTGCGCTCGCTCCACGAAAGCGAGGCTTTTTCTTCGCTCGCCTTCGTGGGGGGGAGCTCGCTGCGCTTTCTGGAGAATCTCCCGCGTTTTTCAGAGGACCTGGATTTCTCACTCATGCGAGCAGAAGCCTACCAGCCCCGACCCTGGCTGGAGAAAGCCAAGCGGGATCTGGAGCACGCTGGCCTCTCGTGCAGCATCACCTACAAGCAGAGAAAGACGGTCCACACGGCCTGGGTGCGCATCGCGGGCCTGCTCAGAGATGCCGGGCTCAGCGCCCACGAGGCCCAGAACCTCTCCATCAAGCTGGAGATCGACACCGTCCCGCCAGAAGGGGCCGATCTGAAGCGCAGCCTGGTGACCCGCTTCGTCACCCTGGCCATCACCCACTACACGCTCGAATCCCAGATGGCGGGCAAGGTGCACGCGCTCTTGACCCGCCAGTACCCGAAGGGCCGGGACTGGTACGATCTGATCTGGTACCGCTCCCACAGGCCCCCGCTGAACCCCAAGCTCCTCCTCCTGCAGAACGCCCTGGATCAAACCCAGGGCCGGAGCGAGCTGGATGCCTCCAGGTGGCAGCAGCTGCTGGCGGAAAAGCTCGAAGGGCTGGACATCGATCTCCTGGCCCGGGATGTGACCCCCTTCCTGGAGAGGGCGGAGGATCGCCGCCTGATCACCCGCGAAAACCTCTCGCTGGTCCTGGAACCGGGCGTCTAGAAATCCATTTGCGTGCCAATCCACCCGTCGAGTGTGATACGTCCCTCCCCTGGCGGGAGGGACCGGCCGAAGGCCGAGGGAGGGGGGCGCGTAGCTCGGTCGAATATGATGATGCGGATGCCTCACCCCTGAGCAGCGAGGAGAGTCATCTCCTACCCGGCGCGGCGATGGCGACGTCCGCGCGCGAGGCCTGCCGCCGCGAGCAAGGCGAGCCACGCGATCCAGGCCGGCGCGTCCGGGCGACGCGCAGAGCAGCCGCAGCCGCTCTCCTTTCCGTCGCCGTCTCCGCCGGCCCCTCCGTCGGCTCCCCCGCCGTCGGCTCCCGCGCCGTCCGCGCCGCCGCCGTCCGTGCCGCCGCCGTCCGGCCGGGGCAGCGTGCCGGACTCGCGGGCCCAGGTCTTGCCGTCGAGGTGCAGCACCTGGCGGCCGGTATCGAGGTCGTAGCCCAGCTGGCCTTCCTCGGGCGAGTCCGGGGGCGGATCCGTGCCGACCCAGGTGCTCCCGTCGAGTTCCCAGACCCTGGCGTCCTCGTCGCCCTGCTCGGCCCACATGACGATCCGATGCCGGTTCGGGTCGTAGGTCATCTTGGGCGTGCCGTGCAGGTTCTCGGGCCCGTCCGAGTCGACCAGCCGCCAGTCGCCGCCCGAAAGCTCCCAGGTGTCCCTGAGGAGCTGCGTGTGCTCGGCCACCATGCCGCTGCCGCCGAAGAGCACCAGCCGCTCTCGGGCCTCGTCGTAGGCCAGGCCGCCGTCCCTGCGCCCGGGAGGCGAGCTGCCGGTGGGAAGCACGCGCCACTCGCTGCCGTCCCACTCCCAGGTCTCGTCTGCGTACTCGAGAAAGCCGACGACGCCGCCGAAGTAGATCACCCGGCCCAGGCCGGCGTGGTAGGCCATGGCCCCGCTCTGTGGCGGGCTCTCGCTCGAGGGGCGCTCGGTCCAGCTGTCCCCGACCAGCTCGAAGGTGCGGCTGCTGAACACGACCGTCGCGTGCCGCGAGGCGTCGTAGGCCACGCAGCAAGGCGTGTAGATCTCGTCCGCGCCCTGCAGGTCGAGCGGCCGCCACATGTCGCCGTCCCAGCGCCAGCCGGCGAAGTCCGAGGCAGACTCGCCGAAGAGCCGGAGCTCGCTCGCCTGGGTATCGAAGACGAAGCCGCCCCGGTAGACGTCGATCCCCCCGGGCTGGGGCGTGGGCAGCAGCCTCGACCAGTCGCCCGCCGGGCTCACCGTGAAGCCGGCATTCATGTGGCTCTCCTCGGTGAAGAAGAGCGCGTAGCCGCGGCTCTCGTCGAAGGCCAGGCAGGGCTCGTCGATGCCGTAGAGATCGATGCCCGACTCGGCGTGGGCGATCCAGGAGCTCCCGTCGAAGTGCCAGGCGCGCAAGCTGGTGACGTCCTCGATGCCCGCCAGCATGAGCTTCTGCTCGACCGGGTCCCAGGTCATGCGCAGCTGCGACGAGGTCACCGGCGTTCCGGCGTCGGGGCACTCGGTCCAGCTGCTCCCGTCCCAGGTCCATGTGTCCCTGCACTCGCCCTCGGTCTGCGACCAGCCCCCCATCAGCACCACGATCTTGCGTTGCGGGTCATAGCCCATCCTGGCCCGGCCGCGGTCCGTCGGGCTCGCCGCGGGCTCGATCAGGCTCCAGCCGCTGCCGTCGTACTCCCAGGTGTCCGCCAGGCTCGCGTCGGGCGAGCCGTCGACCGTCCCGCCGAAGAGCACGATCCGGTCCCGCTCGCTGTCGTAGGCCACGGCCGCATCCCGCCGCGCAGGCGTGACCAGGGCAGACGGCATGCTCGAGGACCAGTCGGCGCCGTCCCAGGACCAGATCTCGTTTCGGTCGGTGCCGTAGCCGATCCCGCCGAAGATCGTCACCCGCTCGCGCATCTCGTCCCAGAACGCGTGGGCGTCGTGGCGCCGGGGCGGAGAGGTCTCGGGCGCAAGCTCGGTCCACACGTCCCCGGCCAGGATCCAGGTATCCGCCAGCGTGTCGAGGCCCTCGCCCCCGAAGAGCACCAGGTGCTCGTGCACCCGGTCGTAGACCAGCGCCGCGCCCTCGCGCGGCTCGGGCCGCGGGGGCGGGCTGATCTGCTCCCAGCCCTGCGCCGCGGCGGGGCCCGCCGCGAGCCAGAGGCCGAGCGCGAGCCAGCCGGCCACGCGTCGATGGGTGGAAGATGCCATTCGCCGTCCTCCCTGTGCAGGTCTACCTCGGCCCGTGGACATGCAGGCCCCGGCAGCGCTTCTCGTCGAGATCCACGCTCAGCTCGAAGTACCTGTGGCCGCCGCCCCGCACCGACACGACCTCGCGCTTCCAGCTGTCGTCGTGCTCCTCTCCCCGATGGAAGAAGTGGATCCGCAAGCTGCGGTGGCCTTTTCGGTTCATGACGCCGAAGTACTGGCGCCTGTACTGCGGCAGCGCCGAGATGATGCGCTGCGCATCGGGATGCGTCTCGAGCAGCCTGGGCAACTGGGCCGCAATCAGGTCCTCGGCTGTCTGCACGTCGTCCTCGGTCGGCGTGAAGCGCGCGAGCTCCGGCTCGATACCCGCCTGCTCGCTCGCGTAGCTGGCCGAGAAGATCACCCCCCGCCCCTCGACGAGGCGATTCTGGTCTGCCGACGGCGCTTGCCCGGCGTCTTCCACACTGCTCATTGGCCTGCCTCCCTGGGTCATCTCGTCTCGAAGCGGAACGGGCGGCTGGCGATCGACCCGGTCGACACACGCGGCGATCGCGGCCGCCAGTGCAATGAGAAGCGAGAGAGCGTATGCGCGCATGGAACCTCCTCGAGCGCCTCTACAGGTCCCTCTCGAAGGCGTCCTCGCCAGTCCGCTGCAGCTTGCGCAGCTCCTCCTCCTGCTTCCGGCGGGCCTCGGCCTCGGCGGCCTCCTGGCGGCGCTTCTCCTGCTCCCGGTATCGCTCGACCGCCTCCAGGTGGCGAATGGAGTCGTTGCGCAGCTCGATCTGGGAGTACTTCGGCATGATGTTGTTGAAGCTTGCGCGCAGCTCCAGCCGGGCGGCGTGATCCCGCCAGACCCAGCTGCGGTCCGGGATCCAAAAAGTGTCCGCCTCGCCGGTGCTCTCCTGGGGCGGGCCGTACTTGCGCACCAGGGTCTCGTGAAGGCGCTCGCGCAGCGAGACGAATATCTCCTGCGAGTCCACCCCGCCCAGCTTGCAGGCCATCCGGCTCAGGCCCCCCTCCACCTTGAACTCGAGCCAGCAGGCGGCCGGCTGGGTTCCCAGGCGGGTCTCGACCCAGAAGGCCTCGCCGGGCAGCTCCTCGGGGGTCTTGAGGCGATCGCTGACGTGGTACTCGGTGATCAGGCGGAGCGCCAGGCCGTCGTCGCCAGGCTCTTTCCCCAGGGCCTTGCGAGCCTGGGCCGGGCTCATGCCGAAGCTGAGCCCCTTCAGGCCCCGGGCCACCGGCTGCCACTTGCCGGGCTGCTCGGCCTGGGCGGGCGGCTTCTCGGCGGGACCGTGCCCGGCCCGTGTCTCGGCGGCGTCGTTCTCATGACAGCCAGACAGGACCAGGGCCGCGAGCAGCATCCGCCAGGGCGTGCGGATGAAACGGGACATGCGTTTGCCTCCCAGGAGCTCAGCGCCTGACGACGTCGGAGCTCCATGAAGCCTACGGCCCTCCCCCGCCCTCCGGCTTTCCGGCCGGGCGCTCGTCGAAGGCGCCGTCCCGGATGGCGTCGTGGAAGAACTGGCGTGTCAGCGCGGCGAAGGCCTCGTCCTCGTCGCAGGTCAAAGCCAGGATCCACACGAAGGGGATCAGCGGCAGCCAGGCGAAGATCCGGCGGTTGACCTTGTAATGGTAGGTGCGGACCTCGAGCTGGTCGCGCGTGATCTTGAAGTGCAGGTCGAAACCCCCGGAGCCGCTGTAGGCCGGCAGGCTCATCAGCAGGCCGAGATCGATGTAGCCCCACACGAGCGCGCCGACGGACGGCTCGCGGTAGACGGCGCGCGCGAGCACGTGCAGGCCCTGGGCGGGCGGCGCGGAGCACACCCGCTTGTCCTTGAAGATCGCGCAGGCCTCGAACTCGTCGCGCATGCCCTCCTCGCCGCCGAAGGTCATCCCGCTGACCTTGCTTACCCAGTAGTGCAGCCGCTCGTTCCTCGTGGCCTGGACCGGCTCGAGGTCCATGGCGCTCTCGGGCTTGACGCTGTAGCCCCAGATCGCGCAGCCGCCCGACAGGCAGGCCGAGGCCAGCGCGGCCAGCGCGACGAGCCCGCTTCGTAGTCTGTGCTTCATGGCGGCCCTCCCGAGCGCAGAGCGTACGCGATCTCCGCCCGGCCGACAAGTGCCCGCCTTCCTATCTTCCTGTCGGCCTATCGGCTCAGGCGAGCGGGTGCTGCCAGCGCAGGTCCGGGAAGCGGGAGAAATCGCTGTCCGTGGTAACCAGGACGCAGCCGTGCTCCATGGCCACGGCGGCGTGATAGGCGTCGGCCACCAGCTTGCCAGCCGCTCCCGCGGCTCGGCATAGCTGCTCGAAGATCTCGAAGTGCCGGGGGCCGGGACACACCAGCCGTGCGTTGGGCCGCAGCAGAAGCTGGGCGATGAAGGCGAAGACCTCTTCCAGGGTCGAGGGGCGGCGGAACACCTTCGGGTTGGTGACGATGCGCACCAGCCCGCTCAGGGCGATCGGAGAGAGCGCGAACGGCTCCGGCCCGGTGGCCAGGTCGGTGATCCAGCGCGCAAAAGCCGGATGCTCGGCGTGGGCGTCCTCCCGGTGGCAGTAGACCAGCACGTTCACGTCGGGCATGCGCATCAGCCGCCCCCGCCGAAGCGCTCCTCGTCGTCCCCGGCGAGCAGCTCCGAGCTCCGGTCCAGGTCGATCCCCGGACGCGGCCCGCCTCCGCCGACGGTGATCAGTCGGAACTCGGCCGGCGGCTCGCGCCCGCGCTCGTGCAGCGCAGCGCGCAGGATCCGGGCGATGAAGGCGCTCAGGCTCAGGCCCTCCGAGGCAGCCCTCCTCCGGGCCGCCTCTCCCAGGCGGTCGTCTATAGAGATCGTGGTTCTCATGAATATGATCATACTCGCTGATCATACTCGCGTCAACGCCGCTCGAGCGAGCCCACCCGAATCCCCTGGCACCTCGTCGCCGGCACCTCGTCGCCGCCGAGGCAACATGCCGCAGTCGCAGATGATCGCAAAAGAGCCGCAACTTTCTGCCGATGCATCGTCCACGCATACAGATGGATGACGATGAGCCGAAATCGGAGGAAAGATGAGGCATTTCCAGGCCAGATTCCGCACGAAGTGGTTGTTGGCATTGACTTTTTTCGCATTCTCTCCGAGCGCCTGGCCCGGAGAGAAGACACCCGTCCTGGCCGTGTTCCAGCTGGAAGTCAAAGGCGTCGAGCTTGCGCCTGAGGCGCTGGACCGACTGAGTGACTTTCTCCTCTCGGCGCTGGCGGAAAGTGGAGGCTTCCAGGTGATCCCTCGCGCCCGGATCCAAGAAAGGCTCCTGGAACAGAAGAAGGAGTCCTATCGGGCCTGCTATGATCAGGCCTGCCAGATCGAGATAGGGCGCGAGTTGGCCGCCGAGTGCGCACTGTCGGCGAAGATCATCAAGCTGGGCAGACGATGCGCCTTCACCGCGACCTTGTTCGATCTCAGAACCGCCGCGAGCGTCAAGGCGGTCACGGAAGAGGGCGAGTGCAGTGAAGAAGCCATCGTGGGACTGCTGCGAAACGCGGTCCAGCGCCTGGTCATATCTCCCGCACACCGCACCCGAGAGATCCGCGTGGACTCTGGATCGCAGCCTCAAGGACGCACGAGCACCCGACTGCCCGCCGAAGATCTGGCCGAGCAGAAAAAGACGGGTACCGAGTGGATCGGGCTCGAGCCGGCCTTCGGGTTTGCCACCACGACAGCCGTCACGGAATTTCTGGGTGGGGTGTCCTTGCGTGCCGTGAACCTGAAATGGAAGTACGTATCCTGGAACGTCCTGGACGCCGGCCTCGTGTACGGTTTAGGCATGTTCTTCCATGTGGGAAGCCGGCTCGGCTATCCCCTCCACCTCGACGAGAGAGGCGAGCACCAGCTCCAGCTCAGCCTGGGCGCGGCTTTTGGCTCGGGTGAACTCGACAGCCATAAATTCTGGGGTTTCTTCGTGGCTCCGGGCGTCCGTTACACCTATCATACAGACTGCGGGTTCTTCCTGGGCATCGGGCTGCATGCGTTCTTTCCCGCCGAACCGATGAATGCAGAGCTGGGCTATCCCGTGTCCGCGATGCTGACGGTACCGATCGGCTGGTCCTCCTAGCGCGCGTCTGGATCCAGGCGCGCGGCGCTCCCCATGTCCAGCCTGTAGCGCTCGACCTGGCGAGCGCCCGTCGCGTCGCGGGATTCCTGCTCGACCTTCATCGCCTCGGGCAGGATCTCCGCCACCCGGGCGTGGTCCTTGCCCAGCCGGCTGCCCTTGCACAGCACGAAGCAGCGCCCCTGGGTATCCTCGACCAGGGCCCTCGGCCTCTGGATACCGCTCACCACGGCCACGAGCTTGTAGTCTTTCAATGCGAAGCGAGCGGTGGGCGGGCTCCGGTCGACATCGGGCAGCTCGGGCCGGATGAGCGGGCCGAAGCGCTTCGCGTCGCCGCGCTGGAGGGCCTCGAAGCGCCCCACCCGGATCCCCTCCTCAGCCTTCTGCATGCCCATGCCGCAGGCCAGGAGCACGGCCTCCAGGGCGTGCCGCCAGGGGACGTTGCGGGCCATGACGCTCACCCGGGCAGCGAGGCCCTGCTCCGGGCGGAGATCGGCCTTCTGGATGTCGGCGAACAGCGGCAGGAGGTTTTCGAGCTCGGCCCGGGTGAAGTCCAGGCTGACCCGCTTGCCGAGCGGGATCGCCCTCGCCCGGGCGCTCCGGGGGCCGAGGATCTCCTCGGCGTGCCGGCGCGCCCTGCGCAGGGCCTTGCGGTTCGCCTCGAGCTCCCCGGGCTCGCCCACGACCAGGAAGGATCCGTGAAAGCGGAAGGCCGAGCCGGCCTCACGGAGCGCCATGCCCAGCACCCGGTCCCAGGGCGCCTTGACCGCGCGCAGGCTCACCCGCCCCTGGACCGTGCCCGGCACGACCAGGTTCTGGTGGGCCACATCACAGACCAGCCGCGCCAGGGCGTGGATGTCGGCATCTCGGGCCACGAGCGCGATCTGCGGGCGGGCGCGGGGCGGGTCTTTGTGCCTGGCCGGAGCCCGGGAAGCGGTGGCGGCGAGGAGGAATGCGACTATCAGGATCTTCCGCCTCATGGCCGCACGATAGGCAAAAGCGGGCCGCTTGGCAAATACCTGGGCCGCCACATCGCGCGGGTGGAGGGGGACACCGGATCGGTATCGACAGGGGCCGTGCGAGCCTGATAGACCTGGGGAGATGTCGAGCGCCTCCTCCCAGCGAGCCTTGCTCCTCGTCGCCCTCGCAGCCTGCGCGGCTTGCGCGAATGGAGTGAGGCCCCCGGCCGGCCTCGTCTACATGCCCAAGGATGTCCCCCGGCGCGGCCCGTCCTGCATCCCGCAGACCTTCGGCCTGCTCGTGGCCGCATCCGACCCGGGGGCCGAGGTCGGCGCCACCTCGCTCCATTTCCTGGCGCGCGACTGGCTCACAGGCCTCTCTCACCGCGTCCTCGACGAGGATTACGCATCCGACCAGCAGCTCGGCGACCGCCAGCAGGATGCGGCGCGCTTGCTGGACTCGGGCAGGCAGCACTATCACAAGCTGGCCCTCGACGCCGCCCAGAGGGATCTGGACCGAGCCGCCGCCGTACTCGAGCCGTGCCTCCCGGCGATGCAGCAGCTCGGGATGGAGCCGTGGCTGGAGGTGCAGCTGCTGCGGGCCTCCATCCACTACCACCAGGGCCGATTCGACGAAGCGGCCGGCGTCATCCAGACGATGCTCCTCTTCGGCGACCCGAGCGGCTTTGCCGAGCGAAAGGCGAATCTCGTATCGACGTTGTTCCGGCAGTTCGTGGGCGAGCTGCAATCCCCGGGCGGCGAGGCGCTCGCCGTCTGCCAGGAGCGCGCCCGGCGAGCGCTGAAGACCGGCATCGACCGCTACGATGAGCTCGAGCTCGAGAAGGCCGTCAGCCACCTGTTCCGGGCCGCCCGCGAGCTCATGCCATGCCTCCCGCGGATGCAGCGGGCCGGGAAGATGGATCTCTGGCTGGAGATCCATCTCTACCTCGCCACCGCCTGGCATCTCATGGGCGAGGACCGCCGCGCGGCCACCGCCTTTCGACAGATGGCCCCTTACGACGGCCGGTCGTTCGTCGCCGCCAGATCGGGCATCTCGGTCCCGCCCGACGTGCTGAAGCTCTACGACGAGTCGGTGGCCGCGGGCCCGCAGCGCGGTCCGCGGAGATCCGGGCCGGAGGAAGGCGCCGAGCCCATCTCGAGCGGCGAGCTCCTCGTCCGCTCGACCCCGGAAGGAGCCTTCATCCAGATCGACGGCGTCGAGGTCGGGACCTCGCCGAAGCAGCTCGACGTCTCCGCCCTCGGCTGGCACTACGTCAGCCTGTGGAAGGACGGCCATGTGCCCACCGGCCGCTTCGTCCTGATCGAGGACGAGCGGCGGGTCGAGGTCAGCCTGGCGCTCCGGCCTTCGCCTCTCTCCCATCTCCGGGCGGCGCTCGCCAGGGCGCGGGGAATGGACGGCATCGTCGAGGTCGCCGACGAGCTGGCCCGCCGCTGGGATGTCCCCTGGGTGCTGCTCGTCCAGGTGGGCGCGCGGGGCGCCGCCGTCTCCTTCGAGGCTTTCCTCTACGATCGAGGCGGCCACCGCTGCCTCTCGTCCGGCGAGCGGCACGTCGACACCGGCAGGCAGAGCCCCGACGCCGAGCTCATCCGCTCCTTCGAGGATCTGCTGGCCAAGGCTGCGATTGCGGCGGGGGCGTGAGGTGACATGCATGCGATGGTCGGCAGCGGACATCCTGGACATCCTGGATGAAGGAGCCGAGACGTATGACTTCCCGATGCTGGACAACAACTACTTCTATCTCGGCAGGGAAAGACTGGCCGTATTCAGAAATCGCACCGAGTGGCTCATCGCGTTCCAGGGCCTGGCATTCTCCCTCAAGGGAGGCGGCTTCGTAAACAGCACCGCTGCATTCGGCAACGCGCTGGAAGAGAACGGCATCGTACGGATAGAGGACGTCGCCCTCGAATCACCGGACAGCGCGTTCTTCGATGCCGAGAACCGATTTCGACTCGACCCGCTGGACTTCAAGTTGATCATCAAGGGCACTGAGAGAGAATTCACTCCTTCGGAGGATGCGTATCGGATGCTGGGTATCGACGTCCGCGACGCCGGGATGCCGAAGCAGGCAAAGATCATTCGATACCTATCCCATGCGATCCCCGACGAGCTGTTCTTCCGCCATGAAGAGATCTTGTCCATATGCGGCAGAACGGGAAGTGGATTGAAGGTACTTGTCGAGCTCGATGACTGGCAGCACCCTGACCTGTTGAACGACGAGATGCCGAGCCAGACGACCTGCTTCAGAAGCCTGGCCGTGGCCATCGAGAAGAACGACATCGGATTGCTCGATTGCCCGAAAGACCGATGCAATGCACATTGGTCGAACTGGGAATGGTATCGCTACGTAGACTGACCGGCTCAGAAGATCAGGACAGCTCCTCCAGCAATCGCGACAGGCTCGCGCTGCGCTCTTTGATCTCCCCGGCCAGCTCAAGGACCTTCTTGTAAGTCGGATCGCCGGCCAGCTCCTCGGCCTTGGCCTCCAGGGCCTCGAGCTTCTCGGTGTCGCGCTGGTTGTGCTCGACCCACTTGGAGAGGATGGACTTCAGCCTCCCCCGCGCGTCGATGGGGTACTTTGCGATGATCTCATCGACCTTGGCCCGGACCTGCGCCTCGGGCATCGCGCCGAGCAGGTGGTCGACCGCCTCGCCGTCGACGAAGAAGATCTGCATCGGGATGCTCTGGATGCCGAACTTCATGGCGACTTCCTTGTTCTGGTCGACGTTGATCTTGCAGAACTTGAAGTTGTCGTACTCCTTGGCCAGCCTGTCGTAGATCGGCCCCAGCATCATGCAGGGCCCGCACCACGGCGCCCAGAAGTCGAGCTCGACGGGCAGATCGGACTGCAGGACCTCTTGCTCGAACGTGGCGTCGGTGACCTCGATAACCTCGCTCATGACGGCTTCCTTCCTGTCGTTCCAGGGATTGAAGAGATGAGACGAACGTCCGTGAAGACAGCGGTATGGAAGGCTGCTCAGAAGGTCAGGACGACCGCGGCTTCCTCGGCCTCGGAGACGAAGGTCGCCACCCCGCCGACCTCGACGCCCTCGATCAGGTCCTCTTCCTCGATCCCGACCAGCGGGAAGGCCGCGCTGCAGGCCACCATCCGGCCGCCCAGCTCCTTGACCGTGGCGATGAACTGGGGCAGGGTCTTGGGCGCGTTGGGGATGCTGATCTTCTCCGCCCCGCCCTTCTTGATGATGTTGAGCCCGCTCATCGTGAAGAAGAGCATCAGCTCCATGTCGCTGGCCAGCGCGCCCGATCCGAGCATGAACGGGGGGAAGGCCTTCTCGGGGTGATCCGATCCGCAAAAAATGACCATCTTGCTCGCCATGGCTGGTTCTCCTTTCCGCGTCAGTCGCGGTCTGTGTCCGCCTTACGATTCCTTGTCCACGAAACGGTAGGTCAGGTAGCTGCCATCCTGCCCGACGACTTCCGCCTGGCCGTACTTGCGCATCGCGTTGAGGTGCCAGAAGACCTCCCGGACATCCAGCTCGGCCAGGCGCGCCACCTCGGGGGCCGTCTTGGCCTCGTCGCCCAGGGCTGCCTGGATCGCCTTGTGCACGGTCCGGGCGTGCTTGCGCAGATCGGTCAGCCCTTCCTTCGTGCCCCGCTCCTTGCGGGCCTGCTTCATCTCCTCGAGCGTCTCTTTGCTCACGACCGCCTCCTCGCTCAGGCGCACAGCCCGTCCACTTGCCGGTAGAGCTGATCCAGCGTGCAGCCGACGATGTCGATCGCCCGGTGCGGGCAGACCGCCACGCACGCGCCGCAGCCCTTGCAGAGCACGGCGTTGACCGAGGCCCGCTTGACTTTCTCGCCGTCCTGCTCGATCTCCTCGAGCTGCAGCGCCCCGTCGTAGCCGCACTGCGCCACGCACAGCCCCTCGCCCTGGCAGCGCGACAGATCGACCCGGGCCACGAAGGGATCGAGCGGGATCTCGTCCCGGGTCAGGATCCGGGCCGCCTTGGCGGCCGCGGCGCAGGCGGCGGCCGAGGTCTCGTCGGTGCTCATCGGCGCCTGGGCCGTGCCGGCCACCATGACGCCCTCGACCGCGAGCTCCACCGGCCGGAGCTTGGGGTGGACCTCGAGCAGGAAGCCGTCCGAGCCGATCGGCAGCTTCATCAGGCCGACGATCTCACCCGCGTCGCCGGGCTCCATGGCGGAGGCCAGCACGACCAGGTCCACCGGCACGTCCACGGCCTTGCCGCCCGTGAGCTGGTCGTTGACGACCACGCTCAGGGCCGCCTCGCCGTTGCCGGCCTTGACCACGGGGATCTCGTAGTCGGAGTACTTCAAGAACACGACCCGGTTGCGGGACGCCCGCTCGAAGACCTCCTCGTAGAAGCCGTAGGAGCGGATGTCGCGGTAGAGCTCGAAGACGTTCACCCCCGGGAAGCGCTCCCGGATCTCGGACGCCGCGTGCAGGCTGGCCGAGCAGCACACCCGGCTGCAGTAGGTGCGCAGCGGGCGGTGCGGGCTCGGGTCGTGCACCCCGTCGATCTCCCGGCTGCCCACGCAGTGGATCAGGGCCACCGACTGGATCTTGCGGCCGCCGACCTCGAGCTCGCCGGCATCCTTCGGCAGCGCGCCCAGGATGCGGATGAACTGGGCCAGCGTCACGACGCCCTCGAGCTCGCCGTAGCCGAGCTCGCCCTTGTACGGCTCGTAGGGCTTGAAGCCGGTCGCCATGAGGACGCAGCCCGCGTCGACCTTGACCCGGCGGGCCTGCTCGTCGAAATCGACCGCGTCCGCGCCCAGGATCTCTTCGCACTTGCCGCAGCGGCTGCAGCTCTGCATGTCGACGGCCGGCACCTCGGGCACGCAGCCCGGGTAGGGCATGTAGATCGCCTTGCGCTCCCGCAGCCCGTAGTCGAACTCGCTGGGCGCCGACTTTGGGCAGGCCTCGGTGATCTGGGCCAGCTTGTCCGCCGGCAGCGGACCGCGGATGTGGCGCGGCTGGACCTCCAGCTCGACCTGGAAGTTGCCGAAGTAGCCCTCCACGCCCACGACTTTCGCCCGGGTGAGCACCTCGATGCGGCTCGAGTCGGCCACGCCGCGGAGCAGCGGCGCCATGAGCTCGCGCGCCTGATCCGCGTGCGGAAAGAGGTGCTCGAGCTGGGCCGTGTGGCCGCCCAGGAAGGGGCTGGCCTCGACCAGGGTGACCTCGATGCCCTGGTCGGCCAGGCTCTTGGCCGCCCGCAGGCCGGCCAGCCCGCCGCCGACGACCAGGGCGCGCTTGAGCACCTCGACCCCGATCCGCTCCTCTGCGGTCAGCAGTCGGACCTTGCCGACCGCGGCCCGCACCAGCCGGATGGCCTTGGCGGTCGCCTCCTCCGGCCGGCTGCCGTGGACCCAGCTGACCTGCTCGCGGATGTTGGCGTGCTCGTAGAGGAAGGGGTTGAGACCCCCGCGCTCGACCGTGCGCCGGAAGGTGAGCTCGTGCAGCGAGGGCGAGCAGGAGGCGATCACCACCCGGTTGAGCCCCTGCTTGCGGATGTCCTCGATGATCATCTCCTGGGCAGGGTCGGAGCACATGAAGGAGTGCTCCCGGCTCACGACCACGTCATCGAAGCCCGCCGCCGCCTCGACGACCTTCGGGCAGTCGACCACGTCCGAGATGTTCCCGCCGCAGTGGCAGATGTAGACGCCGATCCGGAGGTCCCTGGGGCTCGCCTTGCTGTCCGTCATCTCAACCGACCTCCGTGCTGGCGGCCTCGGGAGTGCGATACGACCTCTTGGCCGCGGTCTTCTGCAGCCAACCGCTCGACTCGAGGTAGGCCGACGCCTGGGCCGCGGCCGCGCCCGCCTCCACGATGGTGTCGACGATGTCCTTGGGTCCCGCGGCGGTGCCGGCCACGAACACGCCGTCCAGCTTGGTCGCGGTCGGCGCGATCTTCTCCTCCGGCACCTCGATGAAGCCGTAGCTGTTCTCGGAGACCGCGACCTTGTCCGCCGGCTTCCAGGCCGGCACCATGCCCTGGGAGAGCACGACCAGGTCGTGGGTGTCCTCGCAGACCTCGCCGCCCTCCTCCTTGCGCTCCACGCGGATGATGGGGTTGTGCTCGGCGTCCTCGGAGATCGAGGCCACTTTGCCGCAGACGAACTGGATCCCCATGGCCTTGGCTTCCTGGTAGAAGGTCTCGAAGCCCTTGCCGAAGGCGCGGATGTCCATGTAGTAGATCGTCACGTCCACCAGCGGCAGCGCCCCGGATACCAGGATGGCCTGCTTGATGGCGTACATGCAGCAGACCCGGGAGCAGTACGGCACGCCCATGCTGGCGTCCCGGGACCCGGCGCACTGCACGTAGGCGATCGAGTCGGGGATCTTGCCGTCCGAAGGTCGCAGCACCTTGCCGTAGGGGCCGTGGGGCGCGATCAGACGCTCCATCAGCAGGGGGCTGATCACGTTGGGGAGCTTGCCCGCACCGTAGCGCCGCACCGGCTCCATGGGCGTGAGCTCGTAGCCGGTGGCCAGGACGACCGCGCCGGCGCGCACCTCTATCTCCTCCGCCTCCTGTGCGAAATGAACCGCGTCGGTGGGGCAGGCCTTGATGCACTGCCCGCAGTAGATGCAGTTGTCGATGTCGAGCAGCGCGCACTGCGGGTAGGCGTTGGAGTGCGGGATGTAGATGGCCTTGCGCGCGCCCTCGCCGCCCTCGAACTCGTTGGGCAGCAGGATCGGGCAGGCGTACTCGCACAACCGGCAGCCGATGCAGTCCTTCTCGTCGACGAAGCGGGGCTTGCGCCGGAGCTGGCAGCGGAAGCTGCCGTCTGCGCGCTCGACCGACTCGAGCTCGGTGTAGGTCAGGATGTCGATCATGTCGTGGTGCGCTGCCTCGGCCATCTTCGGGGTCGTGATGCAGCTCGCGCAGTCCAGGGTGGGAAAGACCTTGCTGAGCGCGATCATCCGCCCGCCGATCGAGGTATCCCGCTCGACCACCAGCACGTGCAGGTCCCGGTCGGCGAGATCCACCGCCGCCTGGAGCCCGCCGATCCCGCCGCCCAGCACGAGCACGTCCACTTCGCGTGTGTACTGTACGCTCATCTGCTCACCCCGCTCGTGCGGCCGGCTCTTCCTCGAGCACGACCGCATCCCTGTCGACCGGGCCGATCTCGTCGAGAAGCTGCGCCATCTGGTTCACCTCCCGCACGAAGGAGGCGGCGCAAACGGTGCAGATCGCGCACAGCTTGACCCGCCGGAAGTCGATCCCCTGCTCCTTGAGGACCCCGGTCAGCCGGTCCAGGCGCTTGGCCAGTCGCTCGTAGGAGCCCTCGTAGGGGCACTCGGCACCCGAGCTCATCACCACGATCCCGTCGAAGCCCTTCTTGAAGCAGTACAGGTAGAAGCGCTCCGGCAGCATGACCGGGTCGGGCACCCGGATGACCGAGCTGTTCGTGGGGTAGCCGAGGTGCATCTGGCCGACCGTGTCCGCGCCCGGATAGGACGAGTCGGCCGTGGTGATCAGCAGGATCCGTGTCTCTGGAGTCGATGCGGCACTCATTCGCAAGCCTCCTTGGATCGAGGCGACCGTTCAGGGGCCGGAGCCCGGAACGATTGCGGCTCGGCCAGCTACTTCTTGCGCCGGATGAAGATCCGATCGAAGCCGTCCGCGGTCGCGGTCCCCAGGTACTCGTGGCCCACTTTCTTGGCCCAGACCGGCAGGTCGTTCTTGGTGCTCGCGTCGCTCGACATGATCTCGATCACGCCGTTGACCGGCACCGAGCCGATGCCCTTCTTGGCCTCGAGCAGCGGTCCCGGGCAGGCCGAGCCGCGGGCGTCGATCGTCTTGTTCACTTGCACTTCGTCGGGGTTGAAATCCGTCATCGCTCTCTCCTTGTCGGGGGTGGCGAGCCACCCCATGGAATACACGCTCGTCTCCGTCAGGCCAGGCTCTCCCAGACCAGCTCGGCGATATCCATCACCTTCAGGCGATCCTCGGCATCCAGGATCTTGATGCTGTCGCGGAACATGGAGTTGCAGTACGGGCAGGCCGTGAGCAGCACCTCCGCGCCCGCGTCCAGGGCCTCCTGGACCCGGAGCTTGGCGAAGCGCTCGTCCGCGGGCGCGTCCATGAAGATCTGCCCGCCGCCGCCCTGGCAGCACAGGCTCTCCTCTCGGTTGCGGGGCATCTCCACCAGCTCCACCCCGGGCACCGCCCGGATGCACGCCCGCGGCTCGTCGTAGATCCCGTTGTGCCGGCCGAGGTAGCAGGGGTCGTGGTAGGTCACGGTGCGCTTGACCTCGCGCTTGGGCACCAGCTGCCCGCTCTGGAGCAGCTCGTGCATGACCTGGGTGTAGTGCCGCACCTCGTACTCGCCGCCCCAGGCCGGGTAGTCCTTGATGAAGGCGTTGTAGCAGTGGGGCGAGGCGGTCAGGATGCGCCGCGCGCCGCTCTTTTTGAAACGATCGACGTTGGAGCGGCCCATGCGCTCGGTGAGCTCGACCGAGCCCGTCTCGCGCACCGAGCAGCCGCAGCAGACCGACTCCAGGGGCGATATCCACATCTTGACGCCCCCGGCCCTGAGCACGCGCACCTGGGCGACCGCGCTGCGCCGGGTCTCCGGGTCGTAGCACTGGGTGCAGCAGGCGTAGAACATCCAGTCGTCCGCCTGCCCGGACTCCGGCATCTCGAGCTCGCAGGCCCAGCCGTTGCGGGCCTCCGCCTCGCCCGCCCAGGGGTTGCCGTTCTGGCCCTGGCTGGCCAGCATGGCCCGGATGGTCTGCGGGTGGGAGCCGCTCTCGCCGGTCATGGCGCGCATCGAGCGCATCACGTCGATGATCGGCACCTCGCGCGGGCAGTTGGCCACGCAGTAGCCGCAGGTGGCGCAGCGCCACACGTCGGCCGTGTCCTCCGGCTCCAGCCCGAGCTGGGCGGTGCGGATCAGGAGCCGGACGTTGAAGCTCCGGACGAGGTTCCAGGGGCAGAGCCCGGTGCAGGTGCCGCAGCCGAAGCACAGGTTCAGCCCATCCCCGCCAGTTTCTACCAGGAGATCGGGGACTTCCAGGAAAGGAACGAGATCCGGCATCGAGTCCTCCTCGAAGCACAGGCCTTTTCGATGGTGCACTTTTCCGGTCTTCCGGAAATGCGCATACCGTGCATAATCGAAAAATCGGAACTTTGTCAACTACAAATTGACGCTGCGCGAAAATCTGCTATGGATCGCTGTAGACGCACGCTCCACCAGAAAGGCGGACCCTTTGTCAGAAGAGAGCCACCCGATTCGCGATGGCCGAGACATCTTCGACATCCACGCGGAGTTCTGCGGCCTGTTCTCCAACCCCGCCAGGCTCAGGATCGTCTGGACCCTGTCCGAGGGCGAGCGGACCGTGGGCGACCTGGCGCAGCAGCTGGGCCTGCCGGCCTCGACCCTCTCGGGCCACCTGCGCAAGCTCCGCGACAAGGGAGTGGTGGAGACGCGCAGGGAGGGCTCCAACATCCACTACTACGTGGTCAGCGGGCACTTCCTGAAGGGCTGCTTGGAGATCCGGGCCGGGATCCTCGAGGTGCTCCGGCGAAGCGAGAGCTACTTCGAGTAGACTGACTGGCAACTGGACTGACCACTGCCCGCAATGCGGGCGATTGACTTAATTCGCTTTACTTACAGGACAATACCAACTATGCGCCGATCGGCGTCCACTTGACGTATGCGTCAACATGGCGCAGATAGCGTGCGGCGCTGATCGGCCCTCAATAATACCACTGTAACTTCAATGACTCATGCGAGAGAATCGCCATGCGACCGGCTGGCACATGGCTTGCTATTCCATCCAGGTGCAAGGAGGAAGCTGCCATGACCAGGTCAGGATATGCTCTTTGGGTCTTCTCGGCCGCTCTGCTCGTCGTCTCGGCTTGCGGGAGCGATCTTCCCCCCAGCGACTATGCCAGCATGGACCTGGCCGTGGTGGCCTGCGCCGACGGCCCCACCCTGGACGGGATCGACGTGTCCAAGTGGCAGGGGACCATCGACTGGGACCAGGTGGCCGCCGCGGGCATGGTCTTCGCCATCATCCGGACCGGCGACGGCTACTACGAGGATCCCAAGTTCGAGACCAACTGGTCCGAGGCGCGGCGGGTGGGCATCGTGCGCGGCGCCTACCACTACTTCCGCCCCAGCCTGGATCCCGTCACCCAGGCGGACATCATGATCCGCAAGATGGGCGGCCTGCAGGCGGGCGACCTGCCGCCGGTCATCGACGTGGAGGACGAGAGCCTCTACGCCGGATTCACCCAGAGCCAGATCGAGGCCAAGATCGAGGCCTTCATGGACCGGATCCAGAGCCAGACCGGCCGCAAGGTCATGATCTACGCCGGGCTGTACTTCTGGAACGACGCGGTCGGCTCGGACAAGTTCGCCGATCACCACCTCTGGGTGCCCCAGTACGGGCCCACCTGCCCCAACCTGCCCGATCCCTGGACCCGCTGGTCCTTCTTCCAGACCTCCAGCCACGGGCGGGTGGCCGGCATCTCGGGCAACGTGGACCTGGACCTCTTCAACGGCGACATGGACGACCTGGTGGCCCTGGCCGAGGGGAGCTACGACCCGGGTGGCGGCGGTGGTGGCGGTGGCGGCGCGACCGGCAGCGGGACGCTAAAGGGCGTGGTCTTCGTGGATCAGGGCTCGGGCACCGCGGACACGAGCTGGCGCCTGCCCGAGGCCACGGTCAGCATCTCGGGCTTCGGCCAGGTCCCGGTGCGCTCCGGCGACGCCTACTTCGCCCAGTCCCTGGCCGCGGGCAGCTACACCGTGACCGCCTCGGCCGCGGGCTACGCGACCGCCTCGCGAAGCTGCAGCGTGTCCGATGGCGGCGAGACCTGGTGCTCGATCGGCCTGGTGCCCGGAGGCGGCGGCACGGGCGGTGAGACCGGCGGTGAGACCGGCGGTGAGACCGGCGGCGAGACCGGCGGCGAGACCGGCGGCGAGACCGGCGGCGAGACCGGCGGCGAGGGCGGCACCGGCGGCGAGCACGGCGGCTTCGACTTCGACGCGCCCCCGGGGCTGGTCATCGGTTACGTCATCGCGCTGACCGGCGATCCGGACACCGACCCGCGGACCTGCGTCGGCGCGGGCGTGCCCAACGCCCGGGTCCTGGCCGAGACCGGCGAGACGGCCGACGCCGACGAGACCGGCTACTTCGAGCTGTGGACCGTGCCCGGCAAGCACCTCCTGGGCGGCGAGGCCGAGGGCTACCTGGGCGGCGCCCTGGACTGCGAGGTCTTCTCCGATCAGACCGTCCACTGCTGCATCGGCCTGGTGCCGGACCTGGGCGCCGAGATCGGCCCGTGGCACGACGGCTTCGAGGAGGAGACCGGCGACGAGCCCGTCCAAATAGGCTGCAGCACCGCGGGCACGGCCCCCGGCCTGCTGCTGCTGCCGGCCCTCGTGCTCCTCGCCCTGCGCAGGCGCGAGCAGGCCTGAGCCCCTCCCGCTCCCCCGACCCGGCATCCAGCCGGCAACGGACATCCAGGTCTCAGCCGTCGCCCCAGGCATGCTCCGACTCCCAGGCGGAAAACTCATCTGCCGAGACAGGCTGCCGCTCGTATCCCCGTCGGTGCTCGATCTCCAGCTCTTTGCTCCTGTGGCGAGCCAGGGCCTCCCGAAGCGCCTTTCGCGTGAAGGCAGAGCGACTCGTGCGGAGCTGCTCGGCGACTCGATCGATCTCTCGCAGGAGATCTTCATCGAGGGTGATCTCAATCGTCCTCATGTCGCGCCGACCACCGCTCGTATGGCTGTCTATGAAGACTTGGCCGCGCTCTTCTTCGCATGTCTCCTGCGCGAGACGGCCTTTGACCTGGATGCTGAGCTCCTCGCGACTGCCCTCGCTGGCCGGCCGGCAGGAAGGGGTCCGAGGCCCGTCTTCTCGACATCCGAGAGCACATGCCTGGATGGTTCATCCGCGTTCCGCCTGTCACGGTACTCGATCGCGGACGCTCTCTCGACCACAGTGACGTTTCCGATCTTGTGGCAGCGCAGCCTACCCTTCTCGATCGCCTTGTATACGGCCGCCCGGGAAATCCCGATGAGATCCGCCGCTTGCACCACGCTCATCATCGAGAAGTCCTTCGGCGCTCTGGCTCGCTCCTCCTCGTGCTCGGGAGCAAGGATGAGGCCCTGGTCGATGCCCGCGCGGGTGGCAATGTCGCGCGCCGCCAGGTACAAGGGAGATCTCAGGACGCTCCGGTTCACATGATTTCTTCCCCGCAATGCGATCGACCCCGGACCGATGGCGGTCCGGTAGATCTCGAAGTAGCTGATGCCCCTTCTCGCTATCTCCGCCAGGGTATCCAAAAACTCCTTCTCTCGAGGCTCCAGATCCTCGAGTGATACGATCTCCCCGGAAAGAAGCGTGTATTTCCTCTTCATCGGGGCTCCCTTCTCAAGCGGCTGATCGGCCGAATCGCACCGTATCTCTTCCGCCGGTTGACAATTGTATATTATACTGTTGGTTGACAATTGTCAACCAACCTCTGGCCTATTCTGGCAACGAATCTAGTTGCTGCAGGAAATCAGCCTCGCCGGCACGCTCGAAGTAGATGCACTTCTGTCCGAAGGTGCTCGCGGCCTTTTGGATGTATGCCCTGAGCTCACCGATACGACCGGGCTCCACCCCGATCTTGTACCAGTTGTTGTGGTCCTCCACCGGATTCTCCTCGGGTTTCAGCTCCTCGTCGTACCACAGGCCGAGCAGTCCCGTGCCGAGCACCGATATCCCTCCGAAACGCTCCGTGGTCTCGATCACCCAGATGTCGAACACCCACACGACGGCCATTCACTTCAGCCCCAGCCTCCGGATCTTGCTCCTGAGGCTGTTGCGGTGGATGCCCAGGATGGCCGCCGCCTCCTTGCGCGAGCCGCCCGCGCGCTCCAGGGCCTCCTCGATCAGCACCCGCTCGACCTCGTCGACGATCCGCCGCATCAGGTCGGGCGCGCGGTGCGGGCCGAGGCCGTCCAGCAGGACCCGCAGCCTGCGGCGGACGAGCTCGCCCAGCGGCAGCTCCTCGAGCCTCACCCGCCCTCCCCGTCGTCGCGCACCAGCCTGCCCTTCCAGCGGACCGCCTGGCCGCGGCGGTGGCGCCAGGCCGAGCGCAACAAGATATAGACCGCCACCGCGTTGGCCACCGGCGCCAGCAGGGCATAGGCCGGGTACCAGCGGTTGAGCGCCCGCAGCGTCACCTGGAAGCCGAGCACCAGCGCGTAGATGCCCGCCGTGGCCACGAGGTACTCGACCGGCAGCGGGCGATAGCCGGCCGCCAGCGCGGCCAGGGCGAGCAGGCCGCAGGCGGCCGGGTAGGCGCTCAGCACGAGCGCCGTCAGGGCGGCCAGCGTGACCCGGCTCAGCTGCGAGCGCATGAGCATGTAGAAGTTCTTGGTCCAGCCCTCGACGAGCCCTCCGAGGTCGCTGTACATGCGGGTCGAGAGCAGGTCCCGGCCGATGGCGAGGAAGATCCGGCCGCCCGCGCCCTTGACCACCCGGGCGAGCTCCACGTCCTCGAGCACCTTGCCGGCCACGGCCGCGTGGCCGCCGATCCGGCGGTAGACCGCGGTGCGGATCAAGACGTACTGGCCGTTGGCGAAGGCCTCCGGCCTGGCCGGGTCGTTGATCCGCGAGGGCTTGTGGAAGAGCGCGATCAGCGCGGCCATGGCCGGCTGGACCAGCCGCTCCCAGAAGCTCTCGGCCTGCAGGTGCGGCACCAGCGAGAGCATGTCCAGCCCGCGCGCCTCGGCCTCGGCCACGGCGGTCGAGATCGAGCTCGGGTGGTGGACCGTGTCCGCGTCCACGAAGAGCGTCCAGGGCGCGCCGGTCTCGACCAGGCGCATGCCCTCGGCCAGGGCGTGGCACTTGCCGATCCAGCCGGGCGGCGGCTCGGCGCTGAGCCGGATGAGCCGGAGCCGCGAGTCCCCGGCGGCCAGCCCGGAGACGATCTCGGCCGTCCGGTCGCCCGAGCGATCGTCGATCACCGCGATCTCGATCTCTCCGAGATCCTGGGCCAGGAGCGAGCGCAGGCAGGCGCCGATCCGCGCCTCCTCGTCCCGGGCCGGCACCAGCACGCAGACCGGCCCGAGCTTCTCCCCGGGCTTCGGGGCGGCCGGGTAGAGCCGCGGCGCGCGCCGGGCCTCGGCCAGGCCGTGCAAGAACAGCGCTGTCCAGACCGCGCCCAGCGCCACCAGCAGCCAGAAGAGGATCGCCACGGCCTCGATCTGGCCTTCAATCGGGGGCCGAGTCAAGCCCGGCACCCGCCCCCTCCGGATCCGTAAGCCCCGAAGGGGCGCAACAGGATAGTCCAGGGCGAAGCCGGCTCTGCCGGCGAAGCCCTGGGATAGAGATGTAATAATCAACCTCGCCCAGAGGGCGAGGTATTAGGAAGCCCCCTCCAAAGGGGGCTTGCACGTCTGGAAGGCCCCGCTGGGGCCTC
>JAFGRB010000152.1 GCA_016935365.1 Deltaproteobacteria bacterium
TACCCGGAGATGCGGGCGCTGATCGAGTGGGACATGCACGCCCAGAGCTTCTTCTGGAAGCACCCCGGCATCGAGACCGTGATCCTGCGGCCGGTCCACGTGGTCGGGCCGACGGTGCGCAATGCGGTCACCAAGTACCTGCGCCTGCCCCACCCGCCCACGCTGCTGGGCTTCGATCCCATGGTGCAGCTGCTGCACGAGCAGGACCTGATCCAGGCCATCCTGCTGGCCGTCGAGCCGGGCAAGCGGGGCGTGTTCAACATCGACGGCCCTGGCGCGCTGCCGCTCTCGAGCGTGCTCGCCGAGCTGGGCCGCAGCCCGGTGCCCATCCCCCACGTGCTCGCCGCGCCGATCGTGCGCCGCATGTGGAGCTGGGGCCTGTCGGGCTTCTGGCCGGGCGACCTGCCCCACCTGCGCTTCCAGTGCATGGTCGACGGCGCGCGCGCCCGCGAGCAGCTCGGCTATCGGCCCTGCTATACCCTGCGAGAGACCATCCGCTCCGTGCTCTGAGCCCGGGGACGCCACCTCGTCGCGCAGCTCGGCGTCGCAGCGCCGAAGTCGATGCTCGACGTGGAGAACCACGCCTCCGCTCGACTTTGGCGCAGCTCCTTGATCTGCACGACGATCTGGCGTCCCGGATATGAGGGGTGGGAGATCCGATCGACTCCGCTTTTTGACCGCCGGTATCTCATTTGCTAGATTGTCGGCTGATGTACATCGAGCTCTCGATCGTCATCCCGGTCTTCAACGAGGAGGCCATCGTGGCCGACTCGGTGGCCGGGCTGCTGGACCGGCTGGCCCCGGTGAGCGGCTCGTTCGAGATCCTGCTGGCCGAGAACGGCTCGACCGACGGGACCCTGGAGGCGATCCTCGACCTGGAACGCCGCCACCCGGAGATCCAGCACCTCGAGCTCGGCGAGCCCAACTACGGCGCCGCGCTCAAGGCGGGCATCCGCGCCGCCCGCGGCACCTACGTCATCTGCGACGAGATCGACCTCTGCGACACCCGCTTCTACAAGCGGGCCATGCAGCTTCTGCGCACCGACGAGGCGGACATGGTGATCGGCTCCAAGCTGGCGCCCGGCTCGGCCGACGAGCGGCCCTGGCTGCGCCACCTCGCCACCCAGGTCCTCAACGGCATGCTGCGCGCGAGCCTGGGCTTCAAGGGCACCGACACCCACGGGCTCAAGGCCTTCTGGCGCGAGCGGCTGCTGCCGGTGCTGGACGACTGCATCGTCGACCGCAACCTCTTCGCCTCGGAGTTCGTCATCCGGGCCGAGCGCGGCGGGCTCCGGGTCTGCGAGCTGCCGGTGCGGGTGGTGGAGAAGCGCCAGCCGACCATCAACCTGCTCGAGCGGGTGCCCCGCGCGCTGGCCAACCTGAGCAAGCTCGTCTGGCAGATCCGGGTGCGCGAGGGGCTGCTCGACCACCGCCCCGGCCCGCCTCGCCCCCCAGGCTGATGCTCTGCGTCTCGATCGATCTCGATCCGCTGCGCTGCTACCGCGAGCTCTACGGCCTGCCCCCGGCCGAGCCGGCCGGATCCGATCCGGTCTACGGGATCGCGGTCGAGCGCTTCTGCGACTGGCTCGCCGAGCTCGGGGCGCCGGGCACGATCTTCGCGGTCGGCGAGGCGCTCGCAGCTCCGGACGCGGCCGCGTCCATCCGCGCGGCGGCCGCGCGCGGCATCGAGATCGCGAACCACAGCCAGTCCCACCGCTACGACCTGAGCCGGCTCGCCGACGCCGAGATGCAGGCCGAGATCGCGCTGGGCGCGGACGCCATCGAGCGCGCCTGCGGGACGCGGCCTAGGGGCTTTCGGGCTCCGGGCTACCTGCTCGGCGACCGGGTGCTGGCCGCGGCCGAGGCTGCCGGCGCCCGCTACGACGCCTCGGCGCTGCCGAGCCCCGCCTACCAGGCGGTCAAGCTGGCGGCCGTCGGGCTGCTCGCCCTGGCGGGCCGCGGCAGCGCGGCCATCGCCGGCGATCCGCGCGAGGCCCTCGGCCCGCGCGCGCCCTACCGCCCCGACCGCCGGCGACCCTGGCGCCGCGGTGCGGCCGGGCTGCTGGAGCTGCCGGTCAGCACGGCGCTCGGGCTGCCGCTGACCGGCGGGCTGCTCGCCCTGGCCGGTCGCCGCGCCGCAGCCGCGCTCGGCCGGCTGCTCTCCCGGCGCGCCTTCGTCCAGCTCGAGCTGCACGGCGTGGATCTGCTCGACATCGAGACCGACGGGCTCGACCCCGCCCTCGGCGTCCAGCGCGACCTGCGCATCGGACACCGGGAGAAGCGCGCGTGCCTAAGCGCCTTTGTCGAGCCGGTGCTCGCGCGCCACGAGCCGCTCAGCCTGGCCGCGGCAGAACGTCAGTTCCTAGTTCCTAGTTCCAAGCCCTGAAAGGGCACGATAAGCAAGCCCAGGGCGAAGCCCTGGGATGGAGATGCAGAAAGCGCAAGAGCCCTGAAAGGGCGCAATTTCATCGAGGCTCTCGGAACAGAGAAGCGGAAAAATGCAGGGGTGTGGATCAGCCGCGCAGCGAACGCAGGATACCATGCTGAGAGCGTGAAATATCCGGCGACGGCTACGGCTACGAAAACGGCTACGGAGGTATCGGGCGGAGTGTGGTCTCAGTCGGGATCGTGGCAGTAGACGACGCGCAGCAGGCGGGGGTGGGGCTCGGCAAAGGCGACGCCGAAGCCCACGTGCTGGGCGCCGTGGCGCACGACCCGGCCGCGCAGCCGGTAGCCGTCGAAGGGCGCCTCGTCGAATTGCAGCTCCACCGCGGCACCCACCGGCGGCGGCTCGCGGTTGAGCAGGTAGACCCCGCTCATGGACACGTCTCGAAGCACGCTCGTGCGCTGCAGCCCGGGCCGCATGCGGCACAGCAAGGGCTCGCAGCGGTAGCGCGGAAAGCCGCGTTTTTCAATACCTTGGAGCACATCACCCTCCCATGTAGCAGCATCGTAGTCCCGAAGCCTTGCGATGTCAAGCTAAAGTATCACTTGAGCTTTTGCACTTCGCCCTTGTGCCCGGCCCGCGAGCTGCTACTCTCTTGCCCATGTCCGAGACCTCGCTCATCATCCACGGCCACTTCTACCAGCCACCGCGCGAGAACCCCTGGACCGGCGAGATCGAGCGCCAGGGCTCGGCCGCGCCCTACCATGACTGGAACGAGCGCATCACGGCCGAGTGCTACCGGCCCAACAGCCGCTCGCGGGTGCTGGACCCCGAGGGCCGGGTGCTGGACGTGGTCAACAACTACGAGTTCATCAGCTTCAACTTCGGCCCCACGCTCTGCTCCTACCTCCAGGAGCACGATCCCGAGACCTGGGCGCGGATCGTGGACGCCGACCGGCGAAGCATCGAGCGGCGCGGCCACGGCAACGCCATGGCCCAGGGCTACAACCACATGATCCTGCCGCTGGCGAGCGAGCGCGACCGCTGGACGCAGATCCGCTGGGGACTGGACGACTTCCGGACCCGCTTCGGCCGCCAGGCCGAGGGGCTGTGGCTGCCCGAGACCGCGGTCGACGCGCCCACGCTCGACGCCCTGGCCCGGGCCGGCATGCGATTCGTGCTGCTGGCCCCGTCCCAGATCGAGGCGGTCCGCCCGATCGGTGCGCCCGGCTGGCAGGACGTGAGCGAGCACGGAGCGCCCAGCCACCGCGCCTACCAGCTACAGACCGCGCATGGCCCGATGGCGCTTCTGGTCTACGACGCTGCGCTGTCCCGGGCTGTGGCCTTCGAGCATCTGCTGCGAAGCGCGGGCGGTCTCGCCGACCGCATCCAGTCCGCTGCCGCGTCCTACGCGGCCGAGCCGGACGAGACGCGGCTGGTCTTCGTGTGCACCGACGGCGAGAGCTATGGCCACCACGAGCCCATGGGCGACATGTGCCTGGCCTACCTGGCCACCCGCGAGCTCGCCGCTCGCGGGATCGCGCTCTCCAACCCGGCCGCCTTCCTCGACGCGCACCCGCCGCGCTGGGAAGCGCGCATCAAGCCCGGCGAGGGCACCGCCTGGAGCTGCGCGCACGGCCTGGGGCGCTGGGCGCGCGACTGCGGCTGCTCGACCGGCGGGCCGGCCGGATGGAACCAGGCCTGGAGAGCGCCGCTGCGCGCGGCCTTCGACGCGCTGCGCGCGCGCATCGATCCGCTCTTCGAGCGCCTGGCGCGCCGCCACCTCGTCGATCCCTGGCTGGCGCGCGACGATTACGTCTCGGTGCTGCTCGAGCGGCCGCTGGGCGCTGTCGGGCGCTTCTTCGACACCCACGCCGCAGGCGAGCTCGACGACGAGGCGCGGGCCGAGGTCTTCAGGCTGATGGAGATGCAGCGCAACGCCATGCTGATGTATGCCTCCTGCGCCTGGTTCTTCACCGACCTGTCGGGCATCGAGACGGTCCAGGCGCTCCGGTACTACGCCCGGGCTGTCCAGCTGGCCGAGCTGCTCGGCGGCGCCGCGGTCGACGAGCAGGCGAGATCCGAGCTCGCCCGGGCGCGCTCCAACATCGCCTCGATGGGCAACGGGCTGGACCTGGTGCGCAGGTTCGTAAGGCCCAGCATGCTGGATGCGGCCAAGGTGGCCGCCCACCAGGCTCTCCTCGCCCTGGTCGAGCCCCGCTCGGTGCGCGAGCAGCTCTACCGATACCGGATCCTGCTCCACGACACCCACCGCGACGAGCGCGGCGCCTGGAGCGCCTATGGCTGCCGGGCCACGGTCGAGGCCGGCCGGACCCGCGAGGGCGGGGTCTTCGAGGTCCTGTGCGCGGCCGGAGGCGAGCTCCAGCTCAGGGCCTTCGTGCGCGCCTACAGGCCCGACTCGCGCGGGAGCCTCGACGCGACCGCGCTTCTCGACAGCGTGGAGCGGCTGGGCTTCGAGGCGGCCTGCGCCGAGCACGCGGCGCGCTTCGAGCAGAGCCTGGGGCTCACCGACATGCTGCACGCGCTGCGCGAGCGCGTCGTGACCACGCTGCTGCGGCCGGTCACCGAAGAGCTGGACGAGACCTTCGACGCGCTCTATGCCCGCCACGACGGCCTGCTGCCCATCCTGGCCGACTTCGGCCTGGCGCTGCTGCCCGCGCTGCTGGTGCCGATCGGCTATGCGGGCTCGCGGCGCTTCGAGTCGCTCGTCGAGCGCGAGCTGGACTCGGGCGACCTGAGCCAGGCTGCCGAGCTGGGCCAGCTGCTCGAGAGCCTGGGCGTCCCGCTCGAGCGCCGCCGGGTGAGCCGCATGCTCACCCGCAAGCTCGGGTCCATGCTGGCGGACGCGCTCGACGCGCCGGACGCCTCGGGCATCGACGCCTTCGTGGGCCTGCTCGAGCAGGCCCGCGGGCTGAAGCTCGACATCGACGAGGCCGGCATGCAGGACCAGGTGGCGAGCGAGATCGAATCGAGCCTCCAGCGCCTGCTCGAGCCGGCCGCGAGCCCGGCCCGCACCGCCCTGGCGCGCGCCCTGGTGGACATGGCCGGCTACCTGAACCTCAACACGCATGCGCTCGAGAAGCGGCTCGACTCGCAGGCGTCCGCCGAGCGCGGAGACGGCGCATGAGGCCGCGGCTCGGCTCCTCGTCTGTGCCGGCACCGGCTGCGCTGGCGCGCGCCTTGGTGGAGAGGGCCCGGACGATCGAGCCTCCACAGCCGCGCGCTCGAGAAGCAGCTCGACTCGCAGGCGTCCGCCGAGCGCGGAGACGGCGCATGAGGCCGCGGCTCGGCTCCTCGTCTGTGCCGGCACCGGCGGCGCTGGCGCGCGTCTTGGTGGAGAGGGCCCGGACGATCGAGCCTCCACAGCCGTACGCTCGAGAAGCAGCTCGACTCGCAGGCGTCCGCCGAGCGCGGAGACGGCGCATGA
>JAFGRB010000014.1 GCA_016935365.1 Deltaproteobacteria bacterium
CGGCCTGGAGAAAGATGTCTACGCCCTGATATTTTGGATGCCAGCTTCACATTTTGCTATATGTTCTTCGCTTGTTTTAGGCCTAGTGTGACCGCGAGCGTAAATCCACATTTCGATCAGAGTTGACTCGGGCGTCGAGGCGGTGGATGATGCCCCATAGAAGTCACTGCGGAAAGAGTCTTTTCGAAAAACCTCGTTTTTTCAACTCGCTCGAGCTCTGGGGTGTGGGACATGGTGCGACGCCTCCTCTGTCTGGCAGCTTGCCTCCTGCTGCTGCAAGCCTCCGCGGCCATGCCCTGCTCGATGTTCGCGGCCCACGACGAGCAGAACGTGCTGGCCGGGAACAACGAGGACTACTACGGAAACGATCCCACCATCATCTGGTTCGTGCCGGCCGAGGACGGCAGGTACGGCTACGCGGCCTGGGGTTATCAGAGCAACCACTTCTCCCAGGGCGGGATGAACGACCAGGGCTTGTTCTGGGATGGATTCGCGACGCCGGAGCATACGATCGAGAACGACACGGGCCAGGAGCCGTTCACCCTGACGACCCTGGAGGAGGTCATGCAGACGAGCGCGACGGTCGACGAGGCCATCGCCAACCTGCGCCAGTACCACCTGGGCGACGTGCTGGGCAACGCCCAGCTGATGTTCGTCGATCGCCACGGCGACTCGGCCATCTTCGAGGGGGACGCGGTCATCGCGCCGTCGAGCCCCGTCTACCAGGTCTGCACCAACTTCATCCACTCCGACCCGGAGCTCGGCGGCTACCCGTGCTGGCGCTACGAGAAGCTGGTGGAGATGATGGAGTCGGATCTCCAGCTGACGCCCGCGTACTTCACGGCCATGGCCGAGGCGGTCCACCAGGGCACGGCGGTGGGACCCGGCATCTACACGCGCTATACGAACATCGCCGACCTGATCCACGGGCAGATCTACTTGTTCTACGACCTGGACTTCGGCCACTACGTCCACATCGACCTGGCCGAGGAGCTGGCCCTCGGGGCGCACGAGTTCTCGATGACCGATCTGGAGCGCAGCGAAACCATCGGATACCCCGACGGAACGGCCTGCAGCCACTACAGCGAGTGCAGGTCCGGCCATTGCGCAGACGGGGTCTGCTGCGACTCGATCTGCAACGGCGTCTGCCAGTCCTGCTCCCTGGCCGGACACGAGGGCAGCTGCCTGGACGTCGCCGACGGCACCTCCTGTGCGGATCCCGATCCCTGCAACGGCGACGAGACCTGCGAGTCGGGTCGCTGCCAGCCCTCCGCACCGCTCGAGTGCGACGACGGGATCGCCTGCACCGCCGACGCCTGCGTCCGGCTGGAGGGCTGCGTCTTCGAGCCGGTGGACGCCGATTGCGACGACTCGAACCCGTGCACGCTGGACATCTGCGATGCCGAGATCGGCTGCAGTCAGGAGAGCCTTCCCGACGACAGCCCCTGCGGCGAGTGCGGACTCTGCCGCTCGGGCTCCTGCGAGCAGGACCGCGACTGCGGCGCGGGCTGCTCGAGCGCCGCTCCGGCCGGCCACGGATCGGGCGGATCGCACTGGCCGCCCGTGCTGGCTGCGATCGCCTTGTTGTGGATGCGTTGGAAGCGCCATTGATCTACCCGGAGGAAGACATGTCTGGAAGCTGGAAATGGGGACTCGTGGGCCTGATTCTCGCGGCCCTGCTCGGCTGCAACGGCGACGAGCAGCCGGAGTGCGGCAATGGGGTGCTCGAGCAGGGTGAGGCCTGCGACGGCCTCGACTTCGGCGAGCAGACCTGCCAGGGGCTGGGCCACGACGGCGGCGAGCTGTGGTGCACCGATCGATGCGAGCTGGACGAGGGCTCGTGCCACGACTGCGGGGCCGACGACCCGTGCGCCGGCATTTCCTGCTCCGATCACGGCCGCTGCCTGGTGTTCGATTGCCAGGCCTACTGCGTCTGCGATCCGGGCTACGTGCCGGGGGCGGACAAGTCCTGCAAGCAGGAGGGCTCGTGCAAGGAGCTGGGCGAGGCGTGCGCGAGCAGCCTGGCCTGCTGCTCGGGCTGGTGCACCACGTGGTTCGACGGGCTCCAGCGCTGCGGGATGCAGGACTGCGTCGTGGATGCCGAGTGCGCCCCCGAGGAGGATCTGGGCCGCAGCTTCTGCTGCGTCGAGAACCCGCCCGGCTACCCGGACCGCCCCGAGGGCCGGACGTCCTGCGTGCCCACCAACGCCGACGAGAGCTGCGGCGATCGCAGCGGCACCTGCGGCGCGGACTGCACCGCCGGATTCATCTCGGACTGCCTGCCGGGGACGATCTGCGCCTCCTACGGGGACGAGGACCCGTACGGCTACTGCAGCCCGCCCTGCGAGACGGACGCCGACTGCAGCGGCTGCGCCTCGGAGCACTTCCCCGGCTCCACGTTCTCGTGCGTCGCAGCCACCGAGAGCGGCCAGAAGTACTGCATCCGGGACCCCGATCCGTGCCAGACGAGCTCGGATTGCCCGGGCGAGCTGGTGTGCACCTACGCCTTGCAGGCGGACGGCTCGTACGCCGGCGGCTGCGGCCTCTACGGCGGGCTTGCGCCCGGCGCGGCCTGCGGCGAGGTCGAGGACTTCATCGCCCTGCCCTGGGACGAGCGCTGCGCCGGCGCGCTGTGCCTGCACCACCGCTGCTCGGCGTGGTGCGAGAGCGACGCGGACTGCCCGGCGGACATGGTCTGCGGCGCGATCAGCTCGGGCGGCCAGGAGCTGACGCTCTGCTGGCCGGCCGGCGGATCCCAGACCCCCTGCGCCCGCGACGCCGACTGCCCGGCCGGCGAGGTCTGCGGTCTGACCAACGACATGGACGGCAACGTGAGCATGCACTGCTTGCCCTGGGCCTGCGACCCGGCCGGGACGGACTGCCAGGACGCGGGCGAGCCCTGCGGCCAGGGCCTGCCGTTCTGCGCCTCGACGGTCTGCGGGACCTATGGATACGAGCACGAGCGCCTGTGCTGGACGGGCTGCCTGGTCAACGCCGATTGCCCCGAGTCGTGGATCTGCGCAGGAGAGAGCATCGGAGCGGTGACCATCGGCACCTGCGCCCCCTTCGACGGGTCGGCGACCGAGTGCAGCAGCGACGCGGACTGCCCGATCGGAGAGCTGTGCACGTACCAGGCCACGCTGGAGGGCATCTTCGGCCTGTGCAAGACGTCCGGCGGAGCCGGTCAGTTCGGCGACGATTGCAGCGACTACACCGACTGCGACTCGGCGATGTGCTTCGGATTCTCCGGCGTCAACATGTGCACCAGCCCGTGCGCGGATGACGCGGACTGCCCCCAGGGGACCTTCTGCACGGGATTCAGCTACCCGGATCACCCGGACCAGGTGCTGGGCGCCTGCGCGCCCTTCGACGGATCGGCCGCGGACTGCGAGTCGAGCGGCGACTGCCCGACCGGCGAGGTCTGCCAGTACCACCGGAAGATCGAGGGCATGGTCGGCATGTGCACGACCGGCGATCCCGAGGCCGGCGGCCAGGGGGAGGCCTGCACGGACAGCCCGGACTGCAGCTCCGGCCTGTGCTTCAGCTTCGGCTGCGGCGACCTGTGCGCCACCGACGAGCAGTGCCCGGGCGGTACGCTGTGCGGAGGCTTCAACTACACGGACGTGGCGGGCGTGTACTCGGCCTGCTTGCCCTGGGACGGCTCGGGCCAGGGATGCAGCCTGGACGCCGACTGCCCTGGCGGCGAGGCCTGCAGCATCCTGAGCCGGGACGGCGGTGAGGACTTCGTCCTCGACTGGGTCTGCAAGACCATGCACGTCCCCGGCGGCCAGACCGGCGACGCCTGCGGCGGCGTGGGCGACGATCCCTGCTACAACGACCTGTGCGTGACCGACGGCTTCCACACCTTCTGCACGTCCTCGTGCCTGTCCACCGCCGATTGCCCGTCCGGCCTGACCTGCTCTCCGCTCAACTGGGGCCTGGAGGTCGGGGTGTGCGGCATCGTCGAGGGCTCGCTGGATGCCTGCTTCACGGACGCCGACTGCCAGGCCGCCGACGAGGTCTGCAGCCTGCTCGCAGAGTTCGGCCAGGATCTTCGCGGCGCCTGCCATCGGATACTCGGCGACGGGACCGCGGGCCCCGGCGAGGCCTGCAGCGAATCGGAGGACTGCGTCAGCTTCTCGTGCCGGGGCGACGTCTGCTTCCTCCAGTGCCACACCAACGAGGACTGCGCCGCGGCGGGCCTGGACTGCGTGTACTACGAGGTTCCCGACGGCCGCAGCCTGTCCATGTGCCAGCCTCCCGGCGAGCACAGCCCCTACTGCACCCTGTGCGAGCTGGACAGCGACTGCGCCGGCGAGGCGCTGTGCGTAGACAGCCTGGCCAACCCCGGCGAGCGCTACTGCACCAAGCCCTGCGCCGGTGCGTCCGACTGCCCGGAGGGCGCATCGTGCGTGGACGTGGACGGGGCGACCCACTGCACGCCGGACGCGGACAGCTGCGTGCCCTAGTACCTTTTCACAATGATTTTGATCACTTAACAGCCTGTATTTACAAAGAAATAGCTTTCAAATAAGTTTCTCCTCGGCGGGA
>JAFGRB010000153.1 GCA_016935365.1 Deltaproteobacteria bacterium
ATCCCCACGCCCGCGGAGGACGACTGGGAGCGGCAGCGCGGGAGCCTGAACCCCAAGCCCGGAGACGTGAGCCGCCTTCACGCTGACACCGTGGTCGGTCTCTGGCAGCCGCAGCCGCAGCACAGCTTCCTGGAGGTGAAGGTCTTCAAGGCAGGCCTCTACCTGGGCGGCCGCCTGCACGTGGACGGGGATATCCCGGTTCACCTCACGCTGGCGGACGCTGGCTCGCAGTGCGAGGACCGCACCCAGGAGGCACGTAAGCGAAGCCAGACCGAGACCAAGGCGATCTTTTGGGTGGCGGCGCTCGACGAGGCGATCGATCGGGAGACACAGGAGCTCTTCCGCTCCAAGGAGATCCTGGCGCGCAAGGAGCGGGGTGCTCAGACCAAGGACGAGACGGCGCTCGTCGCCGAGGAGAAGCTGCGGCTGCGAAGGCACCAGGACGAGCTCAGGCGCCTGCTCAAGCAGGCCATGCTCACCGGTAGCATCTTCTTTCGTGGCAACGACCGCAGCCCGGACGACGGCGCGGGCGACATCGGGCGAGCTGCTGCCAAGGTGCTAGGCCAGGCATTGCCCGAGGTCTTCGACCGCTTCGAGGAGGCCGCCGCCCGTGCCGGGAAGAACGATCTCGATTCCCTGATGACGACCGAGAACCTGCGTGGGCTGACGCCCGTGTTCACGAATCTCGCGCTGGTTCGTGACCAGGGTGGCAAGCCAGTCTTCAACACCGAGAGTGGTCCGCTGGCCGAGGTCCTCTCCCGAGTCGAGAACCGAACGAGCTACGGAGAGACGGCGAACGGCAAGTACCTGGCAGACGAGTTCAGCAAGGAGCCCTTCGGCTGGGATTTCGACGTGGTCCGGCTGCTGGTGGTCGCGCTGCTGCGCGCGGGCAAGCTGGAGGCGACGAGCAAGGGCCAGGTCATCGAGTCGGCGCTTTCGCTCGAAGCGCGAACCACCTTTGGCAACAACAACCTCTTCCGGCAGGCCTCCTTCCGCCCGCGCACCGGCCCCGTGGACTTCACGCAGGTGGTGGACGCGTCCGAACATTTCAAGGACGTGTTCGGCCGGGAGGTGAGCGAGCTCGAGCAGGGGGTGGTGGCGGGCGCCATCCGCGAGGAGGTCGAGCGACATGATGCGGAGCTGCAGGAGGTGCACACGCTGCTGGTGCAGCACAACCTCCCGGGCGCGGAGGTCCTGCGCACTGCCCTGGACGAGATGAGATCGATCCGCTCGGGCAAGGAAGGGCAGGTGATCCTCACCTTCAACGGCGCCCACAGAGAGCTCAAGGAGGCGATCAAACGCGGCGCGGAGCTCGGCCAGGCTCTGACCGAGCCACGGCTCTACGACCTCGGTCGCGCGCGCAGCGCGCTCGGTTCGCTCTGGGCCTTCTTGAGCGAGGAGCCGGATCTTTCCGACGAGCTCCGAGAGCATCACGACAGGCTGATGGACCTGATGGCCAAGGAAACCTTCTTCCGAGAACTACCTGCCATCGACCAGCACGCCCGAGCCCTGGAGCAGGACCACGATCACCGCCACGACCAGGCCGCCCAAGCCCGAGCCGCCGCCTACACCGCTGCTCAGGCCAAGCTGCGGGCGACGCCGGGCTTCGCGGACCTCGGAGACGAACAGAAGCAGCGCGTCGTCAAGCCCCTGGCCTTGCGGGCCACCCTGGAGGGCACCGAGAACGTTCCCATTCCGCTCCTTCGCTCCGATCTGGCGGCTTGCTCCGGACGCCTGTCCGGCGCGATCGAGGAGATGCTCCGGTTGGTGGACGGCAACCGGATCGTCAGCGTCACCGCGTCGAGCTACTTCAGCGGGGGCATCGAAACCGAGGAACAGCTGGACCAGGCCCTGGCCGGTCTCAAGGAGCAGTGCCTGGAGCTCATCGGGGCTGGAAAGAAGGTGCTGGTGCAGTGAGCGAGGCGTTGAAACAACTCGCCGATTGGATGAGCGCCAAGGAGGATGAGCACCTCGAGTTCAAGGAAGCGAACAGCCGGTTCGATTTCGAGGTTCTGGTCAAGTACTGCTGCGCGCTCGCCAACGAACGTGGAGGGCGAATCGTTCTCGGTGTCACTGACCAGCGCCCCCGTCGCGTAGTGGGCTCGTCGGCCTTCGTCGATATCCAGCGGACCCAGCACGGTCTGCTCGAGAGGCTGCGCCTCCGGATCGATGCCGGCGAGGTGATTCATCCTGATGGTCGCGTCGTGGTGTTCACGGTGCCCAGCCGTCCCGTCGGGGTGCCGCTCGAATACAAGGGCGCGTACTGGATGCGCAGCGGCGACAGCCTGGTAGCGATGACGCCCGATCAGCTCAAGCGCATCTTCGACGAAGGGCAGCCGGACTTCTCTGCGCAAGTGTGCTCGGGTGCTACCCTCGCGGACCTCGAACCTGCGGCGATTGCGGAGTTTCGTAAGCGTTGGGCCGTCAAGGCGCGGCGCGACGACTTGTCCAGACTGTCGGACGCACGTCTGCTGGAGGATGCTGAGCTCCTGCTGGACGGGGGAGTGACCTACGCCGCGCTCGTGTTGTTCGGCTCGCATCGCGCGCTGGGTCGGCATCTGGCTCAGGCGGAGGTCGTCTTCGAGTACCGAAGCAATGAGGCCAACATCTCGCATCAGCAGCGGATGGAACATCGGCTCGGTTACTTCCTCTTCCACGACGAGCTCTGGATGACGATCAACCTCCGCAA
>JAFGRB010000154.1 GCA_016935365.1 Deltaproteobacteria bacterium
TCAGTGGATGAGCTTGCCGGTGAAGCGGTCGCGTCCATGCCAGAATGGACATTCGGGGCACTCCTCGCCGTCGGGGTAGTCGATGCCCTCCTCGTGGGGACATCCGATGATGCGATCGGCCAGGGCAAAGGAGCGGACGTCGTGCTCTCGGATGAAGGCGATGATCTGGTCCGTGATCTCTTTATCTCTCCTGATATCCTCGTCCTCGCCGTACCAGCGCTCGAGCGCGATCGGTTCGGCGCCCTCGAACGGGACGATACCGACCGCGACCTTCGTGGCGCGCTGGTCGTCCGGACCGTAGTAGGCCACCGAGGCTACCGGGTAGCCCCTGAAGCCGCGGGCGGCGCGTTTCTGAATGGGATTCGGCTTTCTCTCGATCTTCATCGGACCCGCTCCTGCGGGAGGCTCAGCAGTCGCTGGGATTATCGACCCATGCTCTTTGCGATCACTCCGACGACTTCGCGCTGCTGTGCCTCGCCGAGCTCCGGGTAGATCGGCAGGGCCAGGCTCTCCTCGGCCGCGCGCTCGCTCTCGGGCATGGCCCCGGCTCTCAGGCCCAGGGACTCGAAGCAGGCCTGCAGGTGCAGGGGCACGGGGTAGTAGACCGCGCAGCCGATGCCGGCGGCCTCGAGCGCGGAGCGGACCCGGTCGCGCTCGGGCAGGCGCACGACGTACTGGTGGAAGACGTGCCGGCCCCGGATGCGCGCCGGCGTCTGGACCTGCGCCAGGCCGGCCTCGGCGAAGAGCGCGTCGTAGCGGGCGGCGTTTTGCTGGCGGGCCTCGGTCCAGGCATCCAGGTGGGCGAGCTTGGCCCGCACCACGGCCGCCTGCAGGGCGTCCAGGCGGAAGTTGCCGCCCACGACGTGGTGGTGGTACCTGTGCCTGGCGCCGTGGGCCCGGAAGGCGCGGAGCTTGTCGGCTCTCTCGGCATCCTGGGTCAAGACCATGCCGCCGTCTCCGGCCGCGCCCAGGTTCTTCGAGGGGAAGAAGGACAGGCAGCCGTAGTCGCCCATGGAGCCTGCCCGCTGTCCCTCGTACTCGGCCCCGATGGCCTGGGCCGCGTCCTCGATGACGGCGAGCCCGTGCCGCTCGGCGATCTCTGAAATGGGCTCCATGTCGGCGCACTGGCCGAAGAGGTGGACCGGGATGATGGCCCGGGTCCTGTCCGTGATCTTGGCCTCGAGCTGCTCGGGGTCGATGGTGAAGGTCTCGGGCTCGATGTCGCAGAAGACGGGCTTCGCGCCCAGGCGCCAGATCGCGCCGGCCGTGGCGAAGAAGGTATACGGCGAGGTGACGACCTCGCAGCCCGGGCCGATGCCCTCGACCATCAGGCAGACGAGCAGCGCGTCCGTGCCGGACGAGACGCCCACGCCGTGCGCGCAGCCGCAGTAGTCGGCCACCTCGCGCTCGCAGGCCTCGACCTCGGGGCCCAGGATGAAACGCTGGGAGGCGAGCACCCGCGTCACGGCCGCGTCGATCTCTCCCTGGATGTCGCGGTACTGGGCCTGCAGGTCGAGCAAGGGTACGCTCATCGTTGGATACGTCCCCCTCCCCCGGGCTTCGCCCGACCCCTCCCACCAGGGGAGGGGATGAGCACTCCTTCCCCCTTGAAGGGGGAAGGCGGGGATGGGGGTGGAACATTATATTGCAGAAACAAGCTACAGCTCAACGCGCGACCCCGCACGGACGGATGGGAAGATGTCTTCGACGCTCTTTCCCGTCAGACGCAAGTAAAGCGCGTCGGCGCAGAGATCCACACCACAAGGCCAGTTGACCTCTCCTCCGGAGCCGATCTCCACGGACTCGAAGGCCCCGGCCTCCTCCCACGCCTTGAAAACGCCCTTGCCCGCGAGATCCCCGAGATCCACGACTCCACAGACGCCGTCGTCGAACTCCAGCTCGAGCGTGTATCGCTTGGCTGCCTTGACCTGCGTCAACCTCATGGATGCCCACCTCCACAGCTCATGCTAGCACATCATCCAGATCTGTTGACCCGGAAGAACCGGTAGCCCTTCTCAGCCCGGGCGAGCTCGGCGGGAAGCGGGGCTTGCTCGTCCAGGTCGATGCAGCGGAGCTTCCCGTCTCGCTCGGCGTAGCGCAGCCCGCTCTCCGGGCAGACGTAGCAGCCCTCATTGTCCTGCCCGCGCAGCCGGTGGCCGTGGCGGCTCACCCAGCCGTCCTGTCTTGCGGGCACGCCCAGCATGAAGGCGTAGTCGGGCACGTCGGTCGTGACCACCGCGCCGGCGGCGATGAAGGCGTAGCGCCCGATGGTGTGGCCGCAGACGATGGTTGCGTTGGCGCCGACGGTGGCGCCGCGGCGGATGAGGGTCTTCTCGTACAGGGCGCGGCGGGCGATCTCGGCGCGGGGGTTTGCGATGTTGGTCAGCGCGCACGAGGGTCCGAGGAAGACGCAGTCCTCGATGGTGGTGCCGTCGAAGATCGAGACGTGGTTCTGCACCTTGACCCCGTCGCCGAGGACCGCGGAGCCGGCCACGCAGCAGCTCTGGCCGATCGTGCAGTTCCGGCCGATGCGCGCGCCGGCGAGCACGTGGGCGTAGTGCCAGATGCGCGTGCCCGCGCCGACCTGGGCGCCCTCGTCGACGCATGCGCTCTGGTGGGCGAAGTAGTCGCTCATCGCCGTTCCCCGCTCCTGCCGACCGGATCTGCATGCGCTGGACCCAGGCACTTCCGCGCTTCCTCGGTCATGGTGAAGCCGCAGCGGCCGTCCGGCTGCCGCTCGCACCTGGCGAGCTTGTAGCAGCGGTAGATCCCGACCCACCGGCACGTCGTTCTGCCGCGGCCCTGCCGGGCCTCGGCTTTCGAGATGCACAGCTCCCCGCTGCAGCCGGCGCGGACGCAGTCCTGCCCGTCCCAGACGAGCAGGATCGCGATCGCCGCAGAGCCGAGGGCCGCGATGGAGATCCCGGCGATGATCCAGATACGTATTCTCGTCTTCGAGTCGCTCAATGGATCGAAAACCCACCCAGGCCCGAGGCGAGCCGCTCGCTGGTGTGAAAGCCGATGTGGCCGCGGGAATCGACGCGTACGCGCTCTGCGAGCAGCACGCCGTGCACCATCTCCCAGGCGTAGTAGTACACGATCCAACCGCCCTTGACCGATGCGGCCTCAGGGGGGTGGAAGCGCCAATCCGGATGGCTTGCGAACCAGCCGCGGACGTTCTTGCCGCCCTGGCGCTTCTGCTCCGGGTCGTCCTCGTCGATCTTCTGCATCATGGTCGAGGCTCCGTCCTCTGCGGCTGCGCGCAGGTAGGCCTTGACGCGCGCGATCGCCTGCTGCTCGTCGCGGACCGTGCCCGCGCCCAGGGCGTCCAGCAAGCGGTTGTAGGCCTCGCAGCCGTAGACCAGCAGGGCCTGGCGAGGCTCGCCGTCCAGCACGGCCACCTTGTCGAAGTAGCGCATGAAGGAGCTCACGCTCGAGCGGACAACGAAGAGCCGCAGGCCGGCTTTCCCCTCGGCGCCGGGCACGAGATCGGCGACTCCCAGCGGCTCGACGCGATAGACGCGCGGCCCGTTGTCCCGCTCGCGCCAGGCGGTGAGCGCCGCCTCGATCTCGCCCGCGGCCAGCGGGGTCCAGCCCCGGGCCAGGGCCGGCGGCTCGGGCGTGGGGCAGCGCGCTTGCGGCGCGTCGTCGCCTGCGCCCGCGCACAGAGGCAAGAGGACACATGTGATTGCTGCGGCAAAGCTCGCCATCTGAAAAGCCAGGAACCGGGAACTGCTTTTATTGGCGCCTCTCGATTTCCCGTAATGTAGCGGGTTCGCGCTGATTGCCTCGTCTGGATGCGCCTGTCGAGGCACTCCGCGCCTCA
>JAFGRB010000155.1 GCA_016935365.1 Deltaproteobacteria bacterium
GCCCTTTCAGGGCGCATGATTTTGTTCTCTCCGCTTCCCTGGGGCTGAAGCCCCAGGCTATATCCCATCGCTGCTTCGCAGCGAAAACCCGGATCTCGGAGCCTGCCAAGCCCATTCTTTCCATGCACTCCGAGATGTGTATAAGGCTCAGGGCGAAGCCCTGCAGGCGGTCCGATCGACGCCTCAATCGGTCCGCTTGATCAAGTGATAACCGAAAGGCGTCTCGATCACGCCGCTTACCTGGCCGGGCTCGAGGGCGAAGGCGGTCTGCTCGAAGGCGGCCACCATCTGTCCGCGGCCGAAGGCGCCCAGGTCGCCGCCCTGGGCGCCCGAGGGGCAATCGGAGTGCTGGCGGGCCAGGGCGGCGAAGTCGCCGCCGGCGTCCAGCTCGGCCTTGATCTTCTGGATGCCCTCGAGGGCCGCCTGCTTCGAGCGGCTGGCGGTCGAGCGTTCGGAGCCCTGGTACATCAGGAGAATGTGGGAGGCGCGGACTTTCTCTGACATCGGAGTTACCTTTCGGAGCTCGCCCGCCGGCGGTCGAACGCCGGCGCCAGGGCTCAGTTGTACTCGCTGCTGGACTCGGACAGCGCCTTGAGCGCGCGGGCCAGGTCGGCCACCTTGAACACCATCAGCGAGCGCGTGTTCGGCTCACAGCTCGAGAAGTACGTGTACTCGATGTTGATGCCCGCCTGGGCCAGCTTGTGCCCCAGGCCCGCGGCCATGCCGGAGCGGTTGGGCACCACGGCGACGAGGACCTCGGTCGTGATGAAGAGGATGTGCTCCAGGGAAAGCGCCCGCGTGGCGGCTTCCGGGTCGTCGACCACCATGCGGACCACGCCGAAATCGGCGTCGTGGTTGACGCACATGGCCCTCACGTCCACGCCGCTGCCGTAGAGGATGTCGCACAGCTCCGCGAAGCGGCCGGGCTTGTTCCGGAGAAAGACCGTGATCTGGGTCCGGGGCTCGAACATGGCATTGTCCCTCGCACTCTGCTCAGAAGATGACGACTTTTTCGCCCTTGTCGGACAGCACGCGCACCGAGGGCAGCTTCATCACGTTCATGAAGATGTGCAGGTACTCGGGATCGAACTTGTGCTTGAGCTCGGTCCACATGAGCGTCAGCGCGATGTCCGGGCTGTACGCGTCGCGGAAGGGGCGCCGCGCCGTCAGGGCGTCATAGGTGTCGGAGATGGCGATGATCTTGGAGAAGCAGCCCAGGTCCGCCCTGGGCACGACGAAGGAGATGTTGCCCTTGAGGTCCTTGACCGGCGTGCCGAACTCGGTCTTGTGCTCGAAGGCGGTGATGATCCGGTGGATGGTCAGCTTGTTGAGCAGCCGGGTGCGCAGGATCCGCTTGACCGAGTAGATGGGCGACTTGCGCATCACGCGAGCCTCATCGGGCGAGAGCTTGCCGCGCTTCATCATCAGCTCCTCGGGCACGTCCACGGCGCCGATGTCGTGGAAGAGCGCGGCCATGCCCAGATCGCGCAGCTGGCCCTTGTCCAGGCCCAGCTCGGCCCCGAAGACGATCGACATCAGCGCCACGTTGGTCGCGTGGAAGCACAGGTACTCGTCGTCGCTCTTCAGGGTGGTCAGGCCCAGGAAGTGGGACCGGCTGCCGAAGCAGATGTCGACCATGTCCTGGATCAGGCGCCCGCCCCGGCCGACCGAGATCTGGGGCCCCTCGCCGCGCAGCCCGGCGATGTACTTGCGCATGTAGTAGATCGTCCGGGCGTAGACGGTCAGGGCGTAGCGCTGGCGGTCGACCTGGCGCTCCTCGTTGTCCGACTGGGTCTGGTTCTTCAGGATCTCCTGGATCTTCTCCCAGCGGCGGAGCTTGAGCGCCTGGAGCTTGCGGCTCGACACGCCTCGCTCGCCGACCTGCTCGGCGCTGTCCTGGCTGAAGATGTAGATGAAGTTCCGCAGCTCCTGGACCGTGATGGCCTTGCTGATGTTGAAGCCGCCCACGCCGCGCCGCTGGAACTCGGTCAGCAGGTAGACCACGTTCTCGAGCGACTTGATGTCGATCTTGACCAGCATGTTGTTCAGGTAGACGGCCTCCCCGGCCCCCTGGAGGTTGAGCGACTCGTCCATGGCCACGATGGTGTTGATGGTGTCCTTGAGCTGCTCGAGCGGCTTGTCGAAGATGTTGTTGTCCGGATCGTAGAGCTTGACGTTGCGGATCAGCATGTACAGGCCGCCGACCAGGTTGCGGGCCAGGCCCTGGAGCTTCTCCTCGTAGGAGCGGCCCAGCTCGAGCCGGTCCGGGGCGGCCTCCAGCGCCTCCTGGAACTGAATCTTCTCGCTGCCTGTGGTGGGACTTTGGGCCATTGCTCCACCTCGTGTCCTGGCGTCAGGTGCCGAGGAGCTTCTCCCTCAGCGAGTTGCAGGCGCGCTCGGCCGCGGAGGCCACGTCCTCTTCCTTGATACCCACCTCGAGCTCGGTCTTGAGGAACTTGAAGGCGGTGATGGAGCCGGACATGGCCAGGCCGTTCACGATGGCGCGCTTCTGGTCGACCAGCTTCTTCTTGCTCAGCAGGCTGCTCGATCGCAGCGCCTCGCGGAAGTAGTCCAGCGCCTCCCGGGAGTTCGTGTTGACCAGGGCGGCGTAGATGGCGGACATCTCCCGGACGTCCTTCTTGATGAAGTCCGGGTGCTGGACGATCGACAGCAGCGTCTTGGCGGCCATGCTGAGATCGAAGTTCGTCAGCAGGCGCGCCGCCATGATGCGCATCTGCTGCTCCTGGTCGTTGAGCGCTTTCATCACGTACGCCCGGCAGGCGTCGTCCGTGCCCGAGCCCAGCGTCTGGAGCGCCTCCAGGCGGATGGCGAGGTTGGGGTGGTTGAGCAGCTGGGAGATGAGCTTGAGCCGATCCGGCGGGTTGACCTTGTCGATGACATAGACCATGTCGCGGACCAGGTTGGCCTTGGGGCTGGTGAGCCTGCGCACGAAGAAGTCAAGGTGGGCCTTGCCGAGCACGACCATGGCGTCGCAGAACAGGCGCCGGGCCTCGAGGCGCTCCATGTTCTCGAGTACCTGCATCATGACGCTCAGCGAGTTCTCGCCCAGCCGCGTCAGGTACCGGTAGACCTCCTGGGGCTCCTTGATCTCGGGTGTCGAGTCCAGGATGCCGCCCACGCGCTCGATGCGCTCGGACTCGCCCATGCGCGAGACGAAGTGAGACTCGATCCCCTCGATGATCGGCACGTTGGCCGGAGGCAGCTTCTTGCGCAGCATGCCCTTGAACTTGCGCAGGATCTGGTTGATGCCCCGGAAGTCCTCGTGCATGAGCATCGAGTCGAGCAGCTGGATGAAGACCTCTCCGACGGCCAGGCCCAGATCCTGGTCCAGCTCCTCCTCGAGCACCTTGAAGAGGATGACCACCAGCTTGGGCATCATCCGGCTCTCGGCCTCGTCGTCGAGCTCGTTGCGCACGCGCGACTTCTGCTCCGCCGTGGCCGGCTGGCCCTTGATCACCACGCCCTTGGCCTGCTCGACGTCGTTGAGCTCGATGTCCAGATCCTCGAGCGAGATGCGGGCGAAGTGGACGTGGTCCTTGGACCTGGAGGTCAGGCGCTTGTAGAGGTAGTTGACGATCTTGTCGACCTCGATCCGGGCCTCCTCCTCGCTCTCGGCTCCGACCGCGAAGCTCTCCACGACCACGTACTCGATGTTGGGGAACTCCTTCTTCCACATCAGCGAGACCATGTCATCGTGGAGGAACTCGGCCGTGCGGAAGTTGGTCAGGCAGATGAGCACGAAGTCGAGCAGCTCCTTCTCATCCAGCCCGCGGCGGAAGATCAGGATCCGGATGCCGTCCCGGTAGAACTTGTGGGCGATGTTCTGATCGGTGGCGTCCTGCTGGTAGACCCAGGTGTTCTGGTACTTGAAGCCCAGCTGCTCGACCTTGAGCGAGACGCTCTCGTACTTGCCGAGCACCTGGACGAAGGCCTTGTACGTCCTCTCGAGGTACTCCCCGTAGGCGGCCACGTTGTGGCGGTAGATGCCGATCGTCTTGATGGACTTCTCCAGCGACTGGAAGACCGCCTGGACCTCGGCGACCTGCTGGGCGAGCTCCTCGTCCTTGTAGTCGTCGATCGTCTTGTCGCGCGGCTTGTCCGCCGGCTTGGCGGGCTGTCTGTCCACCGTGGTCCGCTCCTCGCCCTGGGGGCTGCGGGGCGCCGAGACCTTGCGGGTCGCGTCCGGCTGCGAGGACCCTGCCTTGCGCTGCCGGGCTATCTGCTCGCGGCGGACGTCGGCCTTGGTCTTGTCTTGCATGCAACCTCCCGCCCCGGGCTCTCCGCTTCGATCGGGAGCCGCAGGCTGACGGATCTCCATGATACGATGGGCCAGGCAGGCCGGGCAAGTGCGTCGGTGCGGCCGTGCGGCCGTGCAGCTGGGCCCTGTCCGCGCCGGGCGAGCGCCGGGTGCTCATCCGTCTGGAAAGGCGGAGGAAATGCGCTGGGCGGAGAAAGGGCTTGACAGCACAATATATGGTGGATTAAATAACCCGGCTCCACAACATGGAGTGGTTCGGCCGCATCGCAGGGCGAAGGTCAAGGCCTCGAAAAGACGTGGGTTCTGCACAGGGGTGGCAGCCAAGTGGAACCGAGTGACCGAAATGAAAGCCTCCTCCCCGTGGTCCTTTTCGGGGATCTGGATCCGGGCGCGGAGATCCGGGCCTTCGACGCGGCCGTGCTCGCGCAGGCGCTGGTCGAGCAGCGCGCGATCGAGCCCGATGCGGCGCGGCGCATCGGCGTCGAGGTGGAGGCCGAGCTCGCGCGCCGGCGGACATCGCGGCTCACGCCCCAGGCGGTGATCTCGGTGCTGGACGACCAGCTCGTCAAGCACGGCTTCGAGCAGGAGCTCCGGCTCGGCGAGAACGCGATCCGGGTCCTCGAGCGCCGCTACCTGAAGCGGGACCTAGAGGGCAGGGTGCTCGAGCGGCCCAAGGACATGTTCGCCCGGGTGGCGCGCGCGATCGCCGTCGCCGACGCCGAGTTCGATCCCCGGGCGGACGTGGAGGCGACCGCCCGGCGCTTCTACGCGGCGATGACCTCGCTGGACTTCCTGCCCAACTCGCCCACCTTGATGAACGCCGGCCGCGAGCTCGGGCAGCTCTCGGCCTGCTTCGTGCTGCCGGTGGACGACTCGATGGAGAGCATCTTCGAGGCCGTCAAGCACACGGCCATGATCCACAAGTCCGGCGGTGGTACGGGCTTCTCCTTCTCGCGCTTGCGGCCCAAGGACGACGTGGTCCAGTCCACCAAGGGCGTCTCGTCCGGGCCGGTGAGCTTCATGCGGGTCTTCGATACCGCCACCGAGACCATCAAGCAGGGCGGCACGCGCCGCGGCGCGAACATGGGCATCCTGCGCGTGGATCATCCCGACATCCTCGACTTCATCGGATCGAAGACCAGCGAGAAGTCGCTCAACAACTTCAACATCTCGGTGGCCGTGACCGACGACTTCATGAACGCGGTCCAGTCCGGCTCCGCCTACAAGCTCGTCAACCCTCACAGCGGCAAGGTCTGCAAGGAGCTGGAGGCGCGCAAGGTCTTCGACACCGTGGTGCGGCTCGCCTGGCGGAACGGGGAGCCGGGCATCGTCTTTCTGGATCGGCTCAACAAGGACAACCCCACCCCGCTGGTAGGCACCATCGAGTCCACCAACCCCTGCGGCGAGCAGCCGCTGCTGGCGTACGAGTCGTGCAACCTGGGCTCGATCAACCTGGGGCACTTCGTCCACGGTCGGGAGCTGGACCGGGAGCGGCTGCGCGACACGGTGCACACCGCGGTCCACTTCCTGGACAACGTCATCGAGGTCAACCGCTACCCGCTGCCCGAGATCGACCGCGTCACCCGGGGCAACCGCAAGATCGGGCTGGGCGTGATGGGTCATGCGGACATGCTGCTGCGCCTGGGTGTGGCCTACAACAGCGAGGAGGCGCTCCGGTGGGCCGAGGAGGTCATGTCCTTCATCCAGCGAGAGGCGCGCGTGGCGAGCGCCGAGCTGGCGGCCAAGCGCGGCCCTTTTCCGAACTTCGAGGGTTCGATCTACGATCGGCCCCGGTCCCAGCCGCTGCGCAACGCCACGACCACGACCATTGCGCCCACGGGCACCATCAGCATCATCGCCGGCTGCTCGTCGGGCATCGAGCCGCTGTTCGGCGTGGCCTTCGTGCGCAACGTGATGGACCAGGACGAGCTCGTCGAGGTCAACCCCGACTTCTTGCGGCTCGCACGGCAGGAGGGCTTCTTCTCGGACGAGCTGATGCGCAAGATCGCCCGCAAGGGCTCCCTGGCCGAGGTGCCCGAGGTGCCCGAGCGCTTTCGCCGGCTCTTCGTGACCTCGCACGACATCTCGGCCGACTGGCACGTGCGCACCCAGGCCGCCTTCCAGAAGTACACCGACAACGCCGTGTCGAAGACGGTCAACCTGCCCGAGCACGCGACCGAGAAGGACGTGGCCGAGATCTACCGCCTGGCCTACATCCTGGGCTGCAAGGGGGTGACCGTCTACCGGGACGGATCGCGCAGCGAGCAGGTGCTGAACATCGACAAGGTCAACCGTCCGGGCGAGGCGGCTGCGCCGCAGCCGGCCGCTCCGGCCCAGCTCGTCCCCAGGGAGCGGCCCGAGGTGGTCCGCGGCTCGACCTACAAGATGGCCACCGGCTGCGGCAACCTCTACGTGACCATCAACGAGGACGAGGTGGGCATCTTCGAGCTCTTCACCGCCATGGGCAAGGCGGGTGGCTGCGCGGCCAGCCAGAACGAGGCCATCGGACGGCTCGTCTCGCTCGCGCTGCGCGCGGGCGTGGACGCGGACGCCATCATCCGCCAGCTCGCGGGGGTGCGCTGCCCGTCGCCGGTCTGGAAGGACGGCGAGATGGTGCTGTCCTGCGCCGACGCCATCGCCCGCGTGCTCAAGGCCTACATCGCCGAGCGCGACAAGCGCATCCAGGAAGGCGCTCCGGCGAGCGGCGCCGCGCGCGGCGCTCAGCCCGCCGAGCAGGCACCCAGGGCCGCCCCGCCTTCGGACAGCCGGCAGGACCGGCCCGCGGTCATGCTGGCCTGCCCCGACTGCGGCGGCACGGTCGAGCACACCGAGGGCTGCATGCTCTGCCCGGCGTGTGGGTTCTCACGCTGCGGCTGACGCTCCCGCATCGCGCCTCGGCCCTTCTGGTCCGCCCCGAAGGGGCGGGGGGATAAAGCCTGGGGCTTCAGCCCCAGGTTCAAGAAGGTAGAAACATGTATGCGCCCTGGAGGGGCGCAGCCATCTCTGCGTCTCGGACAAAGCTCGGGATTGCCGCGCCCTTACAGGGCGCATGATTCTTTTGGCGCCTCTCGATTTCCCGTAATGTAGCGGGTTCGCGCTGATTGCCTCGTCTGGATGCGCCTGTCGAGGCACTCCGCGCCTCA
>JAFGRB010000156.1 GCA_016935365.1 Deltaproteobacteria bacterium
ACGATTGCGTCGCGGGCGGCGTGTGCAGCTCCTGCAACGAAGACTCCTGCGCGGACGGCTGCTGCACCGGCCCGACCTGCCACGAGAACCAGCCGGATCTCCGCTTCTGCGGGCTGCTCGGCGAGGCCTGCGACGACTGCGACACGCCGCAGACCGACGCCTGCTCGGCCGACGGCGACTGCGTGTGCGGCACGCGAAGCGCCTGCGGAGAGGGCGATCGCTGCAACCTGGGGCGCTGCGAATGCGATCCGGAGCTCTGCGCGGGCTGCTGCGGCGCGGACGGCCGCTGCCAGCCGGGCACGGCGGACGACAACTGCGGCCTGGGCGGCAAGAGCTGCGCGGACTGCAGCCCTGGGAGCTGCGAGACGGGCGGCGTGTGCTCGGGCTGCAACCCCGAGATCTGCCAGAACGGCTGCTGCGACGGCGCGGACTGCCACGAGGAGCAGTCCCTCGAGTACTGCGGCACGGGCGGCTTGGCCTGCGAGGCCTGCGACCTCGACCGGACCGACACCTGCGAGGCGGGGGTCTGCGTCTGCGAGCAGGAGGGGGCCGCCTGCGGCCCTGGCGAGCTGTGCGTCGATCATGCCTGCGTCTGCGATCCGATGCTCTGCGGAGGCTGCTGCGACGAGCTCGACCGCTGCCAGCCGGGCACCCTCGACACGGCCTGCGGCAGCGGGGGCGATGACTGCATCGACTGCAGCCCGGCCCATTGCTCTGCAGGCGGCGTGTGCGACAGCTGCAACGCCGACAACTGCGGAAGCGGCTGCTGCGAGGGATCGCATTGCCACGAGACGCCCAGCCTCGAGCACTGCGGCCTGAACGCCGATCCCTGCGTCGACTGCAACACGCCGTACGCAGACAACTGCGGCACCGACGGCGTCTGCCGCTGCGGCCAAAACGATGCATGCGTCGAGGGTCAGAAGTGCGATACCGAGCTCGGGGAGTGCGTCTGCGATCCGGACCTCTGTGAGGGCTGCTGCAACGGGCCCGATTGCTTGCCCGGGACCACCAACAACGACTGCGGCCTGGGCGGCGTCGAGTGCCTCAGGTGCAAGGACATCCCCGCCACCTGCGTGGACGGCGAATGCGTCGACTGCACCGCCGATACGTGTTCCGAAGGCTGCTGCCGGGACAACCAGTGCGAGCCGGGCAGCGCCAAGCTGGCCTGCGGAATCGGCGGAGAGGAGTGCGTGCGCTGCCTTGGCCGGGATGAGTGCATCGAACGCGTCTGCCAGGTCCCCTAGCGATCTTCCATCTCCGCCGCCCCTTTCCGGGAACCCGCGAGCCCTGTCCGTCCTCTATACGGGTCACATCCGGAGTCGTTCCGTGAAGCGCACAGCCCTCGGCCTGGCCGTCCTTCTCGCCTGCATGTGCCTGGAGTCACCCGCCCGGGGCGACGCGCCGCAGGCCTGCCCGGACGACGGCCTGGCGCAGAAACGGGCCGAGATCCGCGCCCAGCTCGAGGAGCTCATCCGGCAGAGCGCGGATCCGGCCGAGCGGGCCGTGCTTTTCCTGCGGCTCGCCGAGAGCCTGGAGCAGCAGGCCCGCGCCTGCCCGCAGGCCGCAGCCCGGCTCCGCGCGCGGGCCGCGGACGCCTGCCGCCGCGCGCTCGACGAGCGGGGCGCGCCTCGGGATAGGCTCGACGAGGCCCGCTACCGGCTCGGCCTGATCATGGCCGAGCTGAAGCAGACCGAGCAGGCCATGGCCGCCATGCAGGCGCTGGCGGAGAGAGAAGGCGCCTACTCCGACGAGGCCGCGCTCTTCGTCGCCGAGCACGACTTCGACGCGGCCCGGCTCGACCGGGCCGTGCCCCTCTACTCCCGCCTGTGCGAGGGAGGCGGGACGCTGGCCACCTATGCCTGCTACAAGCTCGCCTGGTGCCACTACAACCTCACGGCCTTCGACCGGGCGCTCTCGCTCTTCGACCGCACGCTACGGATGGCGGCCGAGCAGAAGAACCATCCGCTCGCCCGGGAGGCGAGGCGCGACTACGTGCTGGCCTTTGCCATGGCCGGCACGCCCGCCCGGGCCGGACAGGCCTTCCGCGACATCGATCCGGGCCGGGCCCGCGAGATGCGCGCGCAGCTGGCCGGGATCTGGGAGCAGCAGGGCCGCTACGCGGACGCCGTGGCCGTGCGCGAGTCGCTGATCGCGGACGCGCCCGAGCCGCTGGACGCTGCCGAGCAGCTGCTCGCCGTGCTGCGCTCGGAGGCGCTCATGGGCCAGCGCGAGCGGGTGATCGGAACGGCCGGCCGCCTGGCCGAGCGCCTGGCGGCCGTGCCGGTGCACTCGCGCGGCAGGCGGAGAGCGCGCCTGCTTCGGCTTCGCGAGCGGGCCGAGCAGGCGCTCTGCGAGCTGGCTGCGGTCTGGTTCAAGGAGACGCCCTTCGCATCGCCCGAGGCCCGAAGGACCGCCCTGGCGCTCCTGGAGCTCTGCCTGCGCACCTTTCCCGGCTCGGCGCGCGCTTCCGAGCTGCGCCTGTGCGCGGCCGAGCTGCACCTGCGCGCCGGTCGCGTCGAGACCGCGGCCCTGACCTACGAGCGGGCGCTGGCCGACCTTCTCGGCAGCGAGCGGGCCGGCGCTCCGGCCGGCCGGCTGCTCTGCGCAGCCGCGCACGGCGCCATGCTCGCCCGGTACCGCCTGCTCGAGGCAATGCCGGGCTCCCTCGTCCCCATGCTGGACGCGGCCGAGATCTACCTTCGCCGCTGCGAGCGGGACGCGGCCGGCCGCTGCGAGGCCCGGGCGGCCATGGCCAAGGCCTTGCTGGCTCTCGCCCACCACGGAGAGGCCGCGGAGCTTATCGACGCGATCGCCGCGGACTGCTCGGCGGACGACGCCCGCGCCCTGCGCCAGAGGATCCGGAAGAGCGCGACAAAGGAGCGGCTGCGCTTCGGCCGGCCCGCGGTGACGCGCGGCCCGATCTCGCCGGGCGCGGTCCGCGAGGTCCTCTTCGGCGCCCGGCGCGCGCTGGCCGGCTGCCTGCCCCCGGAGCCCGTCCAGGTCGAGGCCCGCTTCCGCCTGGCCGTGGCCGCGAACGGCCGCGTCGCCTACGTGCGCGCCATTGAGACGCGCGGGCTCGACGAGCGCACGATCGGGTGCATGAAGCGGATCCTCCTGCGGCTGCGCCTTCCCGCGCCCGCGTCGGACGCGGTGGTCGAGATCGCGATCCGGGCCGGGAGAGCGACGAGCTGGTGAGCGGCGGAGAACCCGGGCGCCCGGGATTTCCCACCCCTGCTGGTCCGGGACGCCAGATCGTCGTGCAAATATAATATAAGGGCGTAATGTAGCGGGTTCGCGCTGATTGCCTCGTCCGGATGCGCCTGTCGAGGCACTCCGCGCCTCACGCAGTCAGAGTGAATTATCCGGTCCTCTCGATCTCCGCAACCGTCCATTGACGGGCTTTCCGCAGTATTGCGGATAATCGAGAGGAGCGGGTATTCGAGCTGCACCGAAGTCGAGCGGAGGCGTGGTTCTCCACGTCGAGCATCGACTTCGGCGCTGCGACGCCGTTTGCGCGACGAGGTGGCGGATCCGGGGGCGCCCGACATGTTGACGCCGCGAGATCGGGCGGGATAGGATGGCGGCATCTACACGCGATCGCGTGCGCGGAGGCGCGGAATGACTCGGGTCTTTGCGTTCCTGGGGGTGCTGGGCGGACTGGTGGGTGCGGCGCTCGCCCAGGATCGACCCATCGTGGCCGTGTTCGATCTGGAGAGCAAGGGCTCGGGCCTCGAGCAGGCCGAGCTCGCGGATCTGGGCGCCCTGCTGCGCGCCCGGCTGGCCGAGTGCGGCTTCCAGGTGGTGCCGCCGCAGGAGATTCGCAATCGACTGCGGGCGGAGCAGGTCGAGAGCTACCGGCCCTGCTATGACGAGCGCTGCCAGATCGAGCTGGGACGCGAGCTGGCCGCCTCGGCCATCGTGTCGTCGCAGGTGATGCGGCTGGGCGACCGCTGCCAGCTCACCGCCATGCTGTACGACCTGGGCAAGGCGGCCGCCGGCCAGGCCGGCGTGGCCGAAGCCGGCTGCACGGCGGCCGAGCTGCTGCCGGCCGTGCGCACGGTGGCCGAGGCCCTGTGCGCCGAGCTGCCGTCCGCTTCTCGGGCCCGGGCCACCAGCCTGACCGTCCAGAGCGATCCCGACGGCGCCCGGGTCATCGTGGACGGCCAGCAGGTGGGCCGCGCCCCGCTCACCCTGCCGCTCTCCCCGGGCCGGCATCGCGTGCAGGCCAGCCTGGCCGGCTGCCTGCCGGGCCTGCCCGAGGAGGTGGAGGCCATCGCCGGCCAGAGCACCGTGGTGCGGCTGCGGCTCGAGAGACGAGACAGCCTCGACCCCTGGGCGCACGCCACCTTCTGGCCGGGGATCGCGCTGGTGGGCTTCGGCGCCTTCTGCAACCTGACCGCCAAGGACAAGGGGGGCCAGTTCAACAGCGGCGAGCTGGCTGCGGCCGACGAGAGCCGGGCGTGGATGGGCGGCGCCTGCGCCGCTTACACCGTCGGCGGGCTGCTCGTGCTCACCGGGGCCGGCCTGTGGATCGCCCAGTCCATTCTGGGGACCGCGGAGCCGCTCGAGATGGCGCCCGCGGCCAGCCTCATGCCCGACGGCACGGGCGCCGCGCTCTCGCTGGGCGGGAGGTGGTAGCCATGCGGACGATCGCGATCGCCCTCGGGTGCCTGCTGCTCGCGGCTTGCGACGTGTACCTCGACCCGACCTACCGGCGCTACCTGGCGGAGAGCCTGATGGAGCTGGCGGACGACATCCCGGCGCATGACATCGTCATGGACCTGGCCGCGTCCGGAGACAGGCGGGACCACCTGGCCGCCGCCGCCAGCTCGAAGGTGATCGCGTGGGATCGCAGCGGCGCGAGAGAGCCCTGGAGCATCCACCCGCCCGCCGACACCCGCCACCTGTCGATGACCGGCGATACGCTGGGTGTGGTCTGTGCGGAAGGGCGGTATACGGTAGCACAGGCGTACGATCTCGGCAGCCGAGCGCTGGTGGGATCGGTGGAGACCGATCACACTCCGATGGGATTCGAGTTCCTGGGCGACGACACGACGTTCTTCCTGGCCGAGAACGACCCTCCGGTATACCGGCTGGCGGCCTACCATCGACCGGAGGGGCAGGCGGTCTTCGTACTCGACGAGCAACGGTCCAAGTCGCTGGACTACTCCATGCGCTCGATGGTCGGCTGCGCGGTGCGCCAGTGGCTGGCGGTGACCGACGACCTCGGAACGATACGGGTGTATGACTTCTCCGAGACCCCCGCAGCCGAGATCTCGTTCCGCCCGGATGGCCGCTTTCAATCGCTGGCCTTCAATGCGGATTGCACCCGCTTGGCCGCGTTGCGCATGGACGGCAAGCTCGATGTGTTCGACACCGCCGCCGCGGCTCCGGCCTCTCCCCTGGCGACTATCGAGGTGGAGGGGATCCAGTACGGTGCGCGCCTGGCCTTCTCGCCCGATGGCGAGCTGCTGGCCGTGAGCATGAGCCTGGAGGGCGCCGTGGGCGTCGAGCAACCCGCCTTCACCTGGATCTACGACTGGGCGCGGGCAGAGCCGATCTTCGAGGCGCGGGATGGCGGCTGCGTCTACGGCCTGGTCTTCGAGGCCGACGGCCGCCGGCTGGCCAGCGTCAACGACAACCACATCATCAAGCTGTGGGACGTCGATCTCATCCGCGCCGACGCCGGGCGATAGAATCGCAAGGAGGGTCTCGCATGTTTCGCGCAATGCACGGGCTCGCGCTCGCGGGTCTTCTCGCGGGCCTTGTCTGCAGCTGCAATGACAGCTCGAGCGACAGCGGGCTGGCATCCATCTCCGTGACGCCGGCCGCGGCTGTGATCGGGATCGGCGAGCGCATCTCGCTCAGCGCGTGCGCCTTCGACGCGGCCGGCCAGGCCCTGTCCGGGGTCGCCTTCGTCTGGAGCTCGGCCTCGCCGGAGCTGGCCTCGGTGGACGACAGCGGGCAGGTGACCGGCCTGGCCGAGGGGCAGGCCCGGATCGAGGCCGCGAGCGGCGGCGTCCGGGGCGCGGCAGAGATCACGGTCCGGCAGGACGTCGCGCAGCACACGCTGCGCGTGACCGTCCAGGGCCGAGGGACGGTCGCGAGCGATCCGGCCGGGATCGACTGCCGCGGGGTATGCGAGGCGGCCTTCACGGCCGGGAGCTCGGTCATCCTGAGCGCCGCCCCGGACAGCGGCGCCAGCTTCTCGGGCTTCGGCGGCGACTGCAGCGGCCGCGAGCCCTGCAGCCTGCACATGGACGGCGACAAGGCGGTCAGCGCGCGCTTCGGGCTTCCCTTCCACACCACGGCCTTCTTCGTGGACCGGGCCCACCACCAGGCGAGCGACGACAATCCCGGCAGCCAGGACGAGCCCTGGTTGACGGTCTCGCACGCCGCGGCCGTGCTCGAGGCGGGCCAGACGGTCTACGTCCGCGCCGGGACTTACGACGAGCGGGTCCGCGCGGGCGGCTCCGGGACGGCCGACGGCTACATCAACTACGCAGGCTACCCCGGCGATGCCCGGCCGGTCGTGCGCGGCTTCGACGTCTCGGACAGGCGCTACCTGCGGATCATCGGCTTCGAGATCACCCACGACAGCCTGGAGCACAGCCACGGAATCGTGATCGCCAACGGCTCGGATCACGTCGAGGTGCTCGACAACGACATCCACCATGTCCGCGGGCACGCGGTGCGCTGGTACAACCACCAGAACAGCTACATCACGGTCCGCGGCAACGAGATCGACATGGCCGCCTGCCCGGACGTGGCGGGCGCCTGCGAGGGCAACGGCTGGGCGGTGCAGATGGCGGGCGGCCACCACTTGCTGGTGGAGTACAACCACGCGCAGCGGGTGGGCGACTTCGTCAACGTCCACGCGACGCAGGCCGTGGTGCGCAACAACTACCTGCACGACTTCCAGAACGCGTACTGGCCGGACGGCGGCGGGGACGCGCTGCACGCGGACATGTTCCAGCCGGCGGGCAGCAGCGCCTTGCCGTCGCAGTATCAGGTCTACGAGTCCAACTTCATGGGCGACAACATCGAGCTCAACTCCCACATCCTGCAGATGCGGACCCAGGACGGCTCGCCCGATCACCACATCCTCTTCCGGGGCAACGTGGGCTACAGGCACGGCTCGTACGCCATGCAGTGCGGCGGGGTCGACAACGTCTACTACTATCACAACACGATCCACGCCATCAATGCGCGGGCCGGCTGGGCGGCGCCCGCGGCCAGGTACAACTCGGAAGGGGCGGACGACTCGCTCGACAACTCCAACTTCAACAACCTCTACTCCGAGATCGGCGATGGTCCGCCGCTGTCGGTCGAGGCGGGCTGCGCGTGCACGGCCTCGCACAACGGCTGCCAGGCGACCGGGGCCCACGAGAGCTGCGCCTTCTCGGGCGACCTGATGCTGGTCGATCCGGACGGGCTGGACTTCCACCTCCGGCAAGGCTCCCCGGCCATCGGCCTGGGCAAGCCGATCACCTCGGTCAGCAGCCCGAGCGGCAGCGGCAGCTCCTTCGAGGTGGAGCAGGCCGACCTGCTCTGCGACGGATATGGCGTCGTGGAAGGGGATCGCATCGCGGTGGGCGGCGGCGAGCCCGTCCGCATCACGGGCATCGCGGGCGATACCATCTCCGTGGACCGCAGCATCTCCTGGAGCACGGGCGACGGCGTCACCTGGCGAGACCAGGACGCAGCCCCGGACGCCGGGGCCTTCGAGTTCGACGCGGCGGGCTACGACTTCGCGCTCGGCCTGAGCAGCCCGGCCGATGGGGCCGAAGTGAGCGGCCAGGTCGAGCTCGTCGCGACGGTGGACCGCCCGGAGCGGGTGCGCTTCGTGGTCTTCTACGTCGACGGCGTGCCGGCGGCCCAGGTCCTCGACAGCCCCTACACCGCCGTCTGGGACGCCTCGGACGAGCCGGCGGGCAGCGGGCACCTGCTCGAGGCACGGGCCTACCCCCTGCACGCCGGCACCACCCTCTGGCAATCCGACGAGGTCAGCGTAAGCGTGGAGTGAGCCCTCCCAAGAGGTGCCCGCGAGGTGCTGCCCGCGAGGTGCCGCGAGGTGCTGCCCGGCCCGCGAGGTGCCACCCACTTCGGGCGAGTCTTCGGGCGGGTGTGCGCCTACGCCCAACTCGGCCCATGGTCTGAGCTAATTGAGCCAGATGGGGTAGCGCAGGTGCTGCCAGCCACGAGGTGCCACCCACTTCGGGTGCTTGCTTCGCCCGTGGTGTCAGGGTATTCTCCTTTCGCCATGGACCTGCCATCTCAGGGAGTCCGCATGCGGTTCTTTCAGCTCCTTTCCGTCTTCCTTGTCGCCTTTCTGGTATCCGGATGCGCATACACGAGGATCGACAAACGCTCCCAGACGATCAAGGTGAACACGAATCCTCAGGGAGCGCAGGTCTGGATCGGGGATGATTCCGGAAGGAGAGTCATCGGTCAGAGTCCGGTATCAGTGACTCGAGAGTATGGTTTCGAGTACTACGAGTTCAACGAGTGGTGGTGGTCTACCGTGGCCGGCTCCCTCGCTCTGACCATCGCCGGCATCGCGATCGGAGTGGTGGGAGTAGACGGGCCTGATTGGCTCGCGGCTGGTCTGGGCGGAGTCGGCCTGGTCACGAGCTCGATATTCTGCACGCTGGGTCAGCTCAAAGATGGAGAGGAGAAAGGTCCGCTGGCTCGATCCGTCGTTGTGGGCGCAGACCTCGATGGCTTCTTCGTCGATCCGATGAATGTGAGGATCCCTATCGAGAAGGGAGAGATCAATCTCCTCCTCTCCGAGGGAAAGGCTCCCGGACTCGCGGATCAGACCGGGAGCCTGCCACCGACCTCTCCTGGCCAGATCATCGCGGTATTCGATGTCAGTGACGCTTCGAAGAGATTCAAGAAAGACATCCTGGCTCAGCTCACGACCTACCTCGGCGCATCTCTCGCACAGACCGGAAAGTTCCGCGTGATTCCTCGCGACCAGCTCCGGGCCAGGCTTCTCCAGGAGAAGAAAGGCACCTACCGAGAGTGCTTCGACGAGAAATGCCAGATCGAGCTGGGCAAAGCCGTCGCGGCCCAGAAGACGCTCGCAACCCAAATCCTGCGCGTGGGCAACAACTGCGCCGTGACTGCCAGTCTGTTCGACCTGAAGACGGAGACTGCGGACAAGGCCGCCAAGATCATGACAAATTGCTCCGCAGACGCGCTCATGGAAGCGATGGACAGGATCGCGGACCAGTTGTCGCGGTGAGAAGGAGGCGAGCCATGGCGGGCAGCCGTCGATTGAAGCAGTTCCTCTCTGTGACTTCCGCCTTGCTTCTCCTCGCTGCTGGCGGAATGGCCGGATGCGATGGGGGCCACTGCGTGGAGGGGATCTGGCAGAGCACAGGCAGCAGCGACTGTGACGAGTGCTCCATCGTGAGCTTCATGTGGCTCAAGGACAACGGCTCGTTCTTCATGGTGCGAGAGGCGGTCTGGTGCGAATGGGGCTCGTCGGAGTTCATTCACGTGGACATCATCGAGAACCACGGCTACGCCGTCGACGGTGACACCTTCATCCTGAGCCCCGATGACGACGATCCCCCCAAGGGGCTCTTCACCTGCTCTGAGACCGACCTGACGATCACCGGACTCGCCTCCGGCGGAGGAGGGGGCAACTGGGTACGTGTCAGCGGAGAGAAGCAGAGCGCCATCGAGGCGCTTTTCTTCGGACGCTGCGATGGATTCCAGGCATGCACCGGTGGGGAGATGCCCCTCCCCCAGTGTACGGAGGACGAGGATTGCCTCACAACGCCGTCAGCCGACAATCCCTCGGAATGTGACGACGGGTACTGCAGCAACGACTGTCACTGAGGTCTGGAGCCTCGCGCAGCCGGGCGAACTGCGTCCCGAGACCGGGTGTCACGGTGCGGACATGTAGACCTCGATCCGTACGTCCCTCAGGTGGGTATCATCCCAGGCCGAGGCTCCGAGCTTCGCATCGACATAGCACTTGGCCTGCACGCCCGAGCCGCACAGCAAATAAGGAGCGAGATCCTGAACGCCGTTCGTGTAGAAGCCCTCTGGGCTCCGGACGGTCTCATCGGGCAGCAGATCGAACTTGTAGGTCTGCCAGTTGAAGATGTAAAACTCTGCGCCATCGCCGACCACCGACTCGTCATATCCCCAGACCTGGATCCGGAGGGAGCGCACGCAGTCCAGATGCTCGGCAGCGAACTCCACCCAGACCTCAGCCGAGCCCGGTTGCAAGCCCGGACTCAGCTGCACCCAGGGGCTACCCTCTGCCGGGTCCGGATCGAGGAAGCTGCCGGACAGCCATGACTGGTCGGCCTGGCGGAAACCGACACGCATCCAACGATCCCGACAGGCATCCGCACCGCAGTCGGGATCGGCACCTGCGGGACACCATGTGTCGCAGTGGCCATCATCAGCGCAGGCCACCTCGTTGGACTCGCAATCGCGGTCACACGGGCAGGTATCTGTCCCACCAGGGGTGTCGGCTTCGCAGTATTCATTGTAATCGCAGAGACAGTCGCAATCCGGGTCGCTGTTTGGAGGGCACCATGAGTCGCAATGTCCATCCGTGACGCATGGCGTGCCGCTCGTGCAATCGGAGTCGCAGCTGCAGGCGGTTGTGGAACTCGGTTCCTCGGGCTCACAGATGCCCCTGTAGAAGTCGCAATCACAGACCAGCACGCAGCGACCTTCCAAGCAGACCTCATTTTCCGCACAGGAGATAGACGGCCCCCAGATCAGGCAGGGGCTGGCGCCATAGTAGTCACACACCTGGTAGCCGCCACCGGAGGTGGTACACTGGGTGTCGTTCCTGGCTTCGCACTCATCAGCGCAGCTGACGTCGCACTCGCCATTGGAGCACATCTCCCCAGCCGGACATGGAATGGTGGGCCCCCAATCGAGGCAAGCGTCGGAGTCATGGTCGCCGCAGACCTGGAAGCCGGCTATGCCGCTGCACCGGACAGAGCCCGAGGTACACTCGTTGGTGCAACCGGTGCTGCAGTATCCGTCGGAGCACGTCTCGCCGACCGGGCACTGGGTGGTCGAGCCCCATTCCTTGCAGCTGTCGGTGCCAGACCAAACGCAGACTTGGTATCCGTTGCCGTGACATTGTCGGGAGCCCGGCTCACACTCGTCCACGCAGATGGCCCTGCAGACGCCCTCGGAGCACGTCTCGCCGGCGAGGCAATCCACCTCGACGCCCCAGATCCAGCAGCCCATGCTGTCGACCATGCACTCCTGGGTGGCTGTGCCTTCGTCGTTGCACCTGACCGAGCCCTGCGAGCACTCGTCTTCGCACGCGGGCCTGCAGACTCCGTCCGAGCAGACCTCACCGGGCTCACATGCCGTGACCTGACTCCACTCGGTGCAGTCATCCCCATCGAAGTCGCCACATTCCTGGAAACCACCCGTGACGCATCGGGTCTCGCCCGCGACGCACAGGTCCTCGCATTGCGCATCACCCGGGACCACACTCCCATCGGCCTGATCGTTGTCGCCGCCGAACATGCAGCCGGGCCCACCTAGCGACAGCGCCAGGACGAGCGGAAAGGAACACACCCCGAGCCTTATCCTCATCGGCTGCTCCCTTGCATCGCGATCGCGTGCCTCAGTACCCCACTCCCGGCAAGAACGGATCGTAGCTTCCCGCATGCCCCGATGCAAGCTCCGGGTCCGGGCCTCCGGGCCCTGCCGCGGGGCTAGTCGAGCCAGATGAGGAACACGAGGTGCAGGTGCAGGTGCGGTGCAGGTGCTGCTGCGGTGCAGGTGCTGCGGTGCGGTGCAGGTGCCAGGTGCTGCGGTGCAGGTGCCAGGTGCCACCCACTTCGGGCGAGTCTTCGGGCGGGTGTGCGCCTACGCCCAACTCGGCCCATGGTCTGAG
>JAFGRB010000157.1 GCA_016935365.1 Deltaproteobacteria bacterium
GAGCCAACCAGCTAATATTGCAGGTATTTATGCGGCTAACTCCACCGTAACTCCGCATAATCTTAAACTCAGCATAAGGGCGCAATACAGAGACGACTCGCAGGACTATTCCGCCCCGTTGGGGCTGTTCGCGAGTGTCGATCCTCTTTCCCAGGGCTTCGCCGGCAGAGCCGGCTTCGCCCTGGGCTATCGTATCGCGCCCTTTCAGGGCTTGAATCTGGCAAGGAGTCGAAGAGGCTCGGCTCAGTCCGCAAGACAGTCGAAGAGCTCCAGGGGGAACCCGCCCGTGCCGCCGAGGCGGAACAATGCGTGCGAGGCATCGACCTCCGGGAACCGGGCCGGGATCGTCTTCTCGACCGCCTCGCAGGTCTTCAGCAGGTTCCGGTCCACCTTGTAGCTCTCGCCGTCCGGGCAGGTGATGCCCACGGTGAAGCCCTCGCCGCGGATCTGCACGCTGCCCGCCGCGATCTCGACGAGCATGGCGCCCTCGGCCGGATCGCGGTAGTGCAGGCAGAAGTCACCGCCGGTGCGGATCTCGAAGTCCCACAGCGCGCCGACCATGGCGTCGGGCCCCAGCGTCACGGGCGCGTAGAAGATCACCTCGACACCGCTGTCATAGGTGCAGCGCTTGCCATCGGACGACAGCGCGCCGCTCGTCTCGCTGTCCGGCAGGCAGCTCTCCGCCGCCTGCAGCGTGCTGCGCCAGCAGTTGTCACCCTCGAACCAGGCGCAGTCGATCTCGTCGCCGGGCAGCTCCTCGTAGCTGCTGCAGCCCAGTGCGAGCGCCGAAAAGAAGAGCAGCCTCGGGAGCATCGTTGCCGGCCGCGAGGGGCTCAGAGGTCGATGACGTTGCAGGTGACGGTGCGGACCACGCCGTCGAGCATCTGGATCTGTGCGTAGCCGACCGAGCCCAGCTCGTTGAGATCCTGGCCTTCGACCAGGGCCACGAGATCGAACTGCCCGGTGACCGCATGGCAGCTCCTGACACCCTGGATCATGTTGACTCGCTTGTGGATGTCGGGGATCTTGCCCGCGGCGCCCTCGATGAGGATGTACGCCTTGGCGGACATGTGCGACGTTCTCCTGCTCCCCCGAGAGGATCGCCATTGCAGCAGTCGGCGTCGACCGCCTTACTCCAGCTCGATCACGTTGCAGGTGATCGTGCGGATGACCCCTTCGATCATCTGGATCTGGGAGTAGCTGATCTTGCCGACCGCATTGATGTCATCGGCCTCCACGAGGGCGATGATATCGAACTGGCCCGTGACCGCGTGCGCCGCCTTGACCCCTTCGATGCTGGAGAGGCGCTTGAGGATGGTGGGCACCGTGCCTGCGGCTCCTTCGATCAGAATGTAGGCCTTTGTCGGCATGATCGCACTCCCTCTAAGGTCGTTGACGCCGGACCGCAGTGAAAAATGATACAAAAGGCGCAGTGGAATGGCAAGGGATTTCATCGCTCGAACGTTGACAAGCGCATGCTGCGGGTGACACCATCTGCACCGGCTTGCCGTACTGGCGGACGGGAGGTGGCGCATGGACGGGAGATCCGCTTCGATCTCGGCGAAGTGCGGCCAGGCAGCGCTGCTTGTCTCGATCCTGCTCTCGCTCGTCGCCGCGTGCGACGACGCGGAGTCGAGCAGGGACGGAGGCTCGGGGACGGTGGACGGCGCGCGGTCGGCCGGGGACGCGAAGCCGGAGGGCGCAGCCCTGCCGGTCCCATCCGACGAGCGCGCTGCGGCTCCGACGGCCGGAACCCCCGACTCCGTGGTGGCCACGGTCCACGGCGTGGACATCGAGCGGGCGGACTTCGAGCAGACCCTCCAGCACGCGGAGCGAGCCCTGACCATGGGGGGGCGGCTCGCAGAAGGGGAGCGCGCCCGGCTGGCCGACAAGATCCTCCAGAAGATGATCCAGGACGAGCTCTTCGTCCAGCACGCGCGCGCGATCGGGCTGTCGGTCTCCGACGAGGAGGTCGACTCCAGGATGAACACGCTGTTGGAGGCGAGCGGTGGGCGGACGGCCTACCTGCAGTTTCTGGCCACGACCGGCCTCGACGAGGCCAGGATGCGCCGCAACCTGCGGCGAAACATGCTCGTCGAGCGGCTCATGGACCGCATCCGGGCGGAGGTGAAGCTCGACGAGAAGCAGCTTCGGGCCCACTACGAGTCCCACCCCGAGATCTACGCCTCGACCGGGGGGCTGGAACTGGCCCAGATCCTCTTCCGGGACCGGGCCGACGGAGGGGCCGATGCCGAGAGCCGGGCCCGAAAGGCGAGAGCCGAGATCCGGTCCGGTCTTTCCTGGAAAGAGGCGGTCGACCGCTACACCGACGACCAGGCCGGAAAGGCGCAGGCCGGCTCTCTCGGCACGCTGCGACCGGCCGATCTCCTGCCCGAGTTCGCCGGGGCGATCGCCTCCTTGAAGGAGGGGGAGGTGTCCGAGCCGGTGCACAGCCCCGCCGGCGTCCACCTGCTGCGGGTCGTCCGCCGGCAGGCGGGCCCGGCGCGCTCCTTCGAGGAGGCGCGCGAGGAGATCCAGCGCGAGCTGATCGAGGCGGAAGTCAAGAAGAGGATGGATGCGCTGGCCCGGCGTCTCGCTCAGGGAGGCGACATCCGATAGGCGGGGTGCACACGATGCACTCTCCGCTCTTGACGCCCATCTCCGCCCAGCTGCTTTCGTGGAGGATGGCATCCATGGGACAGCCCCCCAGCGTCGCATCCAGCTTGCCATGTCTCGGTGTCGGCGCCAGCCTGGAGAATAGGTAGCGCACGAAAGATACACCGATGGTGATCAAGGCGAGGAAGGCCCCCAGGGGGCAGACGTACCGGCAGTATGCTCGTGGGACGAAGACGGAGGCGATGAGGAAAAAAGCGACCATCACCCATGCCAGGAAGGAGCCACTCAGCGTGAAGAGGGTGCCGAACGGCTCGACGACATCGACCATTCCCTCTGTCAGGTGAGACTGGCTCGCGAAGAAGACGGCGAGCAGGATGATGATCAGCACCAGGTACTTGAGAAGCCGAAGCCACTTGTCGGTGCGCGAAGGCACGTGGAATCTCAAGCGCTTGCATGCGCGTGACAGCATCTCCGTGAGCGCGCCGAAGGGGCAGAGCCATCCGCAGTAGAACCTGCCGATGAGGATGGAGGTCAGCAGGACGAAACAAGCCAACACGAAACGGGTAGCCGTGGCCGTGAAGACGGACAGGTCCCCCTCGATGAGGTTGATCACATCGTGAAACGACAGCCCGCCGCCCTCCAGGTATCCGAAGAAGAGCAATGCCATGCCCAGCACGACGAATCGAAGGGTCTGGCTGTTGAGGAAGTATGCCGATAGGGCGACCAACGCGATGGCCAGCAGCAGGAACCAGTTCAGACTCCAGAGGGGGCGCCAAGTCGAGTCGTCGGCCCTGGTGGTCGACTCGATGCTCAGCACCTCTGAGATCACGATGTCGCGTCCCACTTTGATGGATCGACTTATCGCGCTGGAGGTGATCGA
>JAFGRB010000158.1 GCA_016935365.1 Deltaproteobacteria bacterium
GCACCCTCTCTCCTGCCTTCATGTGCTCAAGCCCGGTGAACGGTTACCCGGCCCCAAGCCGGCGTGACAGCTTCTGCGACTGCTCCAGCCATCGCCGTGGCCTCTGACGCGTACCCTGTGAAAGGATGATGTACATGCCAAAGCGCGACAAGGTCCAGAACAAAAAAGACGAGCATGACAGAATCGCGGAGATTCGTGTCGCCGGCATGCGGTCGATCGAGCTGGTTGTGGTCCGTACCGACGGGCTTGCCGTCCTGCTCGGCGAGAACGGCTCGGGCAAGAGCACGATCGTCGAGGCGTGCGAGCTCCTGCGCAAGTCTCCCCGGCCTGACTTCCTCGATACCTTCCACCGGCACCATGCCGGCTTTAACAGCCTTGGAAGCGACGCCTTGCGCCTGGGGGTGACCATTGTCGGCAGGGGGCCGGCGCTCCGCTATGATTTCAGTCTGCTGCACGAGGGAATCCATACCGTGATAGAGAGTGAGGAGCTCCGGGTCGGCAGCGGGAAGCATGCCCGGCCCGTGCTGGTAAGGACACGCTCCGGCGCAAAGATCCTCAGCCCGGAGAGGAATCGGCTGGTTGCCTACAAGGGATATGCTCCGGAGCAGTTCTTGCTCCCATTGCTCGTCGCCAGGGATGACGCGCCCTACGCGTCATTTGCCAGGACAGTCCGCGCCCTGGAGGGGATCGAGGTGCACCTGCCTTTCGAGGTGCTCCCGTACTGGTCACGAAAGGCGTATAACCGCCCTTCCGGAATGCGAGGTTCTGCATACGTACAGCCTACTGACCGCGTCGAACTGTTGGGTAACGATCTGGCAAACGCCTTCTACCAGCTCAAGAACGCGCGATCACCGGAACACTGGAGAGAGACTCTGGAGTACATCAAGCTCGGGCTGGGCGACGAAGTCGAGGACGTGAGCACCGAAGGTGATCCCGGCGGTGGAGAGATCGCATTAAACATCACATTCTCAGGACAACGGCCCGAACCCGCGACCGCGATGTCTGATGGAATGCTGGCCTACCTGGCGCTCATCGCTGTCTTGCGCCTGGAGAACCAGCGCAGCTTGCTGGTTTTCGACGAGCCGGATCTTCACCTGCATCCGCACCTGCTCCGGCGCGTGGTCGATTTCTTCGAGACCACCGCAAAGGGACAGCCTGTGCTGATCGCGACGCAGTCAGACCAGTTCCTGGATGCACTCGCGAATCCGTCCCGCTCAGCACATATATGCCGTCTCGACGACCAGCGCCGCACGAGGCTGTACAGGCTGGATGCCAGCTCGTTAGAACGCTGGTTGAAACGCTACCGAGGCATCGGCGAGCTGCGCAGCGAGGGGTATGAGGATTTTGTTCTCGGAGAGGAGGAGTCCTGATGCCCCTCCACTACCAGATCATTGTTCTGTACGAGGATCAGCGTGACCCGGCCGGTGATTTTCCCTTTCACGAGCTGATCCTGTCTTGCGTGTACGACTCGATCGATAGGAACCGACAGATCCTCACGGAGAAGATCAAGGGTAACCCCAAGAAAGGCAACAGCAAGCTGCTCAGGTCTCTTCGCGAAGACCTGAGTTGTCTCAGAGACAGTTGTCAACACGTCATTGCCGTCTTCGATGATGACAAGGTCAGAGAACTGATTGGCTTGGGCAAGAAGGCCAAGGAACAAGAGGTGATCGAGGAAATCAAGGCAAGTCTTCCCGACTGTGCTTCGATATTTCTACTCAAGAAGAACATGGAGACGGTGATCGGTGACATCGGCGAATGTGATGGTGCCATCGATCAGAACCTGCTGGATAGCGCCTTGAATAAGAGATCGCTCAACGCCCGCGACCGAGTAATCAAGAGAGCCGTGCCAATAAATAGGCACGAGTTAAGGGAGTGCATCCTCGAGAAGAACCCATCGCTGAAGAGCATCGTCGATGGGGTCTGCGGTCTTCTCGGTGGAGATCCGTTCGATCCGGTCAATCGAAGACCAGGCTCAGGTCGAAGCCGAGGTCGTCGCTCTCCTCCATCGCCCGCACGTCGAGCCCGCTCGCGTAGCGCAGGTTGATCACCAGGCTCAGACCCACGTTCTCGCGCCACCAGAGCCCGATCCGCTCGGCCAGGGCGAAGCGGGCCTGGGCCCGGGCGGCGAGCAGCCAGTACAGCCGGCCGCTTCCCGCGTCGATGAGCGGCGCCACCTCCACCGCGGCCGAGAGGTGGTGCGCGAGGCTGCGGCGGGCAAAGAGCGCGCTTCGCATCTCCAGGCCGACGGGCGCGGCGAATCCCCAGATCGGCGATCGCCCGCCGTCGAGCGCGAAGAAGCCGTCGCAGGCGAGGCCGGCGCTGGCGATCAGGTGATCGGCGAAGTTGCGGCTGGCGAGCAGGGGCCAGAGTGCGGCCAGGCGAACCTCTGTCCGCACGTTCGCGCGATCGTGGCCGGCCGTCTCCACGTCGCTTGCGAACTCGACGCCCAGGCGAGACCAGGCGCTCGACCGGACCTCGAGCTCCCGGCGCAGCGAGCGGAAGCCGATCACCCGGGTCAGGCTCCTCGGCACGAAGGGCTTTCCGTCCGCGACCGACCACTCCACCTCGGCGCGCATCACGGTCAGGGATCGGTCGCCCCAGAAGCCGTGCCGGCGCTGATCGCCCACCGCCTCGTCGCACAGGGCGGCCCGGAGCACCAGCGCCAGGGGCTGCTCGACGCGCCAGGGGTGGACCGCGGCCCCGACGCTCATGCTGTCGACGCCCGAGTGGGCCCAGGCCCGGGCGTAGCGGTCGGCCTCCTCGCTCGCCGAGCTGGCCTCGACCGGTAGCGGGAGTGCGTCCAGGCGGAAGGCGGCGTGCAGCTTGCGCTTGCAGGCCTGCAGGGCGCGCAGGCCCGGAGAGATCCGGGTGACGTAGGGGTAGCGGATCATGCGGGCCAGGCCGGCGAGGTAGGGCTGCTCGCGGAGCGGAAGATCGTCCTCGGGGTAGAATAGCGCGCGGTGGGCCCGGGGGATGTCCCGCCGGGTCGGATCGCGATCGTAGTCCGCCTTCAGCAGGGCCAGCAGCCGGAGCGCGTCCGCAAGCTCCTGCAAGCGCTCTGGCTGTCGCGCGTGCATCGCGCCTCGGCCTTTCTGGGCTGCGTCGGCTCCATCGGCCAGATGCTCGCGACCTCGAGGTCGCTCCGCTTCGGCCCTCATCGCCTCCTCATGGCCGATCTGCGATCCGGGGTGCTTTGCCACTGTCGGGCGCGAGGTCGCGTCCTCGGCAGGCAGCTCGACCGCCTCCAGATCCGCTACCAGATCCGCGAGGCCCTCGTCACGCTCGAGGCGATCGTCGCTGGCGTCGCCGGAGAGGCCGATCCGCGAAGGGGGGTGCGTCTTTCCCGTCGGGCGAGCGGTCGCCTCCTCCGCCTTCAGATCGGCCGCCTCCAGCTCCGCTATCAGATCCGCAAAGCCCTCGTAGCCCGCGTAACGCTCGAGGCGATCGCCGCTCCGCAGGGCCCGGATCGACGCGCGGAAGCGGGCGCGCAGGCGCTGCTCGTCCGGGCGCGCGCGCAACGAGAGCGCGGCCTCGAAGGCCACCTCGGCCCGGCGGAACGCCTCCGCGACCAGCTCGCGGGCCCGCTCGCGGAGCTCGGCGAAGAGCAGCTGCTCGGAGGCGATGTTGGCCTGGGCCGAGAGGTGGCTCTCCACGACCGCGCTCGCGCGCAGCCAGTCCCGCAGCTCGTCCGGATCCAGCTCTCCGGGGCGTATCAGCTCGGCGAGCGCCCCGTAGGCCCCGACCCGCAGCGGCTCGTCCGGCGCATGCGCGCGCTCGAGCGCGTCTCGGAGCTGCCCAGCCGCGTCCGCGCCCCGGGCCGCGGCCAGCGCGGCGACGAGCCGCGGCTCGATCTGCGCCTGGCGGCGCTCGGCCTCTGCCGCTCGGTGCTCGAAGCTCAGGAAGGGCTCCGGGATGTAGGTCATCAGCGGCTCGCCCCTGCAGTTCACCGCGAACGACAGGCCGTCCAGGACGCTGGTCGGCACCTTGCTCACCACGCCGGCCGCGTCGAGGCGCGCCTGCTCCGGCACGATGCTGTCGAGCAGGTCGATCATCAGGCTGGCGCAGTTCTGCCCGAAGTAGAAGTAGCTGTAGCGCGCCCCGTGCTGGATGCCGTAGATGCGCTCCATCAGCAGCCGGAGCTCGCGCGGATCCAGGTTCAGCCGCCAGCGGCGGATGTCGCGCCCGTCGGCGACCACGTACTCCCGGAAGGAGTCGACGAAGGGCTTCTCGATCAGCACGGCCGTGTAGCCGCCGAAGACGCCCTTGAGGGGATAGAAGGGGTCCTCGGTCAGGATGCCCGGCACGTTGGCCACGAAGGCGATCACCCGGCTGCGGTTGTCGGGCGGGGCGCCGTCGGGCGTGCGAGGGACGACGCGCAGGAAGAGGTGGCCGAAGAGCGAGGAGACCGCCTTGGTGGTCGGCGAGGCCAGGCAGATCTCGACGTGATCGATCGCGTCGATCCGCGCCCAGCGCTCGAACGCGTCGCAGCTTCTGGACGGCCACGCAAAGGCGGGCTCCAGGCGGGCGAAGCGCTCGCGGAGGAAGCGGGCCTGGCCGAGCAGCCGGCAGCCGAGCTGTCCGTCCTCGAGCTCGTCCGGAAGCAGCAGCTGGGTGGCGAGGCTGACCAGGTCCAGCCTGGGGCTGCGCATGCCCCGCTCGTCCGCGTAGCCCTCGGCAGCCAGGTTGGCCGCCCTGGGCAGGGGGCCCTCCCGCGGGTTCTCCGCGCCGCCGCGCCACTTGTTGAAGCTCCGCCAGATGCGGCTCTCGGACCAGCCGGCGCGCACGTCGAAGGCGTAGAGCATGGAGAAGGCCAGCGCCCGCGCCTGCCGGAGCCTGGCCAGGGCCGGGTCCCGCCGGGCGAGCGCCTCCAGGCCCGGGATGGCGTACGCGAAGACAGAGGCGCTGCGCGCATCGAAGATCTCCTCGGCGTGCTCGCCGGTCCCGTGCGGGCGCGTCTCCGCCCTGCGCACCACTTGCCAGCGGCGGCCGTCCGGCTCCGTGACCGCGCGCGGCAGGCGCGCGAAGCAGGTCTCGACGGCCTCGCCCCACAGCCGGTCGACCAGCGCGTCTCCGGGCGGACGGCTCCGGCCGTGCAGGCAGCCCCCGGTCACGAGCGAGAGCAGGCAGGCGAGGGCGAGGCGCCGGGAGCGCGAGAGGACGGCCTCAGCCGAGCGGGCTCGCAACGAGGCGAACGACTGCACCCATGCGCTCCTCGCCCAGCGCCCGCAGGGCGACCGAGAAGAAGCAGGCGGCGAACTTCTTCACGTCCGTCTCCTCGAGGTCCGAGTCGAGCACGCGGAGCATCTCGCTCTGCTCGGCAGAGCCGTCCAGGGCCCTGCGCAGCCGGACGAGCTCCGCGCGGCTGAGCTTGAGCTCGGCGGCCCAGTCGGAAAGAACGGGCCCGCCGGCCAGCACGATGTCGCAGGTGACCATGGCGTGGTGCCGGCGCAGGTACCAGCCGAGCCGGTCCTCGGCCGCGTCGCTCCACTCGCTGGTCTCGGTCGACAGCCAGACGCCCGCGACCACGGTGGCCGCCACGATGATGAGCGCGCCGGGCACCGTCATGGCCGCAGCGTCGGACTTGCTCTTGGTGGATCCCTCGGACGAGCCCTCGCTGCTCTGCCGGCTGGACTTGTCCGAGCTCTCCTCCGAGGAGTTCTCCGAGGACTCCTCGGAGCTGTTCTGCGACGAGCTGTCGAAGGAGTCCGCGCGCAGCTCGGCCGGCGAAAGGCCGTGGAGCAGGAAGAATCCGGCTGCAATCGACGCGATCCGAAAAGCGGCTTTCATCTCGGGCCCCCAGGCGTGGAAGGCTCGGTCGAGTAGAGCATCCGGGCTCGATGCGTGTCAATGCTCGCCGCCCGGGCGCGGCCTGGCTCCCGGTCGCAGGGTCGAATGTGCTAGACTCGCAGGAGCGCTTCCGGCGAGCGTCCCGGATGAAGGAGGTCGCTCCATGCGCGGCCGGTCATGTGCCATCGGGCTTGTCCTCGCATTCGTCTCCGCGGCGGCCTCGGGTTGTTACCTGTGGGAGGATCACTGCCCCGATCTGCGGTACATCGACATGCAGGGCTCCCGGGCCGATTTCACGACCCCGGCCGGAGAGCACGATGGCGTGTACCTCCATGAGCCCGTGCTGTGCGAGGGCGGCCGCTACCGGGAAGGGCATTTGATCGCCCTGGAAGGGCTGGGAGAGTCTCTGTGGAACATCCGTTCGAACGTACTGGGCGGCTGCCCGTCGGAGGACGACAGCGACTGCTGGGTGGAGTCCGCGTTTTTGGAGAGCACGGCTCTGGTGGAGATGGAAGCCGCGGGAATCTGGGCCGAGCGCGTTCGCGACGAATACGGCTGCTTCTTGCAGGTGGAGGCGGATGAACTCAGCAGAATATACATGTTCGACTGGAGGCAGGCCGACGCTGCGGTCAGCATCCTGATGCGGCACATGAGGCAACTGGACCTCGGAGAGTGGGTCGTGCTGGCCGTGGGGCCTGACAGGCCTTACTGTATGTAGAATCTAGATCCGGCCAGTTGTGGTATCTCAGCTCGCGTGCAGCCAGTCCTCGATGGACAGATCCTCGATCCGCTCGTAATGCTGCCGGTTGCCGGTGACCAGGACCGCCCCGTGCGACAGGGCGGTCGCGGCGATGAACAGGTCGGCGTCTGCCAGACGCTGGCCAGCGCGCTCCAGCTCCGCCTTCCACCGGCCGAAGTGCCAGGCCGCGCCGCGGTCCGGTCCAAGGACCCGGAGGGTGGCCAGGAAGTCGGTGACGATCAGGCTGTTGTGGGCCGCTGCGGACGACTTCTCGGCGCCGTAGTAGAGCTCGGCCGCGCTGACCCAGGAGGTCGCCACCTCGTCGGGCACCTCGGCACGCCGCTCGATCACCTGCGGGTTGCCGCGCAGGATCTCGATGCACACGTCCGTGTCGATCAGCCTCACAGCGCGACCTCGCGGCCGGGCGTGCGAGCGACGTAGATCTCTTCCGCCAGCCCCGCGATGGATCCCTCGGGCTGCCATCGGCCCGCGAGCCTTGCCCATGCCGCGAGCTGCGACCCGCGTCCCGGGCCGGCTGCGCTGTGGACGGGCGGCTCGGACAGGGCTTGCTCCAGCAGGACCAGCACCTCCTGGATCAGGCTGCGTCGCTCTGCCCGGGCCCTGGCCCGGAGGGCCTCCAGCAGGTCATCGGGCACTCCCTTGAGCGTGATCGAGGCCATCTTGAGCTCCTGGTGCAACCATTCTTACACCATTTTGGTTGACACGCGGCCCAACTGTCAAGCGACTTGGTACGCCCAGCGTAGAGGCCTGCTCACTCCACGGTCACGCTCTTGGCCAGGTTGCGCGGCTGGTCCACGTCGGTGCCGTTGAAGTCGGCCACGTGGTAGGCGAGCAGCTGCAGCGGCACGACGTTCAGCACGGGCTCGCAGGTCTCCTCGCACCTGGGCACGCGGATGAGCGCATCGGCGACGGCCTCCAGGCGCCGGTCGCGCGGCGAGCCCAGGGCGATGATCCTGCCGTCGCGCGCCTTGACCTCGGCCAGGTTGGACATGACCTTGTCGTAGGCCGAGTTGCGGGTGGCGATCGCGACCACGGGCACGCGCTCGTCGATCAGCGCGATGGGCCCGTGCTTCATCTCGCCCGCCGGGTAGCCTTCGGCGTGGATGTAGGAGATCTCCTTGAGCTTGAGCGCGCCCTCCAACGCGATCGGGTAGTTGATGCCCCGGGCGATGTAGAGGAAGTCGCGCGAGGCGGAGTAAGTCCGGGCCACCAACTCGACTTGATCCTCCCTGCGCAGGACCGCCTCGACCAACTCGGGCAGGGCGGACAGGGCGTCGAGCTGGCCGCGGGCCGCGGCCGCGTCCAGCGTCTCCCGGGCGCGGCCGAAGCGCACGGCCAGCAGGAAGAGCGCCGCGATCTGGGTGACGAAGGCCTTGGTGGAGGCCACCCCGATCTCGGGCCCGGCGTGGGTGTAGAGCACGTGATCGGAGGCGCGCGGGATGCTTGCGTCGAGCACGTTGCAGATCGACAGCACCTTGGCGCCGCGGCGCCTGGCCTCGTGGAGCGCGGCCAGGGTGTCGGCCGTCTCGCCGGACTGCGAGATGGCCACCACCAGGTCGCGCTCGCCGAGCACCGGGTCGCGGTAGCGGAACTCGCTGGCCAGGTCCACCTCGACCGGCAGCCGCGCCATGCGCTCGACGAGGAACTTGCCCACCAGGCCGGCGTGCCAGCTCGTGCCGCAGGCGATGATGGCCATGCGGTCGATGCGCTTGATCTCGCGGGCCGAGAGCGAGACCGAGTCCAGGCGCACGTCGGTGTGATCGGCCAGGATGCGGCCCGCGAGCGTGTCGGCCAGGGCGCGGGGCTGCTCGTGGATCTCCTTGTGCATGAAGTGCTTGTGCCCGCCCTTCTCGGCCATCAACGGGGTCCAGTCCACGCGCCGGCTCTTGCGGCGCACGGTCTTGCCGTCCAGCGTGCAGATGCGCGCCCACTCGCGGGTCAGCACGGCCAGCTCGCCGTCCTCGAGGAAGACGAAGTCGCGCGTGTGCGCGAGCAGGGCCGGGATGTCGCTGGCCGCGAACTGCTCGCCCTCGCCCAGGCCGATGACCAGCGGCGAGGCGTTGCGGGCCACCACGATCCGGTCGGGCTGATCCACGGCCAGCACGGCGAGCGCATAGGTGCCCTTGACCTTGCGAAGCGCCTGGGCCACGGCCTGCTCGAGGGGCTTTCGGCCGAGCGACTGGTCGATCAGGTGGGCGAAGACCTCGGTGTCGGTCTGGCTGGAGAAGCGCCGGCCGCGCTTCTCGAGCTGGCGCCGGAGCGCGGCGTGGTTCTCCAGGATCCCGTTGTGCACCACCACGACCCGCCCGGAGGCGTGGGGGTGGGCGTTCAGCTCGGAGGGCGGCCCGTGGGTGGCCCAGCGGGTGTGGCCGATGCCGAGCTGGCCGGCGAGCGGCTCGCTGGCCAGCAGAGCGGCCAGCCGGGAGAGCTTGCCGGCCGCGCGGCGGATGTGGACCGCGCGCCCGTCGTGGACCGCCACGCCGGCCGAGTCGTAGCCGCGGTACTCCAGGCGGGAGAGCCCCTCCATCAGGACCGCCGTCGCGTCCTTCGGCCCCACGTAGCCCACGATGCCACACATGGCGAGCCCTCCTCGTCGAGTGCGCCACCAGCATGCCAGCCGCGGCGCAGGGAAGGCAAGCGCGAAGAGATCGCGTGAGGGTCACGGCGCTCGCAGCTGGGCCGGCGACGACGCACAGGCCATGGCTGCCGCGCCGATAGGAGCCGGGCAGTCGCCGGGCGCGATCGAGGTGGCGCCGGCCGCGCTCACGCCGGAGATCCACGACCTGCTCGCGTCCGTGAGCGCATGCAGGTTCCCGGCCGCGAGCTGGAGCCTCGAGCCGGCCCGTCACCTATGATGGACTCGTAAAAAGTCCATCAACGGCCGGCGCTGCCAGGCGCCGGCCGCCAAGAGGGGGTGGAACCACTTGAATTCACTTCAA
>JAFGRB010000159.1 GCA_016935365.1 Deltaproteobacteria bacterium
AGCCAGGTGGCCGGCCTTGCGGCCCATGGATACGCAGAAGTACCAGCGCGAGGTCGTCTGGGCGTCCACCATCAAGCTCTTGACGATCTCCACGCCCACGTGCCGCGCGGTCTGGTAGCCGAACGTCGGGATGCCGTGGGGCAGGTCCAGGTCGTTGTCGATCGTCTTGGGCACATGGACCACCCGGATGCGCCCGGCCGACATCTGCTCGAGCTTCATGGCCGAGTAGGCCGTGTCGTCGCCGCCGATGGTGATCAGCTTGTCCACGTTCATCCGCAGCAGCGACGTGACCGTGTTCTCCAGGTGCTTGGGGTCCTTGGTCGGGTTGTCCCGGGCGATACCGATGAAGGATCCGCCCCGGAAGTGCAGGCGGCTGACGTCCTCGATCTCGAGCTTGCGCACGTGCGAGATGTCGCCGTGCATGATCCACTTGAAGCCGTCCTGGATGCCCATCACCTCCACGCCCCCCTGGTTGGCGCGGATGGTGGCGGCTGCGATCACGCTGTTGATCCCCGGGGCGGGCCCTCCGCCGACCAGAATCGCCATTCTCTTGGGTGCATTCGCCATGGATCCCTCCAGTCTCTGTTGCGACAGCCTTCCAGATAGCCAGGGATGGTATCATCTCCCCATGAGCCAGTCCAGCGCCACCAACGCCACCATCGCCATCATCGGCACAGCCGTCGCCGCGCTCCTGATCGGCGGCGGCGTCGGTTTCTACGCGGCTTTCGCCCTCACGGCGCCGCCGCCCTGCCCGCCTTGCGAGCCGCCCGCGGACTCGCCGCAGGACGGATCCGGACCCGGGCCCCTGCTCAGGCCCGCGCACCGGCCGATCGAGAAGCCTTCCGGGCAAGCACCGCTGTCCGACGACCTCGCGGCCTGCGAGCAGCGCGTCCAGCGGCTCGAGCTGGAGCTCGCCATGACCCGGGCCGTGGCCCGCGGCTACGAGGGCCAGCTCCACGGCACGCCCCAGGCCTGGCCGGAGAAGACCGAGCTCGCATTCCGGCCCGAGGGCTTCCAGGAGAACCTGGGCCGCGCGATGGACGCCTGCGAGGTGCCGGCCGAGCTGCTCGGCTTCGATTGCGAGGAGCCGCCCTGCATCGCCATGCTCCGCCCGGCCGCGCGCGACTGGATCTGGCACCTCATCCAGGACTGCCCGGACTGGACCACGCCCTATCGCCGCGTGCCCCTGCAGGCGACATTCGCCGATCCCTGCCGGCCCGGGGAGACCATCGTCCTGCTGTCGCCATTCTGGCCGGCTTACCCGGGAGACCGGGAGCAGATGATCAAGCGCCTGCAGGCGAGGCAGCAGGCCATCCGCGAGGCCTGGACCTGCGAGTGATCGACTCCGCCTCAGGCTCCCGCCTCTGCCCGCTCGCTCTCCAGCAGCGCGGCGAGCCGCTTGCCGGCCTCGGGATCGCCCGCCTCGGCCGCCTGCTGATAGCACTCGGCTGCCAGGGCCGGGTTCTTGCTCACACCCGCGCCCCGGGCCAGACAATCGCCCAGCCGACGGCGCGCCTTGGCGTGGCCCTTCTCGGCAGCCTGCTTGTACCAGTAGGCTGCCTGGCGCGCGCTGCGCCGCGTCCACATGCCCTTGGCGAAGCAGCGCCCAGCGCGGTACTGGCTCTCTGGATCTCCCAGGCGGGCGGCCCTGAGCAGATAGCGGAAGGCCCGCGCCTCGTCCACCTCGACCCCCTCGCCCTCGGCATAGACCATGACCAGGGCCGCCAGCGCGCCGAGGTGCTCGTCGGCCGCCGCCTTCGCAAGCCAGCGTATCCCCCGGGACGGGTTGCGCGTACAGCCCTCGCCGTGGAGCCACATCCAGCCCAGGTTGTACTCGGCCTCGGTGTCGCCCTGGCGGGCCGCCCGGGCATACCAGCCGTGGGCCTGCTTCAGGTCCCGGCGCACACCCTGCCCGTGGTAGCAGGCCTCGGCCATGCAGAGCTGGGCGTCCAGATCGCCCTGGGCGGCCGCCTTCTTGAACCAGAAGAAGGCCCGCCGCTGCTCGGCCCTGACGCCCACCCCATCCCGGTAACAGATGCCCAGGTTGAACTGCCCGAAGGCGTCTCCGCGCGCGGCCGCCCTGCGAAAGTGATGGCACGCCCGCTTCGGATCGGCAGCGACCTGCTCGCCGTGGAAGTAGCAGGTGCCCAGGAAGACATGCGCGTCCGGGCTGCCCTTGTCCGCCGCCTTCCGGATGAGCTCGAGCGCCTTGCGCCGGTCGGCCGACACCCCATCGCCCTCCCAGTAGTCGTAGCCGAGCTGGTACTCGGCGCCCGCGTGCCCCTGGGCGGCCGCCTTGCGGTACCACAGCACGGCCTCGGCGTCGTCGGCCCGCACGCCGCGGCCCATGTCGTATGCCCGGCCCGCCTCGTACTGGGCCTCCACGTGACCCTGCTCCGCGGCCCGCACGGTCCAGGTCAAGGCCTTGCCGGGATCGCGCCGCGCGCCGCGCCCGAGCGCATAGAGCGTCCCCAGGTCGAACTGGGCCTGGGGCAAGCCCATCGCGGCCGCCTTCCGGACGAGCTCGAAGCCCTGCGCCGGGCTCCCGCCCTCCAGGCCGCGCCAGCCGGACTCGAGCAGGGCCTCGGGCAGATCCTGCTCCACGGCCTGGCGAAGCCACTTTTCCGAGGTCCTCGGATCGGCCCGCACGCCGCGACCATCGAGATAACAGCAGGACAGCCGCAGCTGGGCCAGGGCATCGCCGGCCTCGGCCGCCGCCTTGTACCAGCGGACCGCCTCGCCCGGCTTGCGCGCGACTCCCTTGCCGCGCTCCAGGCATTCGCCTACCTTGACCTGGGCGGTCAGATCGCCCGCCCTGGCAGCCCGGAGCAGCCACTTGTAGCCGGCCTGGTTGCTCTGGCCGCCCGGCGCATCCACGAGACGGGCGCCCAGCTCGACCTGGGCCCCGACGTCCCCCCGGCGGGCCCGATCCCGAAGGGCATCCAGTCCACTCTTCGCCATACCGCAATCTCCGTGTGACTTGGTCCCCGCTTGCCGTAGAGCAAAACACGTCACCCGGCTCAGATCAAGGCGGGCTTCTCTTTTTGACCGCAATACCCTAGAATGTCCCGAAACAAGGCTATCGATGCCCCGAGCGGGGGCGAACCCCATGCTTCGAGAAGGAGCCTGCGATGAAATGGACATTGCTCTTTGCGATCCTCGCGATGGCAACCCTGTCGTTCAACTGCTCGGACTGCTCGGAGGGAGTCGGAGAGTGCATCGACCTGGACGGGGACGGCTACGGGGACGGTAGCCAGTGCCTGGGCGAGGACTGCGACGACGACGATGCCGACAACTGGGCATCCTGCGAGACCTGCCTGGACGCGGACGAGGACGGCTTCTTCGCCGGCTGCGACGCATACGAGACGCGCGAGGGCCCCGACTGCGACGATGGCGACGCGGCGTCCTACCCGGGCGCGACCGAGCTTTGCGACGGCAACGACAATGCCTGCGCGGGCGAGGTGGGCGCCGCCGAGGTCGACGACGACGGAGACGGCTACGTCGAGTGCGCCGACTGGGACGACCTGCAAGGCGACGACGAGGAGATCGCGGGGGGAGGCGACTGCGACGACACCGACGCGGACTCGTACCCGGGCGCGACCGAGCTCTGCGACGGCAACGACAACGCCTGCACGGGCACGGTGAGCGCCGGCGAGACCGACGACGACGGCGACGGCTACGTCGAGTGCGACGGCTGGGACGACGTGCAGGGAGACGACCCCGACATCCTGGGCGGCAGCGACTGCGACGATGCCGATCCGGACTGCCACGCGGGCGCCTGCTGCATCGAGTGCATCGATCCGGATGGAGACGGCTATGGCGTGGGCCTCGGCTGCGCCGGCCCGGACTGCAACCAGAGCGATCCGGACTGCCACGAGGGGACCTGCTGCACGGACTGCACAGACCTGGACGGCGATGGCTACGGCGTCGGAGCGGACTGCTCCGGTCCGGACTGCAACGACTCGGATCCCGACTGCCACGAAGGCGCCTGCTGCGTGGATTGCACCGACCTCGACCGGGACGGCTACGGCTCGGGGACGGACTGCACGGGGCCCGACTGCGACGACAACGATCCCGACTGCCACATCGGCGGTTGTTGCCCCAACTGCATCGACGCCGACGGCGACGACTACGGGCAGGGCGGCGACTGCCTGGGCCCCGACTGCGACGATGACGATCCGGACTGCCACGAAGGCGACTGCTGCCTGGAGTGCATCGACCCCGACGGCGACGGATACGGCGTGGGAGACGGCTGTCTGGGCCCGGACTGCAACGAGGCCGATCCGGCCTGTCACGAGGGCACGTGCTGCGATGACTGCACCGACCTGGACGGGGACGGCTATGGCGATGGCCCCGACTGCGACGGGCCCGACTGCAACGACACGGACCCGGACTGCCACGAGGGGGCGTGCTGCGTTGACTGCGCCGACGTCGACCGCGACGGTTACGGCGAGGGCACGGACTGCACGGGGCCCGACTGCGACGACTCGAATCCCGACATCCACCCCGGCGCCGACGAGATCGTGGCCGATGGCATCGATCAGGACTGCGACGGCTTCGACGACTGCTATCTGGATGGCGACGGAGACGGGTATGGCGTCAACAGCGTGGTGACCGATGACGACCTGGACTGCTCGAACGGCTCGTCCGGCGAGTCCGCGGTCAACAACGACTGCGACGACGGAGACGTCGACGCCTACCCGGGGGCGGACGAGATCGTGGCCGACGGCATCGACCAGAACTGCGACGGCTTCGACACCTGCTACGCGGACAACGACGGCGACGGCCACGGCGGGAGCGCTCTCGCGACCGACGACGATCTGGACTGCTCCAACGGATCCTCCGGCGAGTCGGACATCGATGACGACTGCGACGACGACGACGGCGCGGCCTATCCGGGCGCTCCCGAAGGTATCGCCGACGGTATCGACCAGGACTGCGACGGCTTCGACGACTGCTACGAGGATGGAGATGGAGACGGATACGGCATCGACAGCGTGGTGACCGATGACGACCTGGACTGCTCGAATGGCTCGTCCGGCGAGTCAACGGTCAACACCGACTGCGACGACGGCAACATCGCCATCTATCCCGGCGCGACCGAGGTGGTGGCCGACGGCGTGGACCAGGACTGCGACGGCTTCGACGCCTGCTACCAGGACAGCGACGGCGACGGATACGGCTCGACGGTCGTGGTGAGCGACAACGACCTGGATTGCAGCAATGGCTCGAACCACGAGTCGCCCGTGGATACCGACTGCGACGACGGCGAGCCGGCCATGTTCCCGGGCAACCCGGAGATCTGCACCGACGGGCTGGACAACAACTGCGACGGGCTGACCGATCTCGAGGACCCGGTCGCCTGCCCGACCATCACGGTCACCATCCACACGCCGAGCGACCCTTACGAGATCAGCCATGGAGGCAACGGCTGGCTCTCGGCCACCATCGATCCGCCCGATCCGAACGCGGCCGAGCCCTGGGCCTGGAGCCGGGTCTGGTCGGTGATCGACGCCCAGCCGGCCGCCAGCTGCGACACATCGGACGTGTCGTTCACCGACGAGTTCAACTGGCAGTACGGCAGCCAGACCCAGTTCCTCATGCCGGATCTGCTCGCCCAGAAGGACTGCGTCTACACGATCGAGGTGCTGGTCAACGGCTATGCCCGGGACACGGCCAGAGTCCAGATGGTCAACCACATCCCGCAGATCACCTCGGTGCGCGGTGCATCCTTCGACGGCATTTCCTGGCACCTGCAGGCCGCAGCCGGCACGCCGCTGACCCTGACCGCCGTGGCTGCGGACGCGGATGGCGACTCGCCGCTGCACTTCGACTGGAGCGGACCCGACGTCGACCTGCTGGCGTGCTATGCGTCCGGCTCCTGCGAGACGATCGACTCGGCCTCCCCCTATGAGGGCGTGCAGAGCCTCGCCGCCCTGACCGCACCCGGAACCTACAACCTCACGGTCGAGGTCTGGGACGAGTTCGAGCCCGGCACGAGCAGCGCGGCCAACATCGTGCTCGAGGTGGATGCCTGCGTCTGGGTGGCCGATCCGGCCGTTGTGGACGGCTCCGGCACCCTGGCGGATCCGCGCAACAACATCGCGGGCGCGCTGGCCCAGGCATGCTCGTCGGCCGACACGAACGTCTGCGTCATCGGCGACTTCACCTATGGAGAGGATCTCATCCTGCCGGCCACGCCCTACACGCCCGACCTGCTCGGCGGCTTCGACGCCTCCGGCAACGTCTCCACGGACCGGCCAGTGATCGTCTCCTCGGTCGTCGAGGGCCTGACCTTCGCAGCCGGCCACGCGGGCAAGATCCACCACTTCACCCTGCGGCAGTTGCAGCTCGACGCGACTGTCGTGACCGTCCGAAGCGCCTCCCCGGAGATCTCGGACTGCCAGGTGGAGATCGGAGACGGGACGGGCCCGATCGGTGTCCACGTCCACGCCCAGCCATCGAGCGTGGGCGCGACCTCGCCGATCATCAACGGCGGCTTCGTCCGCAGCGACTGGTCGGACTCGATCCGGGACGGCACGGCCGTCCTGGTCGAGGAGGAAGTGGGCGGCAACGGCTCGGTCACCATTCACCACACGACCGATATGTCCATCCGCGGCTGCTCGGGCGTCTGCCGCGCCGTGCACCTGCTGCGCGGCACCTGGGCGAGCATCCACCACAACCAGATGATCGAGGCCTACTCGGACGACGGCGTCGCCATCGCCATCCATCTCGATGGCGGCGACGGCGAAACGGTCAACGCCGTCATCGACAGCAACGATCGGATCTCGGCGAGCATCCGAAACGTGGGCCTGGGCAGCATCGCCATCAGCCTGCAGGAGTCCATGCGCACCTCGATCACCAACAACCGGTCGGTAGGCCAATACTGGAGCACGGCCGGGACGATGTTCAACGCGGGCATCGCCGACGGCGCGGTGGATCGAGCCGGTAATGTCTACCCCGGCAACTCGACCATGCTGAACATCAGCGGCAACGAGATGATCGCCGCCAGCCAGAGCTGGTGGGCGCGTCCATGCACCAGCTCCACCGAAACCGGCGAGGGCGCCGACGTGGCGGTCGGGATCGTGCTGGTCGGCAGCCAGAACGTCACCATCAGCGACAACGGCCGGCCCAACGGCGAGATGGCCGGCATCTTCGGCGGCGGATCCACCATCCACTGGGAGCCCCTGCGCCGCCGCCTGCCGCCGATCGCGGCCGGCATGTGGCTGGTCGACACCCGGAACGTGTCCGTGACCGACAACGAGATCCGGTCCGGCTCCTACTCGAACTTCACCCCCGACTGCCCCAGCCCGGACATCCCGTCCGATCCTTCGCCCGAGCTGCCGATCGGCAGCGCCTATCTCGACGGCCTGCCGCCCAACGACGATTACCTGCTCGGTCCGGCGCCGGGCGAGCTGCCCTCGCATCAGACCCACTTCGAGCGCAATGGCGCCTCGTGCGCCCTGCCGCCCGAGAACGGCGTCGTGGGCGGTGGCGTGGTGAGCTGGTGCGCGGTCGTCCAGCTCAACGTCCCCGAGACGGGTACGGCGCCCTACCTGGCCAACAACCACCTGGCGGCCACCAAGGGCAACTACTTGATCGCGCTCTGGCAGCGGGGCGGGACCGGCGTGCAGGCGGTCAACAACACGCTGGACTCGGATCTCATGATGCGGCCCTGGGAGCCGCCGCCCTTGCCAGACAGCATCGTCAAGTGGGCGGTCTACGCGGACGGGATCGAGCCCGACGGGCTGGAGCTCGTCAACAACCTCTTCTACGTCCACGAGGACGACCCCTACGATCGCATCTCGGAGCGGCTGTGCCTCTTCGAGCACGTGCCTTCGGGAACGGACTCGGGCATCGCGGTGCTCGACTCCAACCTCTTCTACATCGAGGGTGACGACCTCAGCGATCCGACCACGCCGCCCTACGCTCGGGTCACGAGTTGGACTGCGGCGGTGGATTACGCCCCGGACGGCCTCAACGCCATCGCCGGCATCCCGAACATCGGCGGCAACCTGGCGGACCTGCCGGGCCTGAACACCGTGACGGAGGACTGGCAGAAATCGACCGTTCGCCTGCAGGCCGGCTCGGTCGCCATCGACCGCGGCACCTCGTCAGGGCCCGTGCCTGGAGACGACATCGACCGCGAGCACAGGCCCGCTCCCGGCGGCCTGGTGGACATCGGGCACGACGAGTTCTACCCCTGAGAGGAGGTATCGAGGCAGGTAGCGCTCCGCGCCGTCACTGTGTGAGCTCTTCTTCCACCGGATCGCTGGTCCAGTGGGCCTCGAAGGCCACGCAGACCTCCACGGCTGGAAAGCGGAATACCGCTTCGTCGCTGTGGTAGGAGCCGGACCACTCCCAGGTGTGGTTTCCGCCGTAGTCGATATCCACCTTGTCGAAGTACTCCAGCCCGCTGTCCGTTTCCGAGAAGTACTCGCTCGGGCTCCACTTGTCCAGCACGTACTCCGGCCCATCGAGGCGGAACCAGATCTGTACCCGCTTCAGGATCTCGTTGGAGTAGTTCGAGACATGAAGATGTCCGTAGCTCACGGTGATCTCGTAGCCCCCCTGCTCGCTCAGCGTGGCGTAGCCGTCGATGAGGAAGCTCGGACCGAAGGGGCAGTCGCTCATCTGCTCGTTGCATTCCAGCACATCCGCACAGCCGCTCAACCTGGAAGCCTCGCCGCATCCAGACCAGCAGAAGCACCCGAGAGTCACCCAGACGAACCACCGCAGTCGTTTCATCCTCGACCTCCCCAGACAAGCATAGCAGCTTCCGGCCAGAGCGATAGAGTAACGAAGAGCCGAAACAAGTGCAACGTACTTGGTTCAGTTCTACTATCTTCGCAGCATGCGATCCGCATCCCTGGGCCCATCCTGCTGGCTGCTGAGCCTGCTGCTGCTCTCCTCGCCTGAGGTGCTCTCGGCCGAGCCGGAATCCAGGTGCATCCGAAGCGTGCGCATCTCCACGCCGCCCGTCATCGACGGCGCGCTTGACGATTTGGTCTGGCAGCTCGCCGAGCCCTCGGAGGACTTCGTGCAACAGTTCCCCCGTGCGGGTGCGGCGCCGAGCTTCACCACGCAGGTGCGCCTGCTGCACGATGACGAGGCGCTCTACCTGGCGGCGCTGTGCCGGGATCCGGAGCCCGAGCGGATCGTGGCCCGCGTCACCCGGCGAGACCGGTGGATCGACTCGGACCTCTTCACCTTTCACGTCGACAGCCGCCACGATCGCCGCAGCGGCTTCTTCTTCCAGGTCAACGCGGCCGGCGTCAAGCGGGACGGTACCCTGTACGACGAGAACCAGACCAGCGAGGAGTGGGACGCCGTCTGGGAAGCGGCCGTCCGGATCGGGTCGGAGGGCTGGTCCGTCGAGATGCGCATCCCGCTCGCGCTCCTGCGCTACCAGCCGGGAGAGGACCTCCGCTTCGGTGCCAACTTCCACCGCTGGGTGAGCCGCTTGCAGGAGTCCAGCCAGTGGCAGTTCATCTCGCCCAAGTCCAGCCTGTGGGTCTCGCGCTTCGGCGAGATCACGGGCCTCGATTTCGGCAAGGCGCCCTTTCGATTCGAGCTCGCACCCTATGCCGTGCTCCGACACGCCATGGGCGGGGTTCCGTCTGCGGTTCGACCGATGGACGTCGGGGCGGACGGCAAGCTCGGCCTGGGCTCGGACTTCACCCTGACCTGGACCGCCAACCCGGACTTCGGCCAGGTAGAGGCCGATCAAGTCGTGCTCAACCTGTCCACCATCGAGACCTACTTCCCGGAGAAGCGCCCCTTCTTCCTGGCGGACATGGGGCTGCTGCGCACGCCGCTGTCGGGTATCGGCGGCAGCACGGCCGAGCTCTTCTACACCCGCCGAATCGGGCGCATGCCCAGGACGCCCGAGCTGGAAGATGGCGAGGAGCTCGTCTCGGATTCCGCCATTCCGCGGATCTACGGCGCGCTGAAGCTCAGCGGCCAGACCCGAGATCGCTTCGGCCTCGGCGTGCTCCAGGCGATCAGCTCGGCATCCAGCGCCTGGATCCGGGACGCACGCGGAGAGCTGGGCACCCGGCAGGCCGAGCCGCTCACCAGCGCCACCGTGCTCCGGATCCAGCAAGGCCTGCTGCGCCGCTCCTCGACCGGCTTGACGGCCTGTGCGCTGGCGACCCCCTTCGACGGGACGGCCCTCTCCGCGGGTGCCGATATGCAGCTCGAGCTGTTCGACGACGACTACCAGCTGGACGTGCTGGGGCTCGCATCGTACCTGACGCGGGAGCGCTTCGCCTGGCAGTCCGACGAGAGCGTCCGGGCGGCGCTGGAGGAGGACGGCCCCTTCGGTTACGGCGGCAGGCTGCGATTCGAGAAAGTGGACGGCGAGCACCTGGTGGCTGCGGTCAACGCCCTGTACTACAGCCCCAACCTGGCCCTGAACGATCTCGGCTACCTGGATCGGGCCGACCGGTTCATGCTCTTCGCCTGGCTGCGCCACCACCGCACGAAGCCCCTGGGCCCTCTGGCCGTGTACAGCATCACCCTGAGCGGCTGGCTCGACCGCAGCTCGTCCTGGCTCGACCTGGGCGACGGCTTCGAGCTGGACGCCGGGGCGGACTTCATCGGCGGCTGGTGGGGCGGAGCGTGGTTCTTCTGCGGCTGGCCCCTGTGCGACGACCGGGAGACGCGCACCCAGGGCCGGGTGCCGCTGTGCGGCCAGGCCCAGCGGTACAAGCTGGGTATCTGGGCAGGCAGCCCCGGAAAGCACGTCGTCTCGGCCTCGCTGGACGCGGGCTGGCGCAGCACCGAACGCGGCAATGGCTTCTGGGCCCAGGGGGGATTGAGCTTCAACCTCCACCCGCGCCTGCAGATCGAGCTGCTGCCGGGCTTCGAGCACTGCCAGGGCAGCCTGCGCTGGATCGATACCCAGCAGGCGGAGACCGAGCGCTTCCTGTTTGCCGAGCAGGACAGCCAGTTCTGGAGCGTGACCATGCGCAGCACCTTCATGTTCACGACCGAGCTGAGCCTGCAGGCCTACGCGCAGATCTTCCTGGCCGCCGTGGATCACGGAGCCAAGTACGCCGCAGCAGGCGACGCGATCCACGTGAGCGACCTCCGCTCCGCGCCAGACGTGGGCGACGACTACGACTACACCTCTGCGCAGCTCAACCTGAACGTGATCCTGCGCTGGGAGTACCTTCCCGGTGCGGTGCTCTACGCGGTCTACTCCGGCGCCTTCGGCCACGGGCTCGAGGCGGCCGATTTCCGCTTCGGCCGGCTGATGGACGATCTGCTGCTGGACGAGGGAGCCCAGCACGTGCTGCTGGTCAAGGCCTCGCTCTTCTGGAGATAGCCGGCACCGATGCCAGTCCTAAAACAAGCGCGGCTTTCCAAGCCGCGTTTGTTTTCAGGGCTAGCCGCCCGAAGGGCGGTCGTTTTGGGGTGAAGCTGCTG
>JAFGRB010000160.1 GCA_016935365.1 Deltaproteobacteria bacterium
GCAAGCCCAGGGCGAAGCCGGCAAAGCCGGCGAAGCCCTGGGATAGAGATGCCATATGCACGATAGCCCTGTGAGGGCGCAATCGCATCCGCCAGCCCCGGCTATGACGCCCCTTTCAGGGCTTGCCGATTCATGTCCGCCTCTATTCCCAGGGCTTCGCCCTGGGCTGTTTTATGGCGCCCCTTGCGGGGCTCTCGGAGGATCGACCAATCCTTGCGTGATGAGATGTGTATCAGCCTGGGGCTTCAGCCCCAGGCTATATCCCATCGCTGCTTCGCAGCGAAAACCCGGATCTCGGAGACTTGCCGAGGTGGGTCTCCATCGACTGGCATTCCGTGGTCCTGCGGAAAATCTAGAGGAGCGTCATTTCAGCGCACGAGCTCGCCGAGGTCGATCTCGCCGAGCAGCTTCTGGATCTCGGCGTCCTCGAGCAGGGCGTTGACCTTCGGGTGGCCGAGCAGCGCGCTCACGTCCCGATTCTTGGAGAGCTCGATGATCTTCCTGTCGTTGAGAAGCGCCTTGACCCTGGGATGATCGAGCAGCTTCTGGACGTTGGGATCGGCGAGCGCCTTCTTCCGCAGCTCGGGCTTGCGGTTCAGCTCGACCACCGTGGCCAGGTCTCCGACCACCGGCAGGTGCAGGCCGGCCAGGAGGTTGTTCTCGCGGGCGAAGCGAACCGCGACGGACTTCTCGTAGCCCATGCCGGCCGAGCGGATGGCGTGCCGGATCTTGCCGCCCTGGCTGTCGAAGAGCACGATCGCACACAGCATGACGAATAGGATCGCAAAGGCCTTGGCGCCGCCGAAGACCGCGCCGAGCGTCGAGTTCCAGCTCGCCCGGTCGGGCTTCTGCCCGTCCTGCTCCAGCTCTTTCTTCCGCCGTCTGCGCCTCAGCAGGCTCCAGCCGACCGTCGACAGGATGGAGTAGAGCAGCAAGAAGGCGATCGCCGAGCCCAGCAGCCTGCCCAGCAGCACCGGGACGCCCAGGCTGGACGCCAGGAAAGGGCCCAGCGGTCGGCCCGCCGCGCCGGCCAGCAGGTAGGCAGCCACGAGCACACCGATGCGCATCACCTGCATCCAGAATCCCGAGATGTAGCCCAGAAAGGCGAACAGCGCGATGGCGCCGGCGCAGACGAGGTCAATCGTCATCCCCGAACCCTGCCATGCGCTCGTCGATGCCGGCCTTGATCTCCTGCCAGAACGCCCGCGCCGCCTCGGGGCGGTCCTGGTCGAATCGGAACAACCAGCTCCCGAGATCGTCGTGCTCCAGCACGTCTTCCCGCTTCGACTCCAGGTAGCGGTGGATGATCTCCTCGCAGCGCTCGCTCTCCCAGTAGACCGGTCTGGCCTGGGCGTGGATCTCCTTGACCGCCTTGACGTGGTGGGCGGGGTAGTCGATCTCGACGCCGAAGTGCCCGCAGACGATCTCGGGCCAGAGCTTCTCGCTCCAGCCGCGGTGGAAGCGGCACAGCCCGGAGTTGTCCGTCGTCAGCTCGGCCAGCATGCGCTCCGCGGCGATGCGCCCGAGCTCCCTCGGGGAGTGGTAGTCGGGCTTGTAGTAGGTGTAGTACTTGCCCATGATCGACTGGGGCGCGAACATGCCCGGCACCCAGTACTGGTTGGGCACCATCCAGCCGCGATCCCCGTTGCAGAGGTAGACCGCACGCTTGACGGCCTCGGGACCCAGCGCCTTGGCCGCTGCCCGCATGCCGCGCGAGAGCAGATGGCCCGGCTGCACGCAGAGATCGAGCAGGGCCAGCGCCAGCTCGGCGTTGGTGGCCGAATCGGCCACGGCGTCGAAGCCCTCTGGATCGAAGACCGGCTTATCCGGCACCTCCGCCGGCAGGCCGAGCTGCCCGGCGCCCACCACGCCGTCGTGCAGGCACTCCATGATCCAGGCGAGCTGGCCGCCGATCTGGATGGCGTCGAATCCGAGCGCATCGGCCCGATGGTTGACCCGCTCGGCCGCCCGCTGGTCGAAGATGCCGGTCAGCGGACCCATGGTCTGGTAGGGCTCGTAGTCTTTCTTGTACTCCCCGTGGAGCTTCTTGCAGACCGCGGGACACGGCTCGCCGCAGTTGGATTGCTGCTTGGGCTCGATGGTCTCGGCATTGAACTGCGCCAGGTAGTGATCCCGGACCAGCCGTTTCCAGAGACGGCGGCGCCCGTCCTGGCCCCAGTTGACCGAGCGGTAGTTGAAGCTGAAGAGCTGCTCGCACAGGCTCGCGTAGTTGACCCCGAAGGTCCCGCCCGATCCCCAGCGAGGATCGAAGCGGTACTTCGTGGTGGTCTCCAGGTCGACCAGCTTCATCTTCTTCGAGAAGCGCTTCTGAAAGTAGCCGTCCGCCTCGGCCCGGTCGGTCAGATCATCGTCGTCGAAGTCGCCGCCGTACACGATGGCGCAGATGTAGTGGCGCTGGAACAAGGCCGATCCGAAGCCGCCCCGCCCCGCCCAGCAGTCCGCGGCGGTGATCTCACCCTTGCGGGTCTTGCTCGAGCCGATGGCGCCCATGTCGGTCCGCGCGGCTGCCGGCCCCACCGCCAGCACCCGCGGCGTGCCCCCGCCCTCCCAGAGCTGCTCGAACACGTGGCGCTGCAGGCCATAGAAGCCGTCATCGGCCCAGATCGCTTCCACGTCCAGCGGCACGAGCCTTAGCTTGGGGTGCGCGCCCTTCTCTCCCCAGAGCACGATCGCGCTCGGCTCGCTGGCGCGCCCGCCGATGGCCAGAAAGGAGATGCCCGTGCCGTCCCAGATCAGCGAGGCGCCGCCCATGGTCGAGACGTAGAAACCGTCCCAGACCGGCGAGTGCCCGCAGAAGATGAGCCGGTTGGAGCCCGGGATCACGGAGCCGGCCAGCACGCCGGATCCGATGCAGACGCTGCGCCTCTCCTTCTGCATGCGAAGCCCGAAGTCCACCGGCCCGAGCACGTCCTGTGCGCGAAGCTCGCGCAGCTCGTGACCCCCGTCGGTGGCGTCGACGATGAAGGCGTACTGAACAATGTCCTGCGCCATGGCTCGCACCCTGTGTCTTTACTTGATCGCGTAGTCGGTCTTGATCTGGGCGCCGGCCTCTTCCGCCTTCTGCTTGAACAGCTCGTTGTCGGGCTCGTAGGCCGCCGCCATCTTGAACGCCCGCTCGGCACCCCGAAAGTCCTTCCGATCCAGCAGCTGCATGCCCTGCCGGTACATGCGCCGACCCTGGTCGGTCTTGCCGATCTCTTCCTTCTTGGACTGCTTCTGGGCCTGGTCCGACTCCTCGGTGTAGCGCAGCTTCTGCCCCTGCGTCTCCTCGAGCTGCTTGTCGTAGAAGCTCCGTTTCTGCGCGTCGCGCAATGTCACGTAAGCCTCGGTGACCCGCTTGGAGATCCTGAAGATGCTGTCCTTGAACGCCTTGTCATCGAGGTGGAAGTAGCGATCGGGATGGAAGATCCGCGACTGCTTGTGGTAGGCCTTGCGGATCTGTCCCAGCGAGGCCTGGCGTTGCACCTGGAGGATCTTGTAGTAATCGAACTTGTCGATGACCTTCGCCAGGGCGATCACCTGTCCGACGAACTTCGGATCCAGCCTTGCCACCTGCTCCACCTCCGCTTCTTCCCCGCCGCAATCAGATCAGATCGGCGTTGGCCACCTGGGTCATGCTCGCCTGGATCTCCGCCTCCGTCAGCCCGCTCGACAGGCTGACCTCCGTCGAGGCGCTCTGTCCCGTCTCGGGATCCATGGCCGAGACGTTCAAGATACCGTTGGAGTCGATCTCGAAGGTCACCTCGATCTGGACCTCTCCGCGCGGCGCCACGCGGAAGCCCGAGAACTCGAACTCGCCGAGCATGACGTTCTCGTCCACCCGGTTGGACTCCCCCTGGTAGATGCGGATCTTGACCCGCTCCTGGTTGTCGCGCGAGGTGGTGAACGTCCGGGTGCGATCGATGGGCACCGGCGTATTGCGGGCGATGATCTGCTCCGTGTACCCGCCTACCGTACCCAGGCGCAGGGTCAGGGGCGTGATGTCCAGCAGGAAAGCCGTCGTCTCCGAATCCACCAGCGCGGACGCCTGGATGGCCGCACCCATGGCGACGACCTCGTCCGGATCGATGCCCGCCACCGGCTCCTTGTCGAAGTAATGCCGGACCGAGTCGCGGATGAGCGGCAAGCGCGTGGGCCCGCCCACGAGAATGACGCCGTCCAGGTCGTGGACCGTCAGACCGGCCGACTGCAAGGCCTCGTCGCAGACCTTGAACGAGCGCTGCACGAGGTCCATGGTCAACTGGACGAAGGTGTCCGAGTCGATCACCGTCTGGAAGTCGTAGACCTCTCCGGACTCGTCGCTGAAAGCCTCGGGCACGTTGACCTTGACCTTCTTGCGAGTGGAGAACGCCTTCTTCGTCTCCTCGGCCACCTCGCGCAGGCGCTGCAGCGCGTTCACGTCGCTGCGCAGGTTGAGCCCCGTCTGCTGCATGAACAGGTCTGCGAAGTAGTCCATCAGGCGCATGTCGATGTCGTCGCCGCCCAAATAGGTGTCGCCCGCAGTGGACAGCACCTCGAAGGTGTCCTCGCCGATCTCCATGATGGAGATATCGAACGTGCCGCCGCCCAGGTCGTAGATGGCCACGCGCTCGTGGAGGTGCTGTCCGAATCCATAGGCCAGCGCGGCCGCCGTGGGCTCGTTGATGATGCGCAGGATCTCCAGGCCGGCGATCCGCCCCGCATCGGCCGTGGCCTGCCGCTGGTTGTCGTTGAAGTACGCCGGCACCGTGACGACGGCCTTGCTCACCGTGACGTCCAGGTAGGCCTCGGCGATCTCCTTCATCTCTTTCAGCACCAGGGCCGAGACCTGGGGCAGGCTGTACTCCTCCCCCATGACCTTGATGCGCACGCCGTGGTTGGGGCCCTCGACGATCTCGTACGGGCAGACCGCCATGGCCTTCTTGACCTCGGGCGAGAACATGTAGCGTCCGATCAGACGCTTGGCGGAGTAGATCGTCCGGCGCGGGTGCGTCAGCAGCCGCCGCTTGGCGTCGTTGCCGACCTGGACTCTGCCGTCGTCCAGGAAGGAGACGACCGAGGCCTGGGTCCGCTCTCCCCACTCGTTGGGGATGACCTCCGGCTGGCCGTCGACCACCGTGGCCACACAGGAGTACGATGTTCCCAGATCGATACCGATGACAGGTTCAGCCACTGACGTACCTCCGTAAGACCACCGATCGCCCGCAGGTCCGCACCCCGGGTCTCGGAAACGCTGGCAGTCTATTCGCAAGACAGTGCACTGTCAACCGGGTGCAACGCCCCAACGCCCTAGATTATCTACCTCCGCCGCGATCTCTGCATCCGTCACTGGCGCACACAGCGGACCATGAGCGGGAAGACCTTCTCGACACCGAGCAAATAGCCGCCGGCGAAGTTCGCGCCCCATACACGGGAGGGATCTGAAGCATAGGAAGACGACGACCAGTAGGAACCATCGTCCTTTCCGAACAAAGAGGAGCATCGAGCACTCCTATCACAGGTCGAGCATTCGCCTTCCTTGCCCGTGAGCGCAGCCGCATCGCAGCCTCCCAGGAGCTCCACGAATTCATGACGTCTGGGGAGGCGGTAACCTGGGGGGCAAGCCTCCCTTGCGTCGGCCAAGCTCATCGCGCTGTGCTTCCCCACACAAGACGAACCGCTCCAGGTCTGGCCAAGTGGGCAGCGCAGCCAGTAAAGGCCGCTCCCGGGCTGCTTCACATCCTGAACCTTCGTCAGCGCAGCTCTCCTGGCCTCGTCCTCGGCTCGCGCCCTTGCCTCCGCTGCAGCCTTCATCCTGGCCGCCTCCTCGGAGCGCTCGCGAGCCTCCTTCTGGGAAAGCAGATCCGCGACGGCCTTCTCCAGGCTCGCGACTATGCCATCCTCATCGCAGTTCCCGCTCCCAGCCCCTGCCCCGTCACTTGCGGCCGTCTTCAGATCGAAGAGGTTGACCGTCACCTTGCACTGCATGCCGATCTTCAGAACCTGGCTGGCGAGCGACTTTTGCGCTGCCAGCTCCTTGCCGATCTCGATCTGGCAGCTCTCGTCATAGCACTCCCTGTACGTGCCCTTCTTCGCCTCCGTGAGTCTCGACTTGAGCTGGGATCGAGGTACGACCTTGAAGCCCTTACGGGCCAGAAGCGCACCCAGGTAGTCGGTGAGCCGGTCGATCGCGCTGCTGTCGAGTGTCGTGCCCTTCACCTCGAGGTCGAAGACCGCCAAGATAGGTCGGTCCTGGGCGAGAGAATAGGAGCTCGCAGTCAAGACGAGACCGAGGCAAAGCAGGCCTGAGGCCAGGTTGGGCATACGCATCTATGTCCTCCAAGAGCAAGCTGTGGAATAGAGCTCTATTTAGTCCGCCCCCTTCCAGACAGCCCCTTCTAGAACCCACTGCTTTCCCCTTGCGCCAGCGCTGATTGCGCCCGTGACCGGATCGGTCGTGGCCTCTGGAATGTGCTGCTTTCTGTCGAGCCGGCCGCTGACCTCGACCGCCCGGCCCTCCAGCTCGGGCGGCCACTCGTCGAGCTCGACCAGGTAGACGGTCGACCCGCTCGTGGTGACCACGACCGCGCCTCCCTTGGCGTTGCCGGCCGTTCCCTTCAGCGTGACCCGCTTGCCGATCGAAGCCTTCAGATTCACGGCTGCCATGCTGTCCGACCTCCTCGCCTCTGGCGCAGGCTTCCGCTCGTTCGACGCGGCGCACGCCGAGGCGAGCACCGCGAGGAGGATCGCGCGCCTCACGGCGACCTCCTCCGTCTTCGCATCGCGCCGGCCAGCAAGACCGCCAGCGCCCAGAGCGCAGGACCGCTGCCGGTGCCGCAGGCGCAGCCCTCCCCTGCCCGCACTTCGAAGGCGCTCGGCCGGCCGAGCCCGCTGGACAGGCCCGCCGCGTCGACCGCCTCGACTTGCCAGCGATATCGTCCTCCCGGCGCCAGCTCGATCGCGGGCGAGTAGGTCACCTCGCCGCCCAGGTCCTGGCCTGTCCCCGAGTCCAGCACCCGCAGCAAGCCCGCGTCCAGGATCTGGAACACGTAGGTCACCTCGTCGCCATCTGGATCGAGGACGCTACCGCACACGAGCTGGACCGGGGAGCTGACCAGCTCGCCATCCGCGGGCCGGAGCGGCTGGGGGATGGCCGGAGCGTGGTTGGCGCCGGGCACGCCGCAGATGGAGACCGGCCCGGAGAATCGATAGGCTGCGTCGCGCGAGAAGACGCTGTAGCAATACGTCACCCCGTCTACCAGCCCATCCTCTCCGAACTCGGAAGCCAGCCCGGAGAAGACCTCCTGGCCGCTGCCCGGATCTGCGGGCGCATCGAGTAAGGCCCGCTGCACCTGCACGCCCGCGACCAGCGGATCGCCCGGCAGGACCCAGCTCAAGTGGAGGCTCCTGTCGCCCTCCTCGATGCGGAGATCCGACACCTCGGGCACCGGCTGCTGCACGACCACCTCGAGCTCGACCGTCACCGCGGCCGGGCTGCCATCCGCCCCGGGCGCCTCCACGCTCAGCTCCGCCGCGTGCAGCCCCAGACCCGCCTCGTCGAGCCGGATCGGGATGGCGAGATCCACACCGTGTCCCGGGTTGAGCCGGCCAGCGCCTTGCCCGAGCGCCAGCCAGGTCGGTGCGCCGTGCAGCTCGAAGTCCATGACGCGATCCCCGGCATTCGAGACGCGCATCTCGAGCTGCGGGTCGGGACCGCCGAGCGACGCGGCCAGCTCGAAGGCCGCAGGCTCGACGACCAGCCTGGCCGGCTGGGGCTCCACCTGCAAGCGGACGGAGACGCGCTGCGGGCTGTTCCACGCCCCGGGCATGACCAGCGAGAAGGCGCTCGAGCACTGCCCGGGCGGCAGGCTTCCGCAGTCCGCGCGCACCTCGAGCTCGGCCGGGCACACGGCCGCCTGCGGCTCGACCTCCAGCCAGCCGGCAGCCCCGTCCAGATCCACCTCGCAGGCGACCTCGAGCCCGCTGGCATCGGAGACGGCGACGATGGCGCTGGCTGCTTCCCGACCGCTCGTGCAGACGAGATCGAGCGCCTCGGGCTCCAGCCGGAGCTCCGGGCTGTCCGGCGCCATGTCCAGGAGGCCGAAGAAGCGCTGGTCGTCGATCTCCGGCAGCCGGGGCCAGACGCCGTCCACTTCCTCGTCTCCCCAGCCCAGCGCGTTGATGACCTGGAAGTAGGCCCCGAAGCTGCCGTGAGGGCCCACGTCGACATGGGAGGTCTGTAGATCGATCTCCAGCTCGTAGACCCGGTGGCCGGCCTGCATGCCGCGCCGCGACCGGAGGCCGGCCGGAAACTCCTCTGCGCCGTAGTAGTCGATCTGGTAGCCGCCGCCCGAGTTGTAGACCGGCACGAAGAGCGTGTAGTCGCCGAAGCACAGGTACAAGCCCTCCTCGCCGGGCTCGACCGGCCAGGCGCCGTCCAGGTCGCGATCGAAGAGCAGCAGGATGTGATCGTGATCTCCGCTCGACTCGTCCAGCGTGTCCTCGCAGGCGATGTGGAGCTTGTCGCTGCAGACCAGCATGCGGAGCTCGACCTGGCTTCCGCCCTCCAGATCGACCGGCAGGACCAGCGCGTCGGCATACTCCCCGGCGGAGATGCTCCCGTCGAGCACGGGTGCCCGCTCCGTGTGCGGCACGCGCTCGGCAGGCACCTCCACCACCAGGAGACCGACCGGGACCTCCACGGGCGAGTTGGCCGCCTCGGGGCTGGAGAAGGAGATGCTGGATTCGTACTCGCCCGCCTCGAGCCCGGTCGGATCGATCTGGACGTCCAGATCCCGCGGGGCCGTGCCGGAATTCGGGCTGATGGACAGCCAGTCGGCCGGACAGCTCGCCTCGAAGCCGAGAGCGCCCACGCCGTCGTTGCGCACGTGGAGCACGGCCGTCGACGCCGAGCCCGGATCGTCCGCGGCGGCGTATGTCCGCAGCTCCGGCGGGTAGACGCCCAGCAGCGGCTGGTCGGTGTTGATGCTCTTGTGGAGCACCAGGGCCGGATCACCGAGCAGGTTGACCGTGTAGCCGGCCCAGCGGTTCCAGTCGTCTCCCATCCCGGGGGCGTTGTCGTCCTTGGCGTCGGCCAGGGCCTCGCCCAGCCTGGTCTTGCCCTCCGAGAAGAAGGCGTCCCAGAACTCCCGGTGGAAGCGCTGGCTGGGGCCGTCCGTGCCGTAGCTGCCCAGCCCGTAGCGGCTGTTGAGCACGGCCGCAGCCGGCCCGTGCTCGCCGCAGACGAAGTGCTCGCCGATCGAGTCCTGATCGTAGAACCAGTCGCCGTACTCGGCCGGGCCGCGGTTGTCGAAGGAGCCGGCCAGGCAACCCTGGGAGTAGAGGAGGAAGGAGTGCGAGTTGATCAGCGCGTCTGCCTGATGGATCTCGAGCCGCATGTTGTAGGTCACGTCGCTGTGGCCCAGGTGGTTGACCACGTGGGGTCCTTCGTCGAGCAGCGGCACCAGATCGCCCGGCCCCCAGGCGTCCGGCCCGCCCAGATCCCGGTCGTAGAGCGTGTGACACGCGAAGAACGGCAGGCTGTCGAAGCCCAGGGTGGTCGTGCCGCCCGTGCTGGCGCCATGGATGAGCTCGTCCATGTAATCGCCGCCCCAGACCGGCCCATCGAAGAGCCACTCGCCCAGCATCCAGACATCGCTGAGCCAGCTTCCGGCCGCCTGGTCGTATGCCAGGGTCTTGGCGACGAATTGCCGCAGCTCCTGCTCGCTGTCGACCGGGGCGCGCCCCACGGCGATCTCGGCCAGCAGGTCCACCTCGCCTCCGCCGAGCCCGTCGCCGTGCTCTCCGTAGACGCCGTCCGCGTCGAAGTCGAAGCTGCCGTCCAGGCAGCCGTAGTACATGTCGGCCGGGATCTGATCGGCGATCTCCGCGCCGATCTCGGGGTCGTAGCCCATGTTGACGTACAGCCCGCGCACCGGCATGAGCATGTCGCCGCTCTCGCCGCCCACGTCGGCCGCATCCGCGTCGCCCACCAGCAGCGCGTGCCGCACGCCCCACTCGGCGTATGCGTCGGTCAAGAACTCGCGTATCCGGGTGGCGTCGTCCGCCCCGCCGTCCGGTCGCGTCCCGGGGTAGTGCGTCTGGATCCACTCCAGGCTGACGATCGAGCTCGCCAGGCCGGTGAGCTCGCGCGCATCCCGCAGCGCCTCCAGGCTGTCGTCGCCGCCCAGGCCGACGAAGACCCCGGGCGCGATGATCAAGTAGTCGAACTCGCCATCATCGAGACGCGACACCCCGCGATCGACCGGCCCGGCCGGGTAGTCGATCAGGGCCGAGCTGTCCGCGGCCATCCGCATCACCGCGGCCAGGTCGTCGCTTCGGGCCCGAAAGACCCGCGGGACCGGCCCGCCGGGCCGGGTCTCCAGGCGCAGCCTGGCCGAGACCAGCCGGGTCATCCGGCCGGTCTTCGGCTCCCAGCGCAGCGGGAACACGTCGACCGGCAGCAGCGCGCAGCCGTGCAGGAACTGGAGCGCGCCCTTTCTGAACCACCGATTTGGCCAGGGCGCATCGCCGCCGTAGATGGCCGCATCGGGCGCGGTGGGCACCGGGGGCGTGGAGCGCGAGAGCGGCCTGGGCCGCTGGGCGGGGAGCGGCCTGTGGAGACCGGGAAGCGCCTCGACGGCTTGGCCCTCGATCCTGAGCTCGCCTGGCTCGCAGCCCGGCGGCAGGAGCAGCCAGAAGGTCGCTACCGGCAGGAGCGGCTCGCCCGGCTGCGCCTGCAGCCTGGCACCGGGGACCAGGATCCGCTCGCCCAGCTCGGTCATCTGAATCGACGGCGGCTCGAAGGCCAGCTGCAGGTCGATCGCCGATGCAACGCCCGTCATGGCCAGAAAGACGACGATCGTCAACGCGGATCTGGAATGCACGCGCAAGCTCCCTCTCCCCCTGGGCGAGCCGATTCTATCAGTACAGTGGCGGTCTGAGAACAGGAAATGGAGCAGGCGCTCCGGGGGGCGTTGCCCCCCTCGCCTTGTGTCTATGTTCTCTCGTTATTGTCCATGGCACTCGAGCATTCGGTGTCTTGCGCGTCGATCTGACCGTCCCGGTCGTTGTCCCGCCCGTCGTTGCACTGGGTCGAACCGTAGCCGATCTCCATTTCCCCAAGCCTGCAGTCCGGATCGTCTCCGTCCACCCAGCCGTCGCCGTCGTTGTCGACATTGTCGCTGCAGCCCGTCGCCGAGCCCTCGGAGTCGTCCAGGGCGTCGTCGCAATCGCTATCCCCCGAGTCGATCTGTCGGTCCCCGTCGTTGTCGAGCCCGTCGTTGCACTCGGTCACGCCGTAGCCGATCTCCATGGTCCCTTCGATGCAGTCTGGATCGTCTCCGTCCACCCAGCCATCGCCGTCGTTGTCCAGGTTGTCGCCGCAGTTGTCGACCGCCCCATCGGTCTCGTCGTTGTCGAATGCGCTGTCGCAGCCCGGATCGCCGCTGTCGATGAGGCGGTCACGATCGTTGTCCCGCCCGTCGTTGCAGGCGTAGTCGGTGTAGCCGATCTCCTGCTCGCCCATCAGGCAGTCCGGATCGTCGTAGTCGGTCCAGCCGTCGCCGTCGTTGTCCTGACCGTCCTCGCAGTTGGGCGGCACGACCACGTCGCGCTCGTCGTTGTCCAGGGCGTCCTCGCAGCCGGGATCGTCCCGGTCGATCAGCCTGTCCCGATCGTTGTCGAGCCCGTCGTTGCACTGGGTCCGGCCGTAGCCCTGCTCGCTCATGCCCAGCATGCAGTCCGGATCCTCCTCGTCGATCCAGCCGTCGGCGTCGTTGTCCAGGTTGTCGCCGCAGTTATCCGTCGCGCTGTCCGTCTCGTCGTTGTCCCAGGCATCCATGCAGCCGGGATCATTCGCATCCATGAGCCGGTCGCCGTCGTTGTCCGCCCCGTCGTTGCACTGGGTCCGGCCGTAACCTCTCTCCGTGTCTCCAGAGGAGCAGTCCGGATCGGCGTCGTCGGTCCAGCCGTCCTCGTCGTTGTCCAGACCGTCCCGGCAGTCCGGCACGGACACGTTGCGCTCGTCATCGTCCAGGGCGTTGTCGCAGCCGATATCCTCGGAGTCGATCGTGCGATCGCCGTCATTGTCCAGGCCGTCGTTGCACTGGGTGACGCCGAAGCCGACCTCGGAGAGCCCGAACCGGCAGTCCGGATCCTCCTCGTCGGTCCAGCCGTCTCCGTCGTTGTCCTGACCGTCCGAGCAGTCCGGAACCACGCTGTCCTGCTCGTCGTTGTCCAGCGCGTCGAGGCAGCCCGGATCCTCGGCGTCGATGCGCCGGTCTCTGTCGTTGTCCGCGCCGTCGTTGCACTGCGTGTTGCCGAAGCCGGTCTCGCTGGTGCCGAAGAGGCAGTCCGGATCGTCGGCGTCGGTCCAGCCGTCCTCGTCGTTGTCCAGGCCATCCGTGCACTGCCGGCTGCCGCTGTCGGTCTCGTCGTTGTCCAGGGCATTGGCGCAGCCCGGATCCTCGCTGTCGACGCGCCTGTCCGAGTCGTTGTCCAGGCCGTCGTTGCACTGCGTCCGCCCGAAGCCCTGCTCGCTGTCTCCGTCGATGCAGTCCGGATCGTCCGCATCCACCCAGCCGTCGCCGTCGTTGTCGATCCGGTCGGCGCAGTTGTCCACCGCGCCGTCCGTCTCGTCGTTGTCCCAGGCGTCCAGGCAGCCCGGATCCTCCGAGTCGATCAAGCGGTCTCTGTCGTTGTCCTCGCCGTCGTTGCAAGCCGTGTTCCCGTAGCCGCGCTCCGAGTCGCCCAGCATGCAGTCCGGATCGTCGGCATCCACCCAGCCGTCGCCGTCGTTGTCGATCCGATCCGCGCAGTCCAGCACCGCCGAGTCCCGCTCGTCGTCGTCGAGCGCGTCCTCGCAGCCCGGATCCTCGGCATCGATCCGCCGGTCCCCGTCGTTGTCCTGCCCGTCGTTGCACTCCGTCCGCCCGAAGCCCGTCTCCACGAAGCCCATCTGGCAGTCCGGATCATCCCCGTCGATCCAGCCGTCGCCGTCGTTGTCCTGGTGGTCGGCGCAGTTGTCCGGCGTCGCGTCCTCCTCGTCGTTGTCGAGGGCGTCGATGCAGCCCGGATCCTCGGAGTCGATCAGACGATCGCCATCGTTGTCGCGGTCGTCGTTGCAGGCGGTGTCGCCGAAGCCGCGCTCGCTGTTTCCGAAGACGCAGTCCGGATCGTCCCGATCGATCCACCCGTCCCCGTCGTTGTCCTGTCCGTCGAAGCAGGAGTTGCCGCTCGCGCTCTCGTTGTCGTCCAGGCCGTTGACGCAGTCGGGGTCGTCCGCATCGGCCAGCCGATCGCCGTCGTTGTCGATCCCGTCGTTGCACTCGGTCCGGCTGAAGCCCTGCTCGACGGTCCCGTCGATGCAGTCCGGATCGTCGCCATCGATCCAGCCGTCCGCGTCGTTGTCGGTATCGTCGTCGCAGTTCGCCGGCGTGTTGTCGTCCTCGCTGTCGTCCAGCGCATCCAGACAACCGCTGTCCTGGCTGTCGATCGCATTGTCGCCATCGTTGTCCACGCCGTCGTTGCACTCGCTGTCGCCGAAGCCCGTCTCCTCCCGCCCGAGCCGGCAGTCCGGATCGTCCTCGTCGAACCAGCCGTCGCCGTCGTTGTCCTGGCCGTCGTCGCAGTTGTCCGTGCCGCCGCCTGCCTCGCTGTCGTCGGCCGCATCGATGCAATCGAGATCCTCTCCATCGGTATCCCCATCGTCATCGTTGTCCACGCCGTCGTTGCACTCCGTGTCCCCGAATCCGAGCTCCATCTCTCCGGTCTGGCAGTCCGGATCGTCGGCGTCCACCCAACCGTCGCCGTCGTTGTCCTCGTCGTCATCGCAGTTCGGCGTCTCGTCGATGCACTGGCCGTCCACGCAGATCTGCCCGTCCTGGCAGGCCGGCCCGTCGCCGCAGGCGCACTCGTCGGTCCCCTCGTCCACGCAGATCTCGCCCTGGCCGCAAGCCGGCACGCAGACGTTCTCCACGCAGTCGCCATCCTCGCAATGGAAGCCCCGCCCGCAGGGAGGATCGCAGTCGGTGACATCCTCCACGCAGTCGCCGTTCTCGTCCTCGATGTAGCCCGAATCGCAGCTGCACTGGGCTGTGCCGTCCACCACGCTGCAGACCGTCTTGTGCGGATCGGTGCACGGGTTCGGATCGCAGGGGCTGCCCGTCGTATCCGAGCTGCAGCCGCAACACAGCATCGCCGCGATGCCGGCCATCGCCAGCAAGCTCCATCCCCAACCAGCGTGCTTCTTCATCGTCTTCTCCTCCCGTTCGTGTATCTCACGAGCAAGTGATCCCACCTGACAGCAACAGAGGCGTCATTCTTAGCAAACATCCGATCGAAAGGCAAATCCGCCGAGCCCGACCGGATCGATCAGTCCGACGCCTTCGGCCGGGCCTCCATCACCTGGATGTCGTCGTAGTAGGCTCCCGTGCTCGACCACGAGTAGAGCCCGACCGTGCCCCGGTCCAGCGAGCCGTCGTAGATCCGGATGACCAGGCGGCCGTCCTTCCAGACCGAGATCGCATCCCCGGAGACCTCCACCTCGAGGTGGAAGGCCTGCCCCTGCACGAAGGGCTGGCCGGCGAGCTCCGCCAGGACCTCCTCGGCTCCGTCCACCCGCCGGGTCAGCCGGATGAAGTTCCGGTACTCCAGCGTGAGATCCAGCCGGTAGAAGTGATCCGGGTCCTGGAAGCGGAAGACCAGCCCGAGCCCGTCGTTGTCGTTGTCGCGCATCCAGGCCGAGAAGCGATAATCCTGCCACAGGAGCGCGTCCGGCCTGTCCCAGTACAGGACCGTACCGAGACGCGGGTCATCGTACGGGTTGGCGCCGATGTTGGAGTCCTGGACCAGCACACCGCCCGACACGAACCAGTGCGAGGGGCCTTCGCGCGATGTCTCATCGAGGACGGTCCAGCCGGACGTGTCGCCGTCTCCGAAGTCCTCGCTCATGATCCGCCCGCCGGATCGCACCCAGACCCGGTGCAGGGTGTCGAAATCCGCGTCTCCGGCATAGTCGTCCAGCTCCCAGCGGCCATCCGCGATCCCCCAGTGACAGGCGCCACCTTGATAGAAGGGGAAGCTCGTCATGGCGAACTCGGCCATGTCTTCGAAGTAGCCGTTCATGCTGGCCGGGAGCATGGCCCTGTGGCCGGCGAGCAGGCGGTGCTGCAGCTGCAGACCCGCGCAGGAGCCGATGCCGGTCGCGAAGTAGTCCAGGCAAGTCGGGAGCGTCGTGGAGAAGTGCATGGCTCGCTGCACGCTCCAGCCGATCCCGTCGAAGCGGGCCTCGGTCGCCCCGAGCGCCGCGAAGAGCGTATTGTCCGCGTGGCCCCAGTAGCCGGTCGCGCTCTCGTCGGTGCCCTGGACGTTGCTGCCCAGGAGCGGCAGGTCGTGATCCCGCACGGCCAGCGCGGGATCCATCCCGCCCTGGTGCAGGTAGTTCAAGACCAGGGTCCAGCCGCCCCCGTCGGTCACCATGTCGCAGGAGGCGTAGATGGGCTCGAAGCCGCCGGCCCCGTCCGGATCGATCGAGTAGAGCCCGTTGCCGGCGCGCGGATCGGCGCGCAGGATGGCCAGGCAGTCGGCCGCCGCAGCGCACTGCGCCCCCTGGCAGAAGCCGGTCACGCAGTGGCGGTGCTCGGAGCAGGGCTCCCCCAGCCCCACCCGCGCGCAGGCCTGCGGGCAGGAGCCGCCGCAGTCGACGCCCTCCTCGTCACCGTCCGCCTGATCGTTGTCGCAGTGCGCTGGCGCGGCTCGCACCCAGATGCGGTGCAGGGTGTCCTGAGATGCGTCTCCGGCCCAGTCGTCCATGTCCCAGCGGTTCTCCAGGATCAACCAGTGAGCCGTCCAGCCCTTCCAGAACGCCTGGCACATGGCGCTCTCCCCCAGGTCCTGGCCCGCCAGATCCATGGCCTGGGGCAGCAGGGCGCTGTGGCCGGGCAGGGCCTGGTACGCGCTGACCAGGCCGCTGCAGGTGCCGGTGCCGCTCGCGAAGTAGGCGATGCAGCCGGTGTCCGAGCTTTTGAAGTCCATGCGCCTGTCGTGGCCGGAGCTGCGGCCCGTGAAGCGCAGCTCGTCCACGTCCAGCAGGGCGAAGAGGGCGGGCGCGGCGTGGCCCCAGTGGACGCTGTCGTGCCCGTCGGAGCCGAGCGCCTCGCTGCCGCGAAGCGGCATCCGGTCCGCGAGCGCCTCGGGCGCGGGCGTGCTTCCGCCCTGGTGCAGGTAGTTCAGCACCAGGGTCCAGCCGCCGCCGTCGGTCTGCATGTCGCAGGAGACCATGATCGGATCGAGACCGCCCTGCCCGTCCAGGTCGACCCAGTAGTCACCGGAGGCCGCGTCCGGGTCGTCCCACTTGATGCGGCTGCAGTCGGGCTGCAGCCCGCAGCTGCCCTGGGCGCACAGGCCGGTCCTGCAGTCCGCATGCGCCTGGCAGCCCATGCCCACGTCGCAGCGCAGCCCGCAGGCTCCGCCGCAGTCCACGTCGGTCTCGGTCCCGCTCAGGGCCCCGTCGCTGCAGTGATCGGGCTCCGATCGCAGCCAGATACGATGCAGGGTGTGATCGCGCTTGCCCCCGAACCACTCGTCCACGCTCCAGGAGCCGAAGCCCGCGTTCCAGCTCGCCTTGCCGTACGCGTAGAAAGGCTGGCTGGTCAGCAGCACCTCGTCCATGATCGTCACGGCCGTGCCGTCCGCCTCGGCGGGCAGGCGGGCCGAGTGATCGGCGAGCGGCCTGAAGCGGTAGGCCAGGTCGCCGCAGCTCTGGCTCTCGTCACCGCCCAGGTAGGCCAGACAACCCGCCGAGTCGGTCACGAAATCGATCACCCGCCCGTGGCCGGAGCTTCGGGCGTGGAACCGCGCCTCCCGGGCGTTCAATGCCGCGAAGAGCGCCGGCGAGGCGTGGCCCCAGTGAGGCGACTCGCTCTCGTCCATGCCCAGCCGGTCGCTGCCGAGCAGGGGCAGGCTGTCTTCGCGCATCTGGATGAGCGGATCGCTCCCGCCCTGGTGGACATAGTTCAAGACCATCGTCCAGCCGCCTCCCCCGGTCGTCATGTCGCAGGTCGCCTTCATGGGCTGGATCGGCCCAGCGCCGTCCGGGTCGATGCCGTAGACGCCGTCCGGAGCCCCGGGGCGCAGCAGCAGCACCTCGGTGCAGTTTTTCGGATCGACGCAGGCGCCGGCCTCGCACAGGCCGAAGCAATCGCTGTCCGCGAAGCAGGCTCCACCCGCCGGGCAGCCCGGGCAGATCCCGCCGCAGTCCACGTCCGTCTCGGACAGGTCCCGGGTGCCGTCCGAGCAGTGGGATGGCTCGGCCCGGACGAAGATCCGGTGCAGGGTGTCGAAGCCGCTGCCCGTGCGGCCGTGATCCACGGCCCAGTGGCTCTCGTCGCCCCGGACGGCCCAGCAGGCCTCTCCGGTGTCGGCGGCGCCGGTGTAGAAGGGGAAGTCGGTCATGGCCTGGTTGCCGCGATCGGCGTAGAAGGCATCCGCCCACTCGGGCAATCTGGCGCTGTGCCCGGCCAGGGGGGCGAAGCGCTTCTGGATGCCCTCGCACGAGCCCGTGCCCGAGGCGAAGTACTCGATGCAGGCCGGCAGGCCGGTCTTGAAGTGCAGCGCGCGCTCGTGGGCCGAGGTGACGCCGTAGAAACGAAGCTCCTGGCCGGAGCGCAGCACGTGGTTCTCGGGATCTCTCTTGTCGTAGGCCAGATCGTAGAACAGGTCGTTCTGAGTATGCCGCCACGAGAACGTTCCCTGCTCGTCCTCCCCGAGCTCCGAGGAGACCTTCCAGGGCAGGCGATCCGGGCTGTTGTAGAGCTGAGGGTTGGTGCCGCCGACGTGCAGGTAGTTCAGCACCAAGGTCCAGCCGCCGCCGTCGGTCTGCATGTCGCACCAGGCCCACAGCGGCTCGTAGCCGTCCTGATCGGGATCGATCTGGTACAGGCCGTCCGGCGCCAGGGGCGAGGCGGACAGGATGTGCGCGCAGTGCTCGCCGTAGGCGCAGCGGCCATTGCTGCCGCAGATGCCCGTGCTGCAGTCCGTGAAGTCCCCGCAGGACTTGTTGAAGGCGCACGGCGGGCAGGAGCCGCCGCAGTCCACGTCGCTCTCGTCGCCGTTGAGCAGGTGATCGTCGCAGGTCGGCGCCTCGCAGACGTTGTCCGTGCACCTCAGGCTCAGGCAGTCGCCGTCCAGCACGCAGGGCTCGCCGCCCGGGCAGGGCGGGCAGGGCCCCGCGCAGTCGACCCCGCGCTCGTCGCCGTTCGCGACCCCGTCGCCGCAGCTCGGCTCCTGGCAGACACCGCCCCGGCACACGCGCTGCTCGCAGTCCTGGTCGACCTGGCAAGCCGAGGAGGCCGGGCAGGCCGGGCACACGGCCCCGCCGCAGTCCACGTCGGTCTCGAGGCCGTTTGTGACCTCGTCGCTGCAGCTCGGCTCGGCGCAGTGTCCCGCCTGGCACTTCTGGCTCAGGCAGCCCGCGTCGCTCTCGCACGGGTAGCCGGCCGGGCAGGGCCCGCAGCCGCCGCCGCAGTCGGGGCCGAGCTCGGGGCCGTTCTTGACCCCGTCGTCGCAGCTCGGCTCCTGGCACTCGTCCAGGCGGCAGACGCCGCTCGCGCAGTTGGCGCCCACCAGGCAGTGCGCGCCCACCGGGCATCCCGGGCAGGTGCCGCCGCAGTCCAGGTCGGTCTCGTAGCCGTTCTGGATCTCGTCCGAGCACGAGGCCGCGGCGCACTTGCCGCCGGTGCAGACCTGGCTGCGGCAGTCCGCGCTGGACAGGCAGCCGCCGCCGGCAGCACACGGGTCGCAGGGCCCGCCGCAGTCGAGATCGGTTTCCTCGCCGTTGTAGATCCCGTCGCTGCACGTCGCCGGCGCCGAGCCTCCCCCGCATGAGGCCAGGCTCGCGAGCAGGCAGGCCGCAGCCGCGATCTTGAGCCGGTTCATCACTTGCACTCCTGTGTCCGGATCGAGTAGGTCGGCCAGCAGAGTCCCGAGAAGGTGATGAACTCGGCTCGCCCCCCGCACGGAATGATGCCCCAGACGTACGCGAAGCCCTCCTGGAAGCACCAGATCGCCGGCGGCCATCTCGGCTGCTCCCAACCGTCGCAGTTCCAGTCGTAGCTCGTGCGGCCGCTGCAGACGAAGGGGTGGTCGTGCCAGGTGCCGTCGGTCGGGTTGATGCTGGCCGCGTCGGGGCAGCCCGGATCGTCGCAGCAATCCCAGGCCGGGATCGGATGGCAGGGGTTGACCCCGTCGTGGTCCCGGTCGATGTCGTCCGGGGTGCCGTTGCAGTCCTCGTCGAGCCCGTTGCACATCGGATCGGCCTGCCACTCCTCGATGTTGGGCGGCTCGTAGCACACGACCCCGACCTGCTCGGCGTTGCAGACGAAGGCGCCCATGCAGGCGTCCGCGTCGGCGTTGCACTCCTGTCCGACGCCGTAGCCCTCGTCGATGGACCCGTTGCAGTTGTCGTCGACTCCGTTGCACAGCTCCCGGATGTTGGTCTCGGTCTCGTTCTCGCAGACCGCGCCGCTGCCGTCGCGCGCGCAGGTGTAGAAGCCCAGGGCGCACTCGTCCGTGTCGTCGGAGTCGCAGTCCATGCCCAGCTCCGGCCAGTCCTCGTCGGTCTCGCCGTCGCAGTCGTTGTCCACCCCGTCGCAGGTCTCCTCGTGGGGCGTGAAGTCGCTGCCGCCCGGGTTGGTCGAGCAGCGCACGTTGCGCTCGCCAGCGCACTCGATCCGGCCCTCGCCCTCGCCGCAGCCGCCGAGGCCGATGCACGGCTCGCCGATCTGGAAGTCCTCGTCGGTCAGGCCGTCACAGTCGTCGTCCAGATCGTTGCACAGCTCTTCCAGGTCGATCGCGATCTCGTTGGCGCACTCCATGGCCTGCTGATCCGCGGTGCAGGTCCAGATCCCGTTCTCGCACAGGTCGGAGTCATCCCCGTCGCAGGCCTGGCCCAGGCCGGCGAAGTCCTCGTCGGTCTCGGCGTCGCAGTCGTCGTCGAGCCCGTTGCACAGCTCGGCCAGGGACTGGTCCTGGCTCCCGCCGGGCCCGGAGGAGCAGCGCACGCCCTGCTCGCCGGCGCACTCGAAGACGCCCGGGCCGCACTCGCCCGCCTGCACGCAGCGCGTGCCCACGCCGAAGCCGTCGTCCGCGTGGCCGTCGCAGTCGTTGTCGAGCCCGTCGCAGATCTCGGGGCTCGGCAGCACGCCGTTGATGCACTCGCCCCAGGCGCCGTCGACGCAGTTCTGGAAGCCGGGCGCGCACTCGCCCTCGTCGGTCGAGCAGGCCTGCTCCTGGCCGTCGTGGCAGGGGCAGACCTCGTCGACGAGCCCGTCGCAGTCGTTGTCCAGCCCGTCGCAGATCTCGGGCCGCGGCCCGATCGCCGAGCAGGCCTGCCAGCGGCCGCCCTGGCAAGTCGCGAGCCCGGTCATGCACTCGCCGACCGAGTCGCCGCAGTCCTGGGTCTCCCCGTCCACGCAGTCCGGACAGCCCTCGTCGATCTCGTCGTCGCAGTCGTTGTCGATGCCGTCGCAGAACTCGAAGGCCCCGGGGTAGATGGTGCGGTCGGCGTCGTCGCAGTCCTCCGCGGCCGGGCTGCCGTCCCGATCCCGGTCGTTGGGATCGATCACCACGATGCACTCGCCCTCGAAGCAGGCCTCCGCGTCCGGGTTGCAGGCCGGCTGGCACGGGCTGTCCTCCGGCAAGCTGCAGGTGTTGTTGCGGCAGACGAGGCCGGTCATGCAGTCCTCGGCCGTGTCGCAGTATGCGCCCTGGCCCTGGGCCGCGTCCTGGCTACAGGCAGCCACCAGCGAGACCGCGGCGGCGGCGATGAAAAAGACGAGGTATCTCATGAGCACGCTCCTGGCAGTCGGGGATAGCCGATGTCCGAGTATACACGGACAGATCGCCGCACGCCACGACAATCCCGGCCCGCGTCGATCCCCGCGGAGGTCTACCGCCAGAGGTTCCGCGCCTGGAAGCCCCAACAGATCTCGATGCCATCACCGGCGCGGATGCCGCAAGTGTGTGACACGCCCGCGCTGATGCTCTCGAAGGCGATCCCGGACGGCGGCGTCGACTGGCCCCAAAGGCCTCCTCCCCAGCACTGCGCCTGCCTGTCGGACTCGCGGATCCCACAGGTGTGATAGCAGCCCGCGCTCAGGCTCTTGAAGACTACACCGGACGGCGACGTCGACTGACCATCCTCATCATATCCCCAGCACTGCGCCTGCCCATCGCTCGCACGGACCCCGCATGTATGACCAGTGCCCGCACTCAAGCTCTCGAAGACGACACCGGACGGCGGTGTCGACTGGCCCGATCTATCGGCCCCCCAGCACTCGACCTGCCCAGAGCTGAGAATCCCGCAGGTGTGAGAATTGCCCGCACTTACACCTAAGAAAGCAATCCCGGATGGAGCTGTAGACTGACCGTTGATGTCTTCCCCCCAGCATTGAGCCTGCCTATCGTTCGCGCGGATACCGCAGGTATGAAAATAACCAGCAGCAAGGCTCGACAACACGACCCCAGACGGCGGTGTCGATTGGCCGTGTCTATCAGTACCCCAGCACTGCGCATGCCCATCGCTCGCACGGATACCGCAGGCATGCTCCTCGCCCACGCTCAGACTCCTGAAGACGACCCCGGCCGGAGGAGTCTGGGTAAAGTCCATCATTCCCCAGCACTGCGCCTGCCCATCGCTCGCGTGAATCCCGCAGGTGAATCCCCCGCCTGCACTCAGACTCGAGAAGGCAGCCCCGGATGGCGCCACGGACTCGCCGTTAAAATCAAATCCCCAGCACTGCACCTGTCCATCGCCTGAGCGAATTCCGCAGGTGAAATCACCACCCGCGCTCAGGCTTGTGAAGACGACTCCGGCTGGCGGCGTCGACTGACCATAGCTGTCTTCCCCCCAGCACTGCGCCTGGCCGTCGCTCGCGCGGATCCCGCAAGTGAAATCACCTCCAGCGCTCAGGCCCGTGAAGACGACTCCTTCCGGCGGCGTCGATTCTACAGCCCCCCAGCACTCCGCCTGCCCATCGCTTGAACGGATTCCGCAGGTGTAATCACCACCCGCGCTCAGGCTCGTGAAGACGACCCCTTCCGGCGGCGTCGATTCTCCAACCGCCCAGCACTGCGCCTGCCCATCGCTCGCGCGGATCCCGCAGGTGTGAAACCAACCCGCGCTCAGGCTCACGAAATTGACTCCGGGAGGAGGCGTCGACTGGCCGTACTGGTCACTTCCCCAGCACTGCGCCTGCCCATCGCTCGCGCGGATACCGCAGGTATGCTCATTGCCCGAGCTCAGGCTCGTAAATTCGACGCCTGCCGGTGGCGTCGACCGGCCGTGTTCATCACTTCCCCAGCATTGCACTTGCCGATCGCCTGTGCGGATCCCACAGGTATGGTCCTCGCCAATGCCCAGGCTCGAAAACTCGACTTCTGCCGGAGGTGTCGACTGACCATGAGCATTCCTCCCCCAGCACTGCACCCGTCCATTACTCGCTCGGACCCCGCAGGTGTGATACATACCAGCACTCACCTCGGTGAACGTCGGGATCTCGGGCTCGCACCTCGCGGCGTTCGGGCCAGTACTACTCGAGTACTCCGGGCAGAATGCACAGATACGATCACTCGTGACAGTGGGCTCCACGAGGACGTACTCGTCATCCACGCAGTCCGTCCAGTCGACACATGCAGTCGCGCTGTCGCCGTCGTGGTCATAGCTGCCGGCCGGGCAAGTCATGTGATCGCTTCCGCCGTTATCAATGCACGCGACGAGCAGTAGAGTGAAGGCGATGGCGCCAGCCCATGAGCTGCGGCTCACTGCTCTCTGATTCCGCATGTCTTTTCTCTTTTCATCGATCAGACGGCTTCCACAGATTCCGGGCCTCTGTTCCCCAGCATACCTCGATGCCATCGGAAGCACGGATCCCGCAGGTATGGTAGTTGCCCGCGCTCAGGTTCGTAAAGACAACCCCGGCCGGAGGCGTCGACAGGTCGGCGAAATCACTCCCCCAGCAGTGTGCTTGCCCATCCCTCGCGCGGATCCCGCAGGTGTGCTCCTCGCCTGCGCTCAGGCTCGCAAAGGAGATCCCGTCCGGCGGTGTCGAGCGGCCGCTGCCATTGTTCCCCCAACACTGCACCTGCCTATCGCTCTCGCGGATCCCACAGGTGTGGTACTCACCCGAGCTCAGGCTTCCGAAGACGACTCCGGAGGGAGGCGTCAACCTGCCCCAGCACAGTGCCTGTCCATCGATCGCGCAGATCCCACAGGTATGATACTCGCCCGCGCTCAGGCTCTTTATGATCACTCCGGATGGTGGCTGCTCTGAAATGGCTCCCCAGCACTGCGCCTGCCCATCGGCCACGCGAACCCCACAGGTAAAATCACCCCCAGCGCTCAGGCTAGCGAAGGCAAGCCCGGACGGTGGAGTCGACTTACCGAAATCATCGGTTCCCCAGCATTGCGCCTGCCCATCGCTCACTCTGATCCCGCAAGTGTGAGAGCGGCCAGCGCTCAGGCCTGAAAACACGACACCTGACGGTGGCGTCGACTGTCCTCTGTAGTCACTCCCCCAGCACTGCACCTGCCTGTCGCTCGCGCGGATACCGCAAGTGAAGGCCTCGCCCCCGCTCAGGCTCAAGAAGACGGCCCCGGATGGTGGCGTCGACCGGCCAAAGCCGTCCGCTCCCCAGCACTGGACGTGTCCATCGCTCGCGCGTATTCCGCAGCTATGTCGCTCGCCAGAGCTCAGTCTCAAGAAGATACCCCCGTCCGGTGGCACCGACTGCCCGAGTTCATCATCTCCCCAGCACTGCGCATGCCCGTCGCTCGCGCGAACACCGCAGGTGTGATGCCCTCCTGCGCTCAGGCTCTCGAAGATCACCCCGGACGGTGGCGTCGACTGCCCGTATTCGTCATCCCCCCAGCACTGCGCATGCCCGTCGCTCGCGCGAACGCCGCAGGTGTGATTACATCCTGCTACCAGGCTCTCGAATACGACCCCTGCCGGCGGTGTCGATTGTCCGAACCGGTCATTCCCCCAGCACTCCGCCTGCCCATCGCTCGCACGGATCCCACAAGTGTGTACCTCGCCTGCACTCAGGCTCGTAAAATCGACGCCCTCCGGCGGCGTCGAAATGCCGCCGCCGTTGCTCCCCCAGCACTGCGCTTGCCCGTCGCTTTCGCGGATACCGCAAGCGTGATAGTAACCCACGCTCAGACTCGAAAAGGCGATCCCGGATGGCGGTCTGGAGATGTTGTTATTGTCAATTCCCCAGCACTGCACCTGCCGGTCGCTATCACGAAGCCCGCAGGTGATGTTTTTACCCGCGCTCAGGCTTGAAAAAACGGCACCTGCCGGTGGTGTCGACTGGCCATCTCCATTGTATCCCCAGCATTGAGCCAACCCGTCGCTCGCTCGGATCCCACAGGTGTGAGAACCGCCCGCGCTCAGCTCGGTGAATGCCAGGATATCAGGTGTGCATTTCGCAGCATTCGGACCTGTGCTATTCGTGGACTCCGGGCAGGAAGCACAGATGCGGCCTCTCGTGCTCGTGGGCTCTACAAGAACATACTGATCATCCCTGCAGTCGTCCCAGGGGAAACAGTGCGACGCATTGCTAATGCTGCTGTACGAGCCAGCCTCGCAAACAGCGCATATGCGGTCGCTGGTCGGGCTTCCCTCTGCGGCAACATACTCGCCTGCTTCGCAGTCGGTCCAGGCTATACATTCTGTCGCGCTGACACCGTCCTGGTCATAGTAGCCCATTGGGCAAGTATCACGGTCGACACACGAGAGGGGCATGAGTGTGAGTACAAAAGTAGCGACAAATTCGTGGATGGCCATCGCACCCGGCTTCCACATGGAATCCTCTTCTCGATATCGGCCCAGCCCGAGTCGTCTGTCAGATGATAGCGTACCGCCGAGCCCGATCGCGGGTCAAGCCGGCCCCGCCGGGGAACCCGCGAAACGCGCTGTTGACGCCGGCCCCGAGCCGTGCTGTCATGTGGACCCGACAGCCAACCGCTTCGATGGAGGCCCTGGTGGATTCCAGACGACGCTATGAACGTATCGAGATCGAGCTGCCCTGCCGCCTCTACATCCCGGAAGGTAAGAAGGGGGAGGAGCTCAAGTTCCAGTCCTTCAACACCTCGGCCAACCTGGGCCTGGGGGGTGTCTTCGTCACCAGCACCTTCCTGCTCAAGCCGGGCATCGAGCTGTGGGTGGAGATCAGCCTGCCGGACGAGGCCTTGCCCATCCGGGGCCGGATCGCCCACGCGATCGGCCTGGACGACCCCAAGTTCCCCTCGGGCATGGGCATCGAGTTCCTCGACGTGGACTCGCACGGCCGCGAGACCTTGCTGCGCTACTTCACCCCCGCCCGCTACCAGGAGTTTTACTCCTCCATGCTCAAGGAGTTCCCGCACCTGGAGCGCTCCTTCGCCCTCCAAGACGCCTCGCTCATCCTGAACCTCTGGGAGGAGTGGAAGGTCCGCCGTGAAGGCGGGCCCATGCTGACGGACTCCGGCGCGCCGGAACCGCCGGCCAAGCGCCGGCGCTGAGCGCGGGAAGCGCGTCATGCCCGGCACGGAACACGGCTCCGAGCCCGGCCGCGCGCGGCGATGGCTCGCCGTGGCCGCCGAGCGTTTCGGGTTCTCGACTTTCCCGCTGGCCCTGGGCGCGGTGCTCGGCTTCTACTTCGCCGACCAGGGCATGCGCTGGCTGCCCACCATGGCCGGCGGCGTGCTCGCCCTGCTCGTGCTCGGCTTCCTCTGCCTGGCGGCCTCCCGGCTGCTCGCCGGCCGCGTGTGGGCCGGCGAGGCCGCCCGCCGGCGGCTGCGCCTCAGCGTGGTGGTCTTCTTGACCCTGGCCACCGCCGGCGTGGGCGCCCGCCTGCTGGTCTACTGGATGACCGAGCCCAGCCCGCTCACCGCGCTGCCGCGAGCGGAGATCGATCTCGCCTTCCAGCTCGACAGCGCCCGCTATCGCCAGATGGACGAGCAGCTGGATCGCAGCCTTTCGTACCTGGAGAGATGGGCCCACCAGATCACGCCCGCCTCGGACGAGCTTCCCAGCGCCGATCAGGAGCGCCTGCTGCTCGACGCCTGGCGCATGATCTACGAGTCGGCCTTCGCCCTGGACCTGGTCCGGGTCTACTACGAGGACTGGTTCCGCTTCGATCCGTCCCGGGCCGAGCACCGCTACCACCTGCAGTCGTTCCTGCTCACCTACGCGGCCGAGCTCTCGCTGTACGAGAAGGCGCTCCGCATCGTCCGCGTGCTGGGCGACAACAAGCACGTGGCCAAGTTCCTCGACTGCCCGCACCCCGAGCGCGGCCTGCCGGAGCACACCTTCAGCTTCTTCCGCCAGGAGTTCCTGGGCGCGCGGGACCGGAGCCGCGTGCTGGCCGGCGAGCAGTACCTGCTGTGGCTGGACAAGGGGCTCGACTCCCGGCAGCGCGCCCTGGGCTACGGCTGCAGCTGGCTCTGGGACCGGATCGAACGCCACCTGGCGGTGATCGAGTCGAGCTTCGCCAGGCAGGAGACCCGGCTCGGCCTGGATGCGGATCTCCAGGTCCTCAAGCGGGCCGTGCGGCGGGTGTGGTTCCCGGCCCAGTCCGCGGTGGCGGAGTGGATGGGCGACCAGCGCGTCCGGCGGATCGGCCACTACCTCGTGAGCCGGGCCCAGCAGGAGGCGCTGGACGCCGATCTCCAGCCGGGCGACATCCTGCTGGCCCGCAAGAACTGGTACCTGAGCAACGTGGGCCTGCCGGGCTTCTGGCCGCACGCCATCCTCTACATCGGCGCGCCCGAGAAGCTCGAGGCCTTCTTCGACGACCCCGCCGTCCGCTCCTTCGTCCAGGAGCGAAGCGGCCGTCCCTTGACCCTGGGCGAGTACATCTCCCAGCAGCACCCGATGCACTGGGCGCACTACCGGGCCGGCCATGGCGGAGATCCGATCCGGGTCATCGAGGCCGTCAGCGAGGGCGTCGTGCTCAACAGCCTGCCCCACGTCACCGGCGACTACGTCGCGGCGCTCCGGCCGAGGCTCGACAAGCTGGCCAGGGCCCATGCCATCCTGACCGCCTTCGGCTACCTGGGCCGGCCCTACGACTTCGACTTCGACTTCGCCACCGATCACTCGCTCGTGTGCACCGAGCTGGTCTGGCGCGCCTACCGGCCCCGGATCGGCAAGGCCGGTCTGAACATGCCGCTGACCGATCTGATGGGCCGCAAGACCTTGCCGGCCAACGACATCGCCAGGCTGTACGCGGCCGAGCGCGGCCGGCCCGACGCCCAGCTCGACTTCGTCGCCTTCCTGGACGCCTGCGAGAAGGACGGCCGGGCCTTCGTGTCCGACGAGCAGGCCTTCAGCCAGACGCCCGAGCGCACCAAGTGGGACGTCGCCTTGAAATGACACGCCTCGGCTGGAGGAGGACCGCTTGATCCACCCGACCAAGAAAGACGCCTGGCTGCTGTGGGGCATGACGGCCGTGATCCTGTTCTTGCTCGGCAAGGGCGCGCACCTGATCGCCGCCGAGTGCAGGCTCGGGCCGGGCCTGCTGCTCATCGGCATCGGCGTGTTCACGGCCGGGGTCTTCTACTCCTTCGCCACCTACGAGATCACCGCCCGCGAGCTGGTGACCCGCAGCCAGCTCTACGGCATCCGCTTCGGATCCCTGCCGCTCGAGTCGATCGACAGGGTCTATCCGACCCGCAACCCGCTCAGCGCCCCGGCCTGGTCCCTGGACCGGCTGCAGATCGACTACCGCACCCCCGAGGGCAAGGAGCGCTTCGGGCTCGTCTCGCCCAGGGATCGGGACGCCTTCCTGCGCGAGCTGGCGGCTGCCGCGCCCCACCTCGAGCTGCGGGGCAACACGCTCCAGCGCCGGGAAGCCACGTCCGCCGGCGAGGCGCCAGGCCCCGGAGATCGCTGACATGGACCGTCCAGGCATCTTGCTGGCTGCGCTCTCGCTGCTCGCCGTCTCGGGGCTGTGCGGCTGCGATGCCGAGCCCGAGCCCGCTTTGCCGACCGAGGCGGATCTCCGGGCCCGGCTGGGCATCCCCGAGCAGGCCGAGCGGGTGATCGTCTTCGGCCAGAACGCCCATCTGGATCCCGGCTGGCAGCACACGATCCCCGACTACTACGACCTCTTCGTGGAGCAGATCTTCCTGCAGGCCGCGCAGCTCCTCGACGAACAGCCCCGCTACTACTACTCCATCTGCGAGATCTCCTTTCTGGATCACCACGTCCGCGAGCACCCCGAGGAGCTCGCCCGCCTCGTGCGGCACGCGGCCAGCGGGAGGCTCCGGATCGTGGGCGGCGGCGTGACGAGCCCCGACACCTTGCTGCCGTCCACCGAGGATTTGCTGCGGGACTACCTGCTGGGAAGAGCCTGGGTCACGGACAGGCTCGGCGTGACGCCGCACACCGCCTGGCTGCCCGACTCCTTCGGCCACAGCCCGACGACGCCCGACATCCTCTCGGCCGCGGGCTACACCGGGGTGGGCTTCGCCAGGACCGACGGCATGCGCACGCCCTACTTGACGGACTTCGCCGGGCTGGATCCGATCATGCCGGGCTCGACCGCGGCGACCCTGGCCGAGCTCGAGAGCTCGACTTTCGTGTGGAAGGGGCCTTTCGGCGGCCGGGTGCTGGCCCACCTGATGCCCGTGCACCTGTACTGCCAGGGCGACAACATCGATCACGACGGCATGCCCGTTCCGGGCGGCTGGCTCTGGGGCACGGAGAGGACCGACCGCGAGTACACCCACAAGAGCATCGCCCACTTCATCGAGGAGCTCGAGCCCTTCAGCCGCACGCCGTACATGTTCGTGCCGGTGGGCTGCGACTTCCAGCTGCCGAAGCACGGGCTGGTCGAGTACATGGACGCCTGGAACGCGGAGCGCTTCCCGGAGACGGGGACCTGGGCGCTGGCCGCGACCTTCGAGGACTTCATGGATCTGATCCGCTTCCACGCGTCGGATCTGCCCGAGCTCGAGCTGGACATGAACCCGTACTTCACCGGCTTCTACGCGAGCCGGCCCGAGCTGAAGAGGCTCCAGCGGGCCGCGAGCGCTGCGCTGCTCATCGCGGAGATCTTCTCCCTGCTGCTCGAGGACGAGCGGAGCAGCGCGGTCCAGGCCACGCAGAAGGAGATCTGGTGGGACGTGGCCGTGGCGAACCACCACGACTTCGTCACCGGCACCTCGACCGACGAGGTCTACGCGGTCGAGCAGATCCCGATGCTCGAGCACGCCGCGTCCAGGGCGGAGCGCATCTGGAGCCAGGTGGCTGGACAGATCGCGAGCAGCGTGGACACGAGCGCCTCGGGTAGCGCCCTGGCGGCCGTCGTCTTCAACCCCGCCTCGCAGCGGCGCGACCGGGTCGTGCATCTCGATCTCGAGCTGCAGCCCGGCCAGGCCCGGGATCTCTCCGTCCGCGACGCCGAGGGCGCGCTCCCCTCGCAGGTCCTCTCGGCGCGGCGCCACGCGGACGGCAGCCTGGAGCGGGCGGAGCTGGCCTTCGTCGCCCGCGGCCTGCCCGCCCTGGGCTACGGGAGCTACGGCATCGACCCGGCGCCCGGGCAGGCAGCCGGGGGGGTCTGCCTGGAGATGCTGTCTGCGGGCGCCCCGACGCAGGATCCCTCGGCCGCGGACGAGGTGGTCATGGAGAACGGGCTCGTCCGCGCGGTGCTGTCCCGCCAGGCCGGCTGGGCCCTGACCTCGCTGGTGGACCTGGAGCGCGGCCGGGAGATGCTGCGCGCACCCAGCGCGGGCCTGGTCCCCTACCGGGACGACGGCGGCCTGTGGCGGCTGGGCATGGAGACCCCGGGCGTGCAGGGCTGCGGGTTCACGGCCGGGGAGGACCTGACCGCCTCGGGCGGCGACCTGTCCGTCCTGCACGCGGGCCCCGTGGTCGCGGCGGTCCAGATCGCCTCCCCTCCCGGGACGCGCGACTACGTGCGGGAGTTCAGGCTCGAGGAGTCCGCCGGCTGGCTCGAGCTGCTCGCCGAGGGCGCGGCCAGCGAGGGCTTCACCATCACGACCCGCATCGAGTCGGCGGTCCGGGACGGCGTCCTCAGCACGGCCGTGCCGGCGGGCATGGTCCAGCGGCCCTTCGAGAAGATCTTCAGCCCGACCTTCTGGCCGGTCACGGAGTGCGCCGACCTGAGCGCGCCCGCTGCGGGCATGGGCCTTTCGGTGCTGACCGCCCAGAGCACGGGCGTGAGCGCCGACGAGAGCGGCCGGCTGGAGGTCCTGCTGCTGCGCAACGCGCGGAGCGAGAAGTGCGACATCCTCGGCGGCGTGGGCACGGATCCGGCGAGGCACAGGCTGAGGCTCGCCCTCTACCCGCACGCGGGCGATGCGAGCTCCGCTCGGGTCCTGGAGGCGGGTCTGGCCTACAACGCGCCGGCCAGGGCGGTCTGGACGGATAGCCACGCGGGCGCGCTGCCGGACAGCGGCGCGCTGGTCACGCTCGGTGAGGGAGCATGGGTCTCGGCCCTCAAGCGGGCCGAGGACGGCAACGGCTTCGTGATCCGCCTGAGCGGCGGGGAGCCGGTACTCGAGATCGAACCCGGGCTGCTCGACTTCGGCAGCGCGGTCTACGTGGACGCCATCGAGCGATCGCTGGACCTCCCCCCGCCCGCTTGGCAGGCGCGGCGACTGCTCGCAGTGCATCGAGGCGCGCTCACCAGCCTGCGTCTCTTCGCAGGCCCCTGAGCGCCTGGAGGATCGCATGAAGAAGACGACATGGACCCTGCTCGTGACGGTCGGGATCTGGGCGCTCGGCTGCGGCGGAGACGAGACGCCGGAGCCGATCTGCACGCCGGGCGAGATGCGCTGCAACGGCGACCAGATCGAGATCTGCTCGGGCCTCGCCTGGGAGCCGGGCAACAACTGCGCCGCGGCCGGCAAGATCTGCCAGATGAACGCGGACGGCATCGCCGAGTGCGTGTCCGTCGCCTGCGTCGAGGACGAGACGCGCTGCAGCGGCGACCTGCTGCAGACCTGCGCGGACGGCGCCTGGACGACGAGCCAGGACTGCGCCGCATCGAACATGATCTGCCACGAGACGGCCCTGGGGGCCGAGTGCGCCCTGCCGCCCTGCGAGGAGGGCCAGCAGCGCTGCAGCGGCAACGCGGTCCAGGTCTGCACCGACGGCCTGTGGGAGCTCGAGGAGGACTGCACGGCATCCGGGGCGACCTGCGTCCTGGACGAGCAGAGCGGCGAGGCGAGCTGTGTGGCCTGTACCGATGGAGAGCGGCGCTGCGACGGCGACGAGCTCCAGTACTGCGACCAGGGCAGCTGGATCGACGAGATGGACTGCACCTTCGGGCACGAGGTCTGCGTGGAGCTGGGCGAGGGCGAGGCGGCCTGCAGGCACTGCCGGCCGATGCAGACCCGCTGCCGGGGAAGCGCGATCGAGATCTGCAACCCGGAGGGCTACTGGCAGGATGTCGGCGACTGCGCCTATACCTTCCAGGCCTGCAGCATCGATCCGGAGACCGGCAACGCGACCTGCACCGGGCTGGTCTGGGAGCACATCGCGATCGAGATCGACGACCCCATCATGCAGGGCAGCTCCCTGCAGCTGCCGATCGACGGCCCGTCCTTCGCCTACGATCCGGACCGGGATCTCTTCTGCACCCAGTACCAGCGCGACGTCATCGAGCCCGAGCACGCCTACGTCTGGTTCGTCGACCCGGCCGCCGGCAGCCACTACCGGACCGAGCCCGGGGGCGACGTCTTCGACGCGGGCGAGAACTTCTGCATGAACGAGGACTGGTGCCAGATGATCGGCTTCGATCCGGCCAGCCGGGATCTCGTCATCGCCGCCCCCTCGGCCTCGGTGCTCATGCGCCTGGACCCGGACGACGTGAGCACGATCGTCGCGACCAGCGGCCCCCGCCAGCCGAACGCCTACATCGACCGGGCCCACGTCTTCGACTGGACGCAACGCCAGCTGCTGCTCTATGGCGCCATCGGGCCGAGCGAGTTCTCGCACGCGGTCTACCGGCTCGACCTGGACACGGGCGCGTGGAGCCAGGCGGTCACGGGCCTGCACCAGGTCACCGGCAACTGCCTGGTCTTCGACGCGAGCGCGGACATCCTGTACTCCTTCGGCGGCCGGGAGACGCAGGATGGCGGCGACACGAGCACCGTGCTCGCGACGTACGACGCCATCGACTTGAATGCCGGCACGGCCGCCACCGTCGACCTGCCCGCCGGGATCGGCCCGCGACGGGCCATGAGCTGCGCGCTGGATCCGACCCGCGGCCTGGCCTTCGTCTTCGGCGGCTCGGTCGTCCACGACCGCTTCGACGAGATCGACAACGAGTACCACAACGACCTGTGGGCCATGGAGCTGAGCTCGGGCAGCTGGACGCAGCTCATGCAGGACGTGACCGCGGGCATCTTCGAGGTCGACTCATACGGCGACCACAGGCTCGTGGCCGACCTGCGGCGCCCCAACTTCGGCCAGCACCGCGGCAAGATGGACTACGACCCGGGCACCGACAGGCTCTTCGCGGCAGGCGAGATGCCCGTTTTCACCCACGGCCAGCTCTATGCGCTGGAGCTAGACGGCGTCGAGACGCTGCTGCCGTAGCAGGAGGAGACATGAACAAGAACGAGTATCTGGAGCAGGTGGTCCAGCAGCAGGCCGCGGTCGGCAACGAGCTCCGCAAGGCCGCCCGCATGAAGATGACGCCCGAGCAGAGCCCCCTGCGCCGCAGGCCCAGCCAGCCGGCGCCCGCGGGGGGGGAGAACGGACAGGCGATCGACTACCGGATCACGGGCTTCTGGCGCTGGAAGACGGTCGTGGTGCCGCCCAACGTCTATGCGGTGCACACCCGGCGCGGCCACGCCAAGCCGCTCCACGTCGGCCTGGGCGAGTCCTTCCGCTACCGGCCGCGCCTGGACTCCTTCCTGCTCGTGCCGGCCTCGGTCCAGACCCTGCTCATCAACGCCAACTGCATCTGCGTCGAGCGCCAGGGCATCCTGGTTCAGGCCTACCTGCAGTGGATCATCGGCGACATCGAGACCGCCTACCGCAAGCTGGACTTCTCCAACACGGAAGACCCGATGCACGTGGTCAACATCCAGCTCCGCGAGCAGGCCGAGGCCGCCATCAAGGACAAGGTGGCCACGATGTCGATCGACGACGTGCTCAGCGACAAGCAGCCCATCATCGAGGAGCTCACCACCCGGCTGCGCTCGGTGGCCGAAGGCACGGGCGAGAGCGGCGGCCTGGGGCTCAAGATCGTCACCGTCCAGATCAAGGAGGCGGTGGTCAGCTCGACCACGGTCTGGGAGAACCTCCAGAAGCCCTTCCGGGCCGAGCGCGAGCGCGTGGCCCGGATGGCCGAGCTGGCCAAGGAGCGCGAGATCGAGGCCCGCGAGCTCTGCAACCAGCGCGACGGGGAGAAGGAGCGGCTGGAGACCGCGGACGAGCTGGCGAAGCTGCGGCACGGATCCGAGCAGGCGGCCTTCGATCGCGAGCAGCAGGAGCGGCTCCGCCGCGAGAAGGTCAGCCAGGAGAACCAGCGCCAGGCCCTGGCGGAGCAGAGCGCGACCGAGATCGCCAAGCGCCAGTCCGAGCTCGACCTGAAGCTGGAGTCGCTCCAGATGGACCGGCAGCGCTGCGAGGCCGAGACGAAGCAGGCCGAGGTCCAGCGCCGGCTAGACGCCGCCAACGGAGCCCTGGCCAAGGCCCGGGCCGAGGACGAGGAGATCGTCGAGGACCTCCACCACACGGCGAGCGCGGCCCGCAGCCGGCAGGATCTGGACCTGCTCCAGCTGCGCCGGCGGGTCGAGAACGAGCTCTCCGATCACCTGGCCGCCATCAAGCTCTTCGAGCACCTGCCCGCCATCGCCCAGGCCCTGCCCAAGCCCGACGAGCTGCGCTGCGTCCAGATCGGCGGCCAGACCGACGGCCTGGCGGCCTCCCTGGCCCAGATCATCGAGACGGCCCGCCAGATCCTGCCCGGCTGGATCGGCGATCAGCGCGCGGGCTCCCCTGCCCAGCCCGACGAGACAGCCAAGGCGAAATGAGCGCGCCTCGCGCTCCGAGCGGTGCAGTCCAGGTTCAAGCCCCAAGGGGGCGAGATATCATAGCCCAGGGCTTCGCCCTGGGCTATCCTATCTCACCCCTGCGGGGCTCTCGATCGAGAGCGAGCACCCGCCTGATGAAGGCATCGCCCTCGAGCAGCCCCAGCGAGCCCTGCGCCGCCTGCTCCTCGTCGTAGCCCTGCACCGCGTCAGGCGCCTCGCCCGGCCTGCGGATGGCCACCGGCACGGGATCGCGCCCGTGCTGCCCGGTCTCGACCGGGGTGGGGTGATCGGGCAGGATCGCCAGCGTGGCGGCCGTGTCCCGAGCGGCCAGGCCCTCGAGTATCGGCCGCACGAGCCGCTCGTCGAGGTACTCGATGCACCGTATCTTCAGGTCCAGGTCGCGGGCGTGCGACGCCTCATCGGACGCCTCGACGTGCACGTAGACGAAGTCGTGGTCGGACAGCGCCTCGAGGCAGGCCCGGGCCTTGCCCTCGTAGTCGGTGTCGTGCAGGCCGGTGGCGCCGGGCACCCGAATCACGTCCAGGCCGGCGTAGACGCCCAGCCCCCGGATCAAGTCGACCGCCGAAATCACGGCGCCGCGCACGCCGAATCGCTCCTGCATGGTCTCGATCTGCGGCCGCCGGCCGGGCGACCAGGTCCAGATGGAGTTGGCCTCGTCGAGGCCCGCTGCCCGGCGCGCGAGGTTGACCGGCTGCTCGGCCAGGATCGCGGCGGCCTGCCGGTGCAGGTCGACCAGCCGCCGGGCGGTGCGCTCGGCGGCCTGCGCCTCGCGGCGGGCAGCCGAGCCCGCCTCGGGCTGCGGCCGCGGCCGGGGAAGCAGCTCGGCGACCAGCCCGCCGACGTGATCGTGCGGCGGCGCGCAGTCGATCGCCGAGGACGCCCAGCCGCCGGGCAGGACCAGCAGGTGACGGTAGCTGACCCCGGGATGGAACCTGACCGGCAGTGGTCCGCGCGCGCCGCCCAGCTCCTCGTCGAGCTTCGCCACCAGCTCGCGGGCTTCGGAGGTCGAGATGTGGCCAGCCGAGTGGTTGCGGATGCGGCGGCCATCGGGCGGCCCTTCGAGGTTCACCAGGTTGCAGCGCAGCGCCACATCGCCGGGGCCGATGTCCACACCCATGCTGGCCGCCTCGAGGACGGCCCGGCCCTCCTCGCCCGCCGAGCTCCCGTAGCCCAGCACGGCCAGGTTGGCCACCGCCGAGTCGGCTGGACCGGTCTCGCCGATCGTCCGCAGCCGGCCGACCCGTCCCTCGCGGGCGATGCGGTCGATGTGTGGCTTGCGGGCGACCATGAGCGGGGTCCTGCCGCCGAGGCGGGCGACGGGCCGATCGCTCATGCCGTCGCCGATGATGACGATCGCCTTCACCCGCGGTACTCCGCGCACAGGAAGTCCTTGAAGGCCGCGTAGTCGGGCGCCAGGTCGCGGTGGTGCTCCGTTCGCGTGTCCAGGCCCTGCAGGCTGGCCGGCAGCTCGGGCTCGATCCCGACCAGGGCGCGGATCTCCTCCGGGAACTTGGCCGGGTGGGCGGTCTCCAGGCTGATCGCGGGCACGCCGGCCCGCTCCGGGCAGGCGGCCAGGAAGTCCTCCAGCCCCACCCAGCCGACCGCCCCGTGGGGCTCGAGCAGCGCGCCGTGATCGCGGTAGGCGCGGGCGATGGCTTCCCGGGTGCGGCCGTCGTCCACGCTGACGGCGTACAGGTCGCTGCGCATCCGGTCCAGGTCGGGCGGCCGCTCGAGGCTTCCCCGCTCGTCCATCCAGCCACCGTAGAGGTCGATGATCCGGGCCAGGTTGGATGGGTGCCCGACGTTCATGGCGTTGGAGATGCACTTGCGCGAGGGGACGATCTTCTCGTAGCGGCCGCTCGCCAGGAAGCGGGGCACCTCGTCGTTGGCGTTGGTCGCGACGACGAAACGGGCGACCGGCACGCCCATGCGCATGGCGAGCAGCCCGCCCATCAGATCGCCGAAGTTGCCAGACGGCACGCTGAAGACCACCTGCTCGCCGCCGGCGATGTCTGCCAGCCTGGACGCGGCGTAGACGTAGTAGACCGACTGCGGCAGCAGGCGGCCGATGTTGATCGAGTTGGCCGAGGTCAGGCTCAGGTCGGCCAGGTCCGGATCGCCGAAGGCCTGCTTCACCAGGGCCTGGCAGTCGTCGAACTTGGCGTCCAGCGCCAGCGTGGAGATGTTCTCCCCCAGGGTGGTCATCTGCCGGCGCTGGCGGTCGGATACCTCGTCGCGGGGGAAGAGCACCACCACCCGGATCTTCTCGACGCCCTGGAAGGCGTGGGCGATCGCCGAGCCGGTGTCGCCCGATGTGGCGGTCAGGACCAGCAGCTCGCCTCCTCGCTGGCGGACCAGGCGCCCCAGGGCCCGCCCCATGAAGCGGGCGGCGAAGTCCTTGAACGAGGCGGTCGGGCCGCGGTCCAGGCGCATCAGATGGCGGTCGCCCTCGACCCGCTCGAGGGGGACGGCGAAGTCGTAGGCATCTTCACAGATCGCCTGTAGCTCGTCGTCCCGGAAGACCCCCTCGGCGAAAAGGCCGAGGATCCGGGCGGCGAGCTGCGGGTAGGCGAGATCGCGCGCCCGGGCCAGCAGCTCGGGACCGAGACGCGGCAGGGGGCGTGGCAGGTAGAGGCCCCTGTCGCCCGCCTGGCCTTGCAGCAGCGCCTGGGCGAGGTCCACCTCATGCGCTCGGTGATTGGTGCTGTAGTATCGAATCACGGCGATCGATATCGTCCACGAGTGCGAATGCTAGCAGGACGCGCACCGCCGGTCAAATCCCGCCCGGAATGATGAGCCGTATCGCAGCCGACATGGCCGAGATTGACGCCCGGGCCCGGATCTGCTAACAGAGGATCCGATCAGACGAGCAAGCGATAGGTGCAAGCCAAGGAGCACGCGATGATGAGACGTGGACTTGCTCTCCTCTGCCTCCTCGCCAGCCTGATTCTACTGATTGCCTCACAGCTCGGCTCCTGCGGAAGCGTGGAGGAATCCATCATCGGGAGCTGTCGCGACATCCCCGGGCAAGAGCACTCCTGCAAGGACTACCTGGGCAAGCAGAAGGCGGATCCGGCCTCCCTGTGCGCCGTGGACGGCGGGACGTTCGACACCGCCCCCTGCCCCACCACCGACGTGAAGGCCACCTGCACTTACGACATCGCCGGCTCCAAGGTGCGGTGGACCTTCTACGAGGAGTACATCCACTCTACGGACATCATCCGGCAGTCTTGCGAGATCGCGGGCGGCAGGTACGACGGCATCGATCAGTGAGCTTCACTTCCGCTCCCAGCGCTCGAAGACCCGCCGGGCCTCGGCCTCGCTGAGCCCGCTGATCTCCATCGGCAGGACCGCGAGCGCGAAGAGCTCGCCGCTCGCCGGATCGCGCCAGGTCGCGATCACCTCGACTCCCTTGCGGTGCACCCGGTCGGTGGAGCAGGCCTCGGTCACGACCAGGCAGATCATCTCGACGATCCGGAGCATGGCTCTCCGGCCCGCTTCCCGGGCTGCGTCCGGGCCCTTCGCCTTCCCGACCGCCAGCAGGACCCTCCGCTCTCGCACCCGGCCCGCACCCGAGCCCGCGTCCACCCAGGCGGGCCTGCCGGGGGATCCCGCCGACTCGGCCTCCAACTCGAGGATCGGACCCTCGCCGGGCCCGGCGGCCGGCTCGCCGGGCAGGCCGCTGGCTCCAGGCTGCTCATCCGGTATGGCTTTCGGCTCCGGACCGGGCGCGGCGGGGACCGCGGGCTTGGCCGGCGGCTCGGCGCCCGAGGCGGCCAGCTCCGGGGCCCAGCCTCCGGACGGCCAGTCGCTCGTCACGACGACCGACGCGCCGGTCATGGGCGCCTGCCGCTCGAAGAAGTTGCAGCACTCCTCCCTGTCCACCCGAGGGGGCATCCAGCTCCTGGGCAGGCCCTGTGGAAAGCGGGCGAACTGGAGGAGCTTGTCGAAGTCCCTGGGCCTGAACTCCAGGTCGTTCAAGACCGCCGGCGTGATGGCGGACGCCAGGCCGCTGCCCAACCAGGTAGGCAAGCTGAGGACCGCAAACCAGCCGTGGCTGATCGCCGAGATGCTCCCCAGGCCCGTCCAGAGCCCGAGCACGCCGCTGTAGGAGAAGAAGAACTCGACGCTGACCCACTGCAGCTCCGAGCGCTCGAAGCGCTGCAGGCAGCCGTCGGCCTCCAGCAGCCAGACGAAGTGCATATCCACGGCCATGAGTTCGCCGTTGATGTGCTTGGCGCTGTGCTTCAGCTCCACGCACACCTCGTGGCCGCGGACCGGCACGTCATCGACCTCCGCGCCCTCCCAGCGGCTACCGGCCGTGATCCGGCTGCGGTCCAGCCCCGGAACCGAGACGCAGCCCGGCAGCGCCAGCGCCAGCACCGCGACCGCTGACAGGGCCCTCATCTCACGCCCTCCCGGCCCAGACGGCTCTGCCAGAAGACCCGCTCCATGCTCGGCTCGAGCCGCTTGTAGGCCGGCGCCAGCTCCTTGAGCATGCGCTCCGGTTCGAGCAGCAAGTCGGCCAGCTTCTCGGGGTTCTTCTCGGGGAGCCACTGATCCCGGATCCACTCGTAGTAGAAGCCCCGGGCCTGCAGGAACGGCTCCCAGCTCCCGGGCGGCAGCTCGAAGATCAGCCAGTAAGCGTCCTGGGGGTAGGTGAAGAGGTAGGCGTCCGGATCGAGAATCGCCGCCAGGGCCTCCGCGTCGACATGACCGTCCTTCTGCCCCCGGACCACGCGGCTGGGCGGGATCGCCACCGGCTCGACCGGCTCGCCGATCCCGGCCAGGGCCAGCCAGTCGATCTTCCAGTTGCCCTTGCACAGGTTGAGCCGCAGCCTGACCGGCCCTTCGGGCAGGTCGTCGGGCAGGCGGACGATCTGCAGCTCGCGGGCGATGGGGCCCACCTCGTCGAAGGCCCCGGCGCGCACCCAGCCCGCGCGGCTTCGCACCTCCACCTCCACGTCGCCGAGCAGGCGTCCGGGTCCGGCAACGAGATCCAGGGCTTCCTTCCCCTTGCGCTCGAGCTTGACCATGTACTCGCCGGCGTCGATCCCCATGTAGGCCAGCGCCTGGTAGAACAGGAAGGTGTTGAGCAGGCTGTTGCGCCCGCCGATGACCAGGCCCAGGCTTCCCTCGGGCCGCTTCTCGAACTCGAGCTCGATCCGCTCCCGGGCCGCCAGGTCGCGCCCGTCGGCAGCCGAGATGTACTCCGTCCGATCGAAGGCGCGGACCGGCTCCAGGCAATCGCCCGCCTCCCCCCGGCACTTGCTCGGCTCCGTGAGGCTCCTGGCCGGGTAGAAGGCGTCGCGGGCGTGGAAGACCCGCCCGCCCTCGGGCCGGGGCGCGACGAGCAGGCGCAGCTCTCTGACCGCGTGGGTCTCGAGGGCGTCGTTGGTCATCAGCAGCTCGATCCGGCCCTGCTCGACCCGGGTCGTGGCCAGGGCGTCGATGTCGCTGCTCTCGAGCGCCCGGGCCACGCTGGCCGAGAAGGCCTCGGCCTGCAGGTGGAGCTCCTGCCCTTCGCGGGCGTAGAAAGTGGGGCAGGAGCCGAAGCAGGCCTTCGGGTTGGCGAGGCACACGGCGGTCAGGGCCACCGAGGCGCCGGTCACGATGCCCATGACCACCATGCCGGCGTGCGCCATGCGCCGCGGCTCGTTCGTCTCCACCAGGGCCACCTTGTCGAAGGGGATCTCGAAGCGCCCGTCCCGGACCCGGTCCCGATCCGCGTCGTAGAGCACGCCCTGTCCCTGGATGCGCCGCGCCTCGCGGTCCAGCTCCCAGGCCGAGAGCACGTAGACCCACCCGTCCCAGGTATGGCACTTGAGAAAGGGATCGTCCGTCTCGATCCGGGTGTAGTCATCGAGCTGCATGAAGCGCGCCCGCCATACCGTGATGCAGGCTGCGCTGCACACCGCCAGCACCAGCACCACGGCGATCCGCTCGATCCGTCCGCGACCTCTACTCCGCATGGCTCCGTATCCTCCAGCGTTCGATCTCGCCACCGCGACGCCTGCACCTGCAGAGCCCGATCGACGAGCCTACCAGCAGCAGGAGAAGGCCGCCGGCTGCCGGATGGCTCCCGCAGCTGCAACCCGGCTCTCCGGCAGGCCCTGGGCCGTCGCCCGAATCCGCTCCCGCGTCCGATCCGCCATCCCGGCCCCCGTCCGGCCCCGCGTCTTCTCCCGCGTCCGGGCCCCCGTCGCTGTCCGGCCGACAGACGTGATCGACACAGCGTTCTGCCTCGCAGTCAGCATCATCGCAGCAATCGCCCGTGTAGACGACTCCATCACAGCATACCTGGCCCGGCCCAATGGGACAATCGTCCGGGCAATTCGAGCAGTTCTCGCCCAGCTGCCCCTCGCAGCGCCCGTCTCCGCAGCAGGGCGGGTCCGGACACTCCGGCTCCAGCCTCAACAGGTAGACCTGATCGGCCACCAGGCCGGCCAGGACGGGGTGCCCATCGAGGTCATAGCCCAGCGGCAGGGGGCTCCCGAGCGGGATGCCCTGATCGTCGGCGCGAAGGAGCGAGAGGTTCTCCGGGTACGCGGCCAGCTCCGCTTCCCAGTCGACCGGGAGATCACCCCAGGTGACGTCGGCGCTCTGTCCGCCCTCGGCCTCTCTCACGGTGATCAGAGCCCGCCAGTGATCGATGAAACGCAGGTTGACGTCTGCGCGCACCGAGCTCGCGAGCAGCAGGATCCCGTCCAGCTCTGCGCGGATGAGGTGCAGGGCGTGCAGATCGTCTCCGTCCGGGCGGGGGACGACCGCCACGGCGCCATCGGTGACGAACGCCCCGATGGATCGGAGGACACCGTCCCGGCTCCGGGCGAAGCGATACTCTGGCGCGGCCACTCGATCCACGACGTCTCCGGCCGATCCCGCCGGGCGCGCGGAGCTGGCCTCGAAGCCCGAGGGATCAAAAGCGAAGAAGCCCGAGGGCGGCAGCACCCTCACGCCGCCCGGGACGTCCACGGGCCAGTCGTGACTCTGCCCATCGTCCCAGCTCAGCTCCAGGAGAAAGGAAGTGGAGTCGCACCAGTTGTGGGCCTTCTCCTCGATCCGCATGGCCAGCACGTCGCCCGCACCCGCCTGGATGTCGAGCTCGATGTCTCCGCAAGGCGAGGCCACGTCGCCGGGCAGGTCGCAGGACCACAGCTCTGCGCCGTTCAGGAGGAGACGGGCGATCACGCCGTCCCCGCATCCCAGGTCGAGATCCTCGACGCTTCCCCGGACGGCGAGCCCGGCGCTCGCCGGCACGCTGAAGGAGCGGACGATGGCGCCGCCCTCGGGATGGCAGACAGCCCGGTCGATGAAGCTGTACGTGCCCGCCCCTTGCCAGCGCTGCAGGACCGGGTCCCAGGTCAGCTCCTCGAGCCCCGAGCCCGAGTCCTCGTCGTAGCGCCAGCCCCCGAGCCCCTGCTCGTGCGAGAAGTCCCCGTGGCTGCTCGCCCGGCCGGTCGAGGAGTCGCGGTTGACGTAGACGACCAGCCCGCTGTCGTAGCGGATCCGCACACGCGCCCGGCTGAGGTCGAGCCGGTTGCGCAGCGCTGTCTCGAGATCCAACCAGCCGGCCTGGTCGGAGTAGGCCACGTCGAGGAGGCCTGCCTCTGCGTAGCGGCTCTGCAGCGCCTGCATGAGCCAGTACTCCGGCGCGTGCAGGTGCATCCAGCTCCGCACCCCGGAGATGGAGTCCCCCAGGAATCCCGCGTGACCGAAGGCGATCTCGGAGGCGCGGTACTGGTCGAGATCGACCTCGCTCAGGTCGGGGGTCTTCTGGCCCGAGCCGACGAAGTACCGGCTGTAGTAGCCCAGGCCGTGGTTGAGCATGCGCGGCCGGACGACCCCGAGCTCGTAGTCGGGGGCCACCCGGGCGCGCATGCGGCCCTCGGTCTGGCGCTCGACCGCGTCCACGTAGCCGGCGAAGTAGCTGTCGTAGCGGCCCGAGCCCTCGCCGCCTTCGCCGAAGAGGGGCCCGGCATAGATCGCCTTCACGGACTCGAAGTGCTCCACGGTGGCGGCGTAGGCGTCGGCCAGGGTCGGGACCGCGTTGTCCGCCGCATCGTGGTCGATGGCCCGGCCGGGCGACCAGCCCGTGGTCACGTCCAGGTAGGCGGCGTTGGGGCCGTAGTCGGCGGCGATGGACGGGCTCTCCATGTCCGCGAAGCCCTGCATCCGGGAGGCCTTGATCACGAAGGCCTGCTGCTGCGTGCCCTCGTGGTACCAGCCCAGCTTGCGATTGCCGTATCGGTCCAGGGCGATGGCGGTCGGATCCCAGAGCGGGCTGGGGTAGTCCGGCGCATTGTCGGGATACAGGTCGGTGTAGTTCTCGTGAAGCGCGATCCGCATGCCGGCCGATACGGCCTCGGAGACGAAGGCGGCCATCTGCGGGCCGGTCCCCCAGTCCGGATTCGCAGGGTGGTGATCGGGAAGCCCCCGGTCGTAACCCCAGCGCTGCCAGACGTGGAAGATGATGGCCAGCCGGGCCAGGCCGTACTCGAGGTAGCGCCGCACCATGTTGGCGGCGTCCAGGTAGACGGTCTTGCCCGCGCCCGGGTGGCCGCCCCCCGGCCAGAGCCGGGAGAAGGATCCCGTCCCGTGCCACTGGCCGCTCTCCTCGTCGAAGGTCATGGGCGTGTCGGCCTCGCCCACGAACTCCAGGTAGGAGAAGCTCCGCTGGCCCTGGGTCGACGAGAAGTCGCTCTGGGTATCGAAGAGGTCCGCCGGGGTGTCGATGGTCGCCCGCAGCCGCGTGCCGTCGCAGTTGTTGTTCCCGGCCCGATCGATCTCGAAGCGGAGCCTGTCGCCGGGGACCAGGTCCAGATCGGCCTGGAAGGCGCCCTCTTCGGTCTGGCCGTTGGCCACGGGCAAGCGGGCCAGAGATGCGCCGTTGAATCGGACGATGATCGCCACCCCGTCGCCGCAGCTGGGGTCCAGATCCGCGTAGCGGACGGTGAGCCGGGCCGGACCGGCTTCCGGAGACTCCCAGGAGTACGCCACGCCCTCCGCCACCCCGAACGATCGGTGCAGGCCCCAGACATCCATGACCACGAGCGGGGAAAGCAGAGAGCGGTAAGGCGATCCGGCTCCGGTCACGCGCGGGAGCACGTCGGCCAGATCCCCGCTCAGGGTGACATACGCGGTCTCCGCCAGCGGCTGGCCGACGCCGGCCGTGTCCGGCTCTGCCAGGCTCCGGCCGTGGGCGTAGACATCCCCATCCGGGAGCGTCCCCAGCGTACCGCTTACCGAGATGGCGCTGCTCTGCGCAGGATCGATGTAGGCGCACAGGACCTCCCCGGAGGGCAGCAGGGCCACGGCCTCGGGCAGGTAGGGCACCTTCACCACCCGGCTGCCGGGCAGTCCCTCGGCGTGGCCGAGAGAGACGCCCGCGTATCCATCGACCCCCCGGGTGGAGGCGGACTCGAAGCGGATCTCCAGAGACAGGCCCGCCAGCGAGAGCCGGATGCGCTTCTCGAGCAGATGCGCCCCGGGCTGCTCGGTCCAGCGCAGGAGCACCGCGTCTCCCTCGATGCGGTGCTCCATGAGCCGGGCTCCCGCCGCCAGCGCGGCCTCCTCGGGCTCGAGAACGGCGTCGGCGGCGTCGCGGTACCGGGTGCCCGCCTGGGACACGATCACCATGTACGGACCCCGGTCGACGGAAGCCGTCACCCGCAGCATGCCCGCCTGGAGATCGGCGTCATCCAGATCGATGCGATAGCTCACGACGTGGGTCCCGGTCGCCGTCAGCGAGTACGTGTTCTGCGCGGCGTCGAACGACAGGTCTCGCTGAACAGCCCACTCGGCGCCGACGGGCCGGATCTCGGCTCGCAGCGCTGCCGAGACCGCGAGCCCCAGGACGACCACCCATGCGAATGCTGCGGTCTTCCACTCGGGCATGCTCACCTCTCCGGGTTCTGCCGTATCATATCGGATCGCGGCGGAAGCAGGAAAGCGGGATCGCCCATCTTCGCTTGCCGCCCGCGCTTGCCTGGGCTACGCTCGGCTCGGCCGAATCGGAGCGGTGGCATGTCGATGTCCTGCTGGTGGCTTCTCGGCCTCGGTCTGTTCTGTGCGCCCTTCGCGTGGAACGCCGTGCGCCCCGCGTTCCGGCCAGCCTGGCGGGCCGGCCTGAGCTTCTTCGCCGGCTGGCTGACCGCCGAGCTGCCCTTTCATCACCTGGCCTGGCAGCTCGCCCTGGCCGGCGTGTGGATCGGTACGGGCGCGCTGGCGGAGCCGCCGGGCTGGGTGGGCCTCGGGCTGCTTCTGGCCAACTGGGCCGTGCTGGTCTTTCACCTGCTGCGGGGCCTGCAGAGCCGGCGGGCGCTGGATGCAGCCCTCTCAGAACAGCTCGGCCTGGCGCCGGACCCGAACGAGGCGGGGCCGCCCTGGTGCCGGCTGCTTCTGCCCTGGCCCATCCGGCCGCGCGGGGTAGAGCGCATCGAGCGCATCGCCTACCGGCAGGTCGACGGCCGGGAGCTGCACCTCGACCTGTACCGGGCGCGAGGCGGCGAGCAGAGAGCCCGGCCGGTCTTCCTGTACCTCCACGGCGGCGGCTGGATCGTGGGCAACAGGCGCCAGCAGGGCCTGCCCCTGCTGCACTTTCTGGCCGAGCGGGGATGGCTCACCGCATCGGCCGACTACCGCCTCGCCCCTCGGGCGACCTGGCCGGCCATGATCGCCGACGCCAAGCACGCCCTGGCCTGGGTGCGCGAGCACGGGCAGCGCTACGGCGCCGATCCGACCTTCGTGGCGGTCGGCGGCGGCAGCGCGGGCGGTCAACTGGCGAGCCTGCTGGCCCTGACAGCCGGGGACGACTTCGGCGCCGAGCCGGCCGAAGGCGACGAGATCGGCGTCCAGGCCTGCGTGAACCTCTACGGGGTGAACGACCTGTGCGACGACGATCTCAGCCGGATCAACCCGGGCATGCGCCCGATGCTCGAGCGCTGGGTCTTCAAGTCGCGCCTGAACGCGAATCGCGCCCGCTTCGAGCGGGCCTCGCCCCTGCATCGCATCCAGGCCCAGGCGCCGCCTTTCCTGGTGATCAATGGCAGCTCCGACACGATGGTGCCGCTGGCCGGCGCCCTGCGGTTCGCCCGGGCCCTGCGCGAAGTATCGGGCGCGCCGGTCGTGCTGGGCGTCGTGCGCGGAGCCCAGCACGCCTTCGACATCTTCCCCTCCCCTCGAGCCCTGGCGACGGTCCGCTGCGCATACCGTTTCCTGGAGCACGTGCGGGCCCGAGGAAAGGGCTGCCCGCCGCCAATGCTCCGGGACGAGAGCAGGAAACAGGCATCCGGGCAGCCCTGAGCCCTTGCGATGCGACAGCCGCGACGATCATCCAACGCAGCGTGTCTCTGCCAGCAAGAGGCATGCCGGTGCGGGCATCCGGGCTCAGCACGCCGATATCCAGAGCTCCGCCGATCCTCTCGAGCGTTCGGATCTGCACGGCCGTTCGGATCCGAGCACCCGAGCCGGCCTGGCGCCCGGGCCGCCCGGCCCGGCTTTCAATCCAGTGCCCAGGCGTGCTAGAGATCTTGTCATGAGCCCTTTCGCGGGGGTCGATGAATGCGGATGAACATACGATGGATGGTGCTGGGAGGCCTCGCGATCCTGACGGCGGCCTGCGGCCGGGACGGTCCGGGCACGGGCTGGCCGGAGCACGCCTGGACCTGCGATGGAGACGTCCGGGTCCACCGCGTGGCGGGTCGGGTCGTGGAGCGGGAGGACTGCGCTGCCCGGGGAGAGGTGTGCTGGCTGGGCGAGTGCGTGGCCTGCCGGCCGGGCGAGCGGTACTGCCAGGCGGGCGTGATGGTCACATGCCGCGCCGACGGCTCGGGCAGCGACGAGACGATCTGCGAGTACGGCTGCGACGCGGACGGCCTGGCCTGCGTGACCGCGAGCGACGTCGACGGCGACGGAATCCCGGACTTCGTGCCCGGCGTGAGCTGGCCGCCCTGCGAGGACGGCCAGACCGCGGACTGCCTGGACAACTGCCCCCTGACCCCCAACCCGCTCCAGACCGACATCGACGGCGATGCGGCCGGCGACGCCTGCGACAACTGCCGCTCCCTGCCCAACCCCGATCAGGGAGACAGCGACGGCGACTCGATCGGCGACGCCTGCGACAACTGCCCGGCGGACGAGAACCCGAGCCAGATCGACGGTGACGGCGACGGGGCGGGCGACGCCTGCGACAACTGCCCGCGCGTGCCCAACCCGCTCCAGGCCGATCGGGACGCGGACGGCGCCGGAGACCTGTGCGACAACTGCCCGGCCATGCCCAACCCCGACCAGAGAGACAGCGACGGCGATCGCCTCGGCGACGCCTGCGACAACTGCCCCTCCGTCTCCAACCCGGATCAGGCAGACAGCGACGGCGATCGGCTCGGCGACGCCTGCGACAACTGCCGGAGCGTCCCCAACCCGGGCCAGGCAGACGCGGACGGCGACGGTCTCGGCGACGCCTGCGACAACTGTGCATTCGTGCCCAACCCGGACCAGAGAGATACGGACGGAGACGCCGCGGGCGATGCCTGCGACAACTGCCGGCTCGTGCCCAACCCGGATCAGGCCGACGCGGACGCGGACGGCCTCGGAGACGCTTGCGACAACTGCAGGCTCGTACCCAACCCCGATCAGGCAGACAGCGACGGCGATCAGCTCGGGGACGCCTGCGACAACTGCCAGCACGTGCCCAACCCGGACCAGAGAGACGCCGACCGCGACGGCGCCGGCGACCTGTGCGACAACTGCCCGAGCACGCCCAACCCGCTGCAGGCCAACTCCGACGCGGACAGCGCGGGCGACGCCTGCGACAACTGCCCGACCGTCCCCAACCCCGACCAGACAGACAGCGACCGCGACGGCGCGGGCGACGCCTGCGACAACTGCCCGGGCGTGCCCAACCCCGGCCAGGCCGACAGCGACGAAGACGGCGCCGGCGACGCTTGCGACAACTGCCCGGGCGTCTTCAATCCTTCGCAGACGGACTCCGACGGCGACGGCGCCGGCGACGCCTGCGATAACTGCGTCAGCGTACCCAATCCCGACCAGCTCGATCGAGATCACGACGGCGACGGCGACGCCTGCGACATCTGCCCGCTGGATCCGGAGAACGACGCGGACGGGGACGGCGCCTGCGGAGACGTGGACAACTGCCCGGACGTCCCCAACCCGGACCAGGCCGACAGCGATCGCGACGGCGCGGGCGACGCCTGCGACAACTGCGCGAACGTGCCCAACCCCGACCAGGCCAACTCGGACAGCGACGCCCTGGGCGACGCCTGCGACAACTGCCCGTTCGTTTCCAACCCGGATCAGCGAGATCGCGATCACGACGGCGCGGGCGACGCCTGCGACAACTGCATCGCGGTCTCCAACCCCGACCAGGCCAACTCGGACAGCGACGCCTTCGGCGACGCCTGCGACAACTGCATCGCGGTCCCCAACCCCGACCAGGCCGACTCGGACAGCGACGCGCTCGGCGACGCCTGCGACAACTGCCCGTATGTCCACAACCCCGCGCAGGCGGATGCCGACGGCGACAGCGCGGGCGACGCCTGCGACAACTGCATCGCGGTCCCCAACCCCGACCAGGCC
>JAFGRB010000161.1 GCA_016935365.1 Deltaproteobacteria bacterium
GGAATAGGGAGGTTTGATACTACCCTTTGTACCCGAGTGGCGACGCCGTTCCAACTTGGGTTGCGGGCGTCAGCCCGCGCTATGATGTCCTGAAGCAAGCGCAACGCTCTTGTTTCAGGCCTAGATCGGCGAGTGGAGCAACGGGCCCGATGCTGCTAGAGTAGAGATCGGCCTTTCTCATGGAGCGATTTCACGGGAGGGAGCGATGCGATCGAAGAGCGGCAAGGCGTACTGGGCGGTGATCGTGCTCACAGGCTGCATGTCTGCGCTGGCAGCGGCGCAGGAGCCCGCAAGCTCCGACCCGACGGAGACGAGGCTGCGCGAGCTGCAGCAGCAGGTCGATCGGGTCAACGATCAGCTCGGCCACTTCATCGGCCGCGTCAGGCAGATGCAGCAGGTCATCGCCGAGGGCTCGCTCGGCGCGAGGAGCGAGGTCCAGCTCTTCGCGGCCGATGAGCTGTCTTCCGCCTTCGAGCTCGTCTCGATCCAGTGCGCCCTGGACGGAAAGCGAGTCTACAGCGGCGACGCGAGCGCGGTCGGCGAGCGGCCGATCTTCCACATCCACCTGGAGCCCGGGCCGCATGCGCTCGTCGTCCGGATGACGGTCCAGGGGCGCGGCTACGGCCTGTTCCCCTACGCCGAGGGCTACCGGATCAAGCTGACCTCCAGCCACACCTTCTCGGCGGAGCGGGGCAGGCGGATCGATCTCACCATCGTGAGCTTCGAGCGCGACGCGCTGACCACGCCCTTCGCGCAGCGACCGGCCGTCCGCTACGACATCCGGCTGCAGCGGATCGGGCCGCTCCGGACAGTCGGGCAGCTCGACTGAGCGCGCCCGGCCTACTTCTCCGAGTACAGCGCCTTGACCTGGTCGTAGAGCGGCCTCGCCTCTTCGTCTTCCTCTTCCCGCCGCTGGAGCAGGAGCCGGAACTTCATGAGCCACTTCTTGCCGTTCTTGTGGCTCTCGATCCGCTTCAGCGGCTCGTCGATCCCCGGGAACAGCAGCTCCGCGTAGATCGCCTTCCGCACCCTCGGGTCGGCGTTTCGAAGCCCGCCCATGTAGGTCCACATGTACTGGGCCAGGTTCTGGCTGTCCTTCTTCGCGCTGCGGTTGAGGAAGGTCTCCTGGGTGCCGGGCAGGTTGTTCACCCGCTGCAGGTGCTCCCACATGATCTTGTGGAAGTAGACCTGCAGCATGGGCTTGATGCCCGTGTCCAGCATCACCTGCCTGAGCTTCTGGTCGTCCATCAGGGCGTACTTGCAGTAGACCCCCAGATCCACCACCGCCTGCCATACTTCCCGGTCGCCCTGCTCCCTGGGGCGCTGGGCGAACGACAGGTCGTACAGCCTCTCGAACGTGGCCTTCGCGTCCTTCTGCTTGACGATCTCGCCGTACAGCAGGTTGAAATCGATGCTGTGCAGCAGGTTCTCGTCGCGGCCGAAGCACAGCTCGCGATAGATGGCCCGCCTGACGTTCTTGTCCCGGTTCTTGAAGCCGCCGATCAGCGCCGGGATGATCTTGGAGACGATCTTCTCCTTCTCGGCCACGCTGAACTCGTGGATGGCCGTCGTGTGCTGGCCGAGGTTGATGCGCTCGAGAAGGCGCCAGCCGACCATGCCGAAGTAGCGGCCGTCGCCTCCATCGAGCGCGGCGAGCATCTTCTGCTGCTCGGTCTTCTCGCGGGCCGTCAGGTCCAGCTTGCGGGGCGCCTTCACGTCTGCCGGCCTGGTCTTGTCCCGCCAGACCTTCAGATTGTCGAAGATCGCGTGCACACCCTGGTCGGCCATCAAGGCGAACAGCTCTCCCTGGATGTGCGAGTCGCTGACGGAGAAGACCTGCTTCTGGTTGATGTAACCGGTGAAGCTGCCCTCGCGGCACTCCACCTGCAGGAGGTTCGCACCGTCCGGCTGGATCTCGCTCGCGGCGGTCCAGTCCACGAGCACCGTCATGGCGCCCTGCTCCAGGTACCCGACCGAGAACTTCCCCTCGGCCGAGATGGAGAAGTAGTAGCAGTTCTGGATGTCCTGGGAGCGGAACAGGATCCCGAAGCCCTTGTCCCGGACGCCTTCCTTCCAGGTCGCCTGCACCTCGATCTTGCCGTTGCGAAACGCGTAGCGCTTCAGGAAGGTGGGATCCATGGAGACGACGTAGAAGCCCTCCTTGTTGTAGATGTGGAAGGCGTTGTGGAAGATGTAGCCGATGCGGCTGCCGGGCCACCTGTTGCGGTTGTGAGAGAACTGCTCATCGAGAACCAGCTTGGGGCCCGCGTTCGATGGGCCGGCCCAGGCGAGCCAGGTGAGAAACAGACCCAGTGCGGAGATGCTCCGCGAACGCGCTCTCGTCATGATCGACCCCCGCATGAGATCGCAGCGCAAGCGCCGGGGCGCTGCAAGTCACGGAATGGCCCTCATCGTAACCCGGCACGGCGATCCGATCAATGGAAGTCCCGCGAGGGCACGGCCGGCGCTTCTTCTTCGAGCGGCCAGAAGCGCTCGGCCTTGAGGTTGACCACCCCGTCGCGCTTCTCGAGCCGGCCTTCGACCAGCAGGGCGGGCGCACCGACGAGCAGGGCCCGCTGGGCGGCGAAGACGTCCGGCGCGACCACCAGGTTGGCGAGCCCCGTCTCGTCCTCGAGGGTCATGAAGAGCATGCCCTTGGCCGTGGCGGGCCGCTGGCGCACGATGACCAGCCCGGCCGTGCGCAGCCGCTGCCCGTCCGGCCGCAGCGGCAGCGAGGCCGCCGGCAGCACGCCCCGGGCGCGCAGGGCCGGCCGCAGGTGGGCGAAGGGATGCGGCCCGGTGGTCAGGCCGCTCAGTCGCATGTCGGCCGCGCTGCGCTCGGCGGCGCTCATCTCGCGAAGCGGGCTCGCGTCGTCCGGCAGCGGCAGCCTCTCGAGCAGGCCGTGGCCCTCGGCCTCCAGGGCGGCCACCTGCCAGGCCGCCTCGCGCCGGGCGAGGCCCAGGGAGGCGAAGGCGCCCAGCTCCGCCAGCGCCCCCAGCTCGTCGCGCCGCAGTCGGCAGCGGCGCTGGAGGTCCTGCAGGTCGCGAAAGCGCCGCCTGCCGCACTCGCGCGCGATGCGCTCGCCAGCCTCCTTGTGCAGTCCGGCCGCGTAGCGCAGGCCGAGCCGGACCGCCCCGTCCGGCTCGATGCGGCAGCGCCAGCCCGAGCAGCCCACGTCCAGCGGCCGGACGGTCTGGCCGTGGCGCTGGGCGTCCTTGACCAGGGTGGCCGGGTGGTAGAAGCCCATGGGCCAGGCGTTGAGCAGCCCGCAGTAGAAGGCGGCCGGGTGGTGGACCTTGAGATAGGCCGAGGCGTAGACGAGCAGGGCGAAGCTGGCCGCGTGGGACTCGGGAAAGCCGTACAGGGCGAAGGAGGCGATGGCCTGCACGATCTCCTCGGCCGCCCGGCCCGCGATCCCGCGGGCGGCCATGCCGCGCTGCAGCGCCTCGGCCATCGCGGCCATGCGCTCGGGCGAGCGCTTGTGGGTCATGGCGCGGCGGAGCTGCTCGGCCTGGCCGGCGGAGAAGCCGGCCGCCTCCATGGCGATGCGCATGATCTGCTCCTGGAAGAGCGGCACGCCCAGGGTGCGCTCCAGGATGGGCTCGAGCAGCGGGTGCGGGTAGGTGACCGGCTCGCGGCCGGCCCGCCGGTTGAGGTAGGGGTGGACCATCCGGCCGGCGATCGGCCCGGGCCGGATGAGCGCCACCTCGACCACCAGGTCGTAGAAGCAACGCGGCCGCATGCGCGGCAAGGTGGCCATCTGGGCCCGGCTCTCGACTTGGAACACGCCGACCGTGTCGGCCCGCTGCAGCAGGGCGTAGACCCCGGGGTCGCCCGCGGGCAGGCGGGCCAGATCGATCTCCACTCCCTCGTGGGCCCGGACCAGCGGCACGGCCTCGGCCAGCACCCTGAGCATGCCCAGGCCCAGCAGGTCGACCTTGATGATGCCCATGTCGGCGCAGTCGTCCTTGTCCCACTGGATCACGCTGCGGCCCGGCATGCTGGCCGGCTCGATCGGCACCAGCTCGTCGAGCCGCCCGGCGGCGATGACCATGCCGCCCGAGTGCTGGCCCAGGTGGCGCGGCAGGTGCAGCATGCGCCCGGCGAGCTCGACCAGCAAGGCCGTGCGCGGCTCGGCCGGATCCAGCCCCGCCTCGGCGACGTGCTCGGGCAGCAGCGCCGCGTGCGCCGCCGGGTAGGCGTGGCCGCGAGACAGCGCGACCGCATGTGCCAGCCGCTCGGCGTCGAGCCCCAGCGCCCGGGCCAGCTCGCGCACCGCCGAGCGCATGCGAAAGGTGATCACGTCGGCGCACATGGCCGCGCCGTGGCGGCCGTAGCGCCGGTAGACGTACTGGATGACCTCCTCGCGCTGCGCGCCCGAGGGCAGGTCCAGGTCGATGTCGGGCCAGCTCTCGCGCTCCTCGCTCAGGAAGCGCTCGAAGAGCATGCCCATGCCGATCGGATCGACCGCGGTGATGCCCAGGGCGTAGCAGACCGCGCTGTTGGCCGCCGAGCCGCGGCCCTGGGCCAGGATGCCCCGCTCGCGGCAGAAGCGGGCGATGTCCCAGACCAGCAGGAAGTAGCCGGCCAGGTCCAGCCGGGCGATGAGCTCGAGCTCGCGGGCGAGCTGGGCCGCGTGCTTCGGCTCGAGGGGCCGGTAGCGCCAGCGGGCGCCCGCCTGGACCAGACCGTGCAGGTAGCTGAAGGGCGTCTCGCCGGCCGGCACCGGGAAGTCCGGAAAGCGGTAGCCCAGATCCTCGAGGCTGAAGGCGCAGCGCTCGGCCACCCGGCAGGTGTTGGCGATCGCCTCGGGCAGGTCGGAAAACAGCGCGGCCATCTCGGCCGGCGACTTGAGACAGCGCTCGGCGTTGGGCAGCAGCCGGCGGCCAGCCCGGTCCAGAGAGCATTTCTCCCGCAGGCAGGTCATGACGTCCAGCACGCGGCGCTCGGGCGGCGTAGCGTAGCGGACGTCGTTGGTGGCGACCAGCCCCAGGCCGCGCTCGCGCGCCAGCGCCACCAGCGCCTCGTTCGCGGCGGCCTCGGCCCGCTCGCGGTGCCGGCCGAGCTCGACGAGGACGCCCTCGGGCCCGAAGGCCGCCACGAGCGCGTCGAGCCGCGCGCGCGCCTGGGCGGGCGCGCGAAGCGGCGCCACACAGCCGCCGGTCAGGCACAGCAGGCCCTCGGCGCGCTCGGCGATCGGCTCCAGGCCCAGCGCGCTCTGCCCTTTCGGCCGCCCGGCGTGGCCCAGGGTGACGAGCCGGCACAGGTTGCGGTAGCCCGTCCGGTCGCGGACCAGCACCAGCAGCCGGCCGCCCTCGGCCAGGCTCAGCTCGGCGCCGACGAGGGGCCGCAGGCCCGCCTCGCGCGCCGCCCGGTGGAAGCGCACCGCCCCGTAGAGCCCGTCGACGTCGGTCAGGGCCAGGGCCGCCAGACCCAGCTCGACCGCCCGGGCCACCAGGTCCTCGGGCGCGCTGGCGCCCCGCAGGAAGCTGAACGCGCTCCGGGCCCGGAGCTCTGCGTAGGGAGCCGCCATTCGGCCAGTATACTGAACATATGTTCAGGTTTCAAGCCCCGGGCCGACGTGGCAGGATGCGGCCCCATGGATCTGAAAGCGCTCACCACGGTCTACAGCTACCGCCACCCGGAGACCCGGGCGGTGATCGACGGCCTCCTGCGCGACGGCTTTCCGCACGAGGTCTTCCTGCGGGCCACGCACCCGCCCGGCTACCTGGACGGCTTCCACGAGCCGATCCTCGAGCGGGTGCTGGACTTCCACCGCCAGGCCGCGCCGGCGCTCGGGGGCTTCGCGCACCGCTACCCCACCTCCGGCTCGGAGGAGGGCATCCGCGAGGTCATGACGCGCCTGCAGTCGGAGGGCTGCGAGCGCATCTACGTCTTCGAGGGCGAGTACGAGGGCTACGCGGCCGTGGCCGAGCAGCGCTGCATGCAGACCGTGAGCGTACCCCGCTCGGCAGACCCCCGCTCGCTCGAGCCGGGGTACTGGTTCCTCTCCAACCCCTCGGCCGTGGACGGAAACATCCTGCCAGACGAGTTGGTCGCTTCGATCTGCGAGGCCAGCCACGAGCTCTTCTACGACCTGGCCTACCTCGACTCGACCCGGGCGCACCGCTTCGACCTGAGCCACCCGAAGATCTTCGCGGCGGTGATCTCCTTCAGCAAGACCTACGGCCTGTTTTATGACCGGGTGGGCTTCACCTTCAGCCGCGAGCCCGTGCCCTCGCTGTACGGCAACAAGTGGTTCAAGAGCCTCTTCGGCCTGCTGATCGCCGACGCGATCGTCACCCGGCTCGCCCCCCGGCAGATCCACGCCAGGTACGGCCCGATCCAGGCCGAGATCGCGGCCGAGCTCCGCGCCCGCCACGACCTGCCCCTGCGGCCGAGCGACACCTTCCTGCTGGCCCACATCCGCGCAGACGACGCGAGGGCCCTCTCGCCCGAGCAGCGCGAGCGCATCGCCGCCTTCCGGCGCGGGCAGGGCTACCGCTTCTGCCTGACGCCCTACTTCGTCGATCGCGACGCCGAGGCCTGCGAGCTGCTCGGGCGCGGCGGGAAGGAAAGCTAGCCGTGCAGCGGATGCAGATCACGACCCTGTCGGTCATGGCCGGGAGCACGGCCTGCAACCTGAGCTGCCCCTACTGCATCAGCAAGACCACCTACCGCGTGGGCCAGGCGATCTGCACGCCCGTGGACCTCGGGCGGATCGCCTTCCTGGCGGACAAGTTCCTGCGCGTCTGCTCGGGGCTGCCCTTCGGCATCATCACCGGCAAGGGCGAGCCGACTTTGGCCGATCCGGACGAGATCGGCGCGCTGATCGAGGTGCTCTACGCCGGCGGCCACGGGCTCATCCCGGAGCTGCAGACCAACGGGGTGCGTCTCGACGCCGACCGGCTGGCCAGCTGGCGAGAGAAGGGCCTGAACACGCTCGCGCTGAGCTGCGTGAGCGAGCGCGACGAGGTCAACTCGCAGATCCTGTCCGGGGGCCGGGTCAGCTGGAAGCTCGGCGAGCTGGTCGAGCGGGCGAGCGGCATGGGCTTGCTGGTGCGCCTGACCGTCATCCTGACCCGCGGCGGCGTGGACGACGAGGCGCGCTTTCTCTCCTTCATGCGCTGGGCCAAGTCGCGCGGAGCCCAGCAGGTGACCTTCCGCCGCATGGGCGCGCCGCGCGACCTGGCCCGCGAGGGCTCGCAGCGGGTGGCCGACTGGATCGATCAGAACCGCATCGAGCCGAGCTTCTTGATCGATGCGCTCGAGGCCGGCGGCCGCGAGCAGGATCCGCTGCCCTGGGCCCAGGTCTTCACCTACGACGGGCTGAGCGTGGTGGTCACCGATCACATGAACCCGCCGCGCGACAACATGCTGCGCCACGCCATCATCCAGCCCGACGGGCACCTGTACGGCTCCTGGGACGATCCGGGCAACATCTTGATCTAGCGTGCGGGATCTCCGCTCTTCGATCTCTTCACTGCGAGGATTCAGCCCACCTCACCAAGGACAGGAATCTGGAGCCGGCTGGCGGCACGGCGCATGGCCTTGTCGAGAGATGCGACGGGCAACCCGTCGCGCAGGGCCAGATCCAGATAGGAAGCGTCGTAGGCCGTGATCTCGGCTTCCCGGGCGAGCGAGCGGATCTCCGAGAAAACGCGACCGGGAGGCTCCTGTTCGACCACGATCGGCAGCGATCGGAGCAGCTCGATGAACCTCATCGCTCCGCTGCGGCTGATCCTTCCCCGCCGCTCGGCCAGCAGCAAGACGTTGACCACCTCCAGCGGCCAGATCCCCGGGACGATCGCCTCCGACTTCGTCAAGCGATCCAGGACCGCATCCGCGTACTCCGACGACTCGTCCTCGAAGCACCAGCCCATCACCACCGAGTTGTCCACGACGAATCGATCTTCCATCTACCGCCTGCCTTCATCGATCAGCTCCTTGACGGAGAGATCGATAAGCCGGTGCTTGTGTCGCAGGGTCTTGAGCTCAGCGATGATCTCGGCGAGGTCCGTTCGATGCTCCCGATCGAGCGGCTGCAGGACCGCGATGGGCACGCCGTGCTTCGTGATCACGATGCGCTCCCCCTTGGCAACCCGTGCGAGCAGTCGGGGCAGATGCGTCTTCGCCTCATATGCGCCGATTGACTCCAAGCAGAGCCTCCTTGCGACTAGTCTAAGACTAGTCTAAGTAGATCTCGAGCACAGGTCAAGGGTTGAGAAGGGTTGAGATCATCAACGAAACGATCGATTCAGAAGATCAGGTCTATTTGAAAACCCCTCGAAACCTCGTGGTCGGCCGACAGGACGATGAGGCGACGTTCGTCGTCCGGGGGTAAGTGTCCCGAGATCATCGAGTCATAGTGGGGATCGCCGGCGCTCAAATCCCCGCTGTCGTCGTCGTCCAGGTACACGTAGACGCGGTAGGTGCCGGGCACGGCGTTCGCGATCGTGTGAGTCAGCTTCGCCTCGGCCGCCGACAGGTCGACCCCGGGAAGAATGCCGGTCTCAGCCTGCCCCGACGTCAAGGGTTCGAGCTCCCAGTGGAGATCGCCCACGAGGTCACCCGGCGCGTCGGCTGCGACGCTCGAATAGGCGTCTATCGAAAAATTCATGATCAAGCATGTCATGCCATCGTCGCGGTCTTTGCACTCGGGATTGGCAAAGGGAGATCCGCTGTCACCGCAGCCCAGACACGCGACGCAAGAAAGCAGTGCGAGGCTCAGCCGGCCGATAGAAGCACGGGTCATGTTCTGCTCCTTATTCTTCGATTTCCAGGACGATCTCCTCACGTCTGGTTCATGTCAGTCCGCGAGCAGCGCGTCGAGCCCCAGTTCCTCGTCCAGAGCCCGCATCGCATCCGCGGTGCCCATGGCCACCCCGGCCTCGAGCGCCAGCCGGTCGATCACCTGCGAGACCTGCGGCACGGACGGCGCGCCCGCGACCAGCAGCTCCACCGAGGCCAGCTCCAGGGTGCTCGTCGCCCGGAGCATGCGCTCGCAGCAGAGCAGGTAGGCCTGCTCGAGCGCGCTGGCGCGCTCCAGGGCAGCCTGCGCGGCCTCGATCTGCTCCTCGATGGCCTGGCTCTCGCCCGGCTCGTGCGCCAGGCGGGCCTCGAGGGCCTCGATGCGCGAGACCAGGTCGGCCTCGGCTGGAGTCCGATCTCCAGGTCGAGCTGCGCCCGGGTCAGCACGACCATCCAGCGCCCGCCGGTCTCGGCCGCCGGCTGCCGGCCGCAGTAGAGGCAGAACGGCCAGGTCGGATCCATCGGCTGGCCGCAGAGCTGACAGATCCCGCGCCGGGCCGGCCGCTCCATGACCGGCACGATCTCGGGCCGCTCCAGGGCCGCCCTGACCGCAAGGCAGGTGTCGAAGCGCGCGGCCGGCTCCTTGGCCGTCAGCCGGGCGATGACCGCCGACAGCTCGGCGGGCAGATCGGGCCGCAGGACGCGCGGATCGGGCGCGCGGTCCTCGACCTGCTTCTGCAGGAGCTCGAAGGTGCTGGCCCCCTCGTACGGCAGCCTGCCCGTGGCCGCCTCGTAGAGCACGACGCCCAGAGAGTAGAGATCGCAGCGGGCGTCCACGCTGCGGCCCAGGACGACCTCGGGCGCGGCGTACTCGGGCGTGCACATGAGCACGCTGCGGGTCGTCAGCCCGGTGGCGTCGGCCACCCGGGCGAAGCCGAAGTCGAGCAGCTTGACCTCGCCCGATTCGCACAGGAAGACGTTCCGGGCGGTCAGGTCGCGTTGGATGATCCCGCTGTCGTGGGCCCGCTCCAGGCCGTCGAGCACCGCGCGCGCCACCCGCCGGAGCTCGTCGATCGCGAGCGGACCGCCGAGGGCCAGGCGATCCTTCAGGGTCTGGCCGGAGAGCAGCTCCATGGAGAAGCCGAGCAGCTCGGCGTCCTCGAAGGCCTCGTAGGTGGCCGCGATGGCGGGGTGCTCGAGCCGCTTGCCGATGTCCACCTCCCGCCGGAAGCGCTGGCAGACCACCTTCGAGCGCCGCAGGTGGGGGTGCAGGATCTTCAGCGCGACCTCGCGGCCGTCCTCGCCGTCCACGGCCCGCCAGACCGAGGCCACGCCGCCGGAGCCGACGCAGTCGACGAGCGTGAAGCGGTCGAAGAGGATGTCGCCCGGGTGGTTCATGAATAGAGGGTATAGCCCATCGAGGGTATTTGGAACACCGCTCCCCGGAAGCTCAGCCGAGCGCGCGCAGGCGCTCGAGCCAGGCCCGCTGCAGCGCGAGCGGCGGCGGGTAGGACGCGGGTTCGGGGATCTCGGCGGGGGCGTGCTCTGCGAGCGGCAGGAGCCGGGCCAGGGCCTCCAGGGCGGGGACCCGGCCGAGCTCGCGGGTGCAGGCGTGGGCATAGCGCACCGCGCGAAGGCCGTCGAGCCAGTGATGCACGGCGCGGGCGAAGCGGGGCGGGTCCGGGCTGTTTACGCGGATCCTGTCGATGGCCTGCCAGCCGCGCTCGGCGTCCAGGAAGCCCTCGAGCCGCCCGCGGGCGGCCCGTTCCAGCGCCTCCGGCTCGGCGAAGCCGGGCTTCAGGGCGCGGAAGAAGCGGCCCAGGTCGAGGAAGGCCTCGGGCGGCTCGACTCTCCGGTAGCAGTCCGGGCCCTCCTCCAGGCATCGCCGGATCGCGCGGCCGGTGCCGAAGGGCACCCGGTCGGACGGCCGGGCGGCCGGGAAGACGGTCGCCTTGACGATGCGCTGCACGCGTCCGACCTTGACCAGCTTGCAGAAGAAGTGGAAGTCCTCGCCGGCCTGGCGCGGGGGCATGCCGTCGGCCAGGGCGTAGCCGCTCGCCGAGGCGGCCAGGCACGAGCCGATGGTCGGGAAGCAGTACGGCGAGCCCGCCACCCGCAGGCCCAGCTCGAAGATGCGCATCCACAGCTCGTAGGCCACCGCGGCCTCGGCCAGCGCCGGCGAATCGGGGATGGGATGCCGGTAGGCGCAGACCGCCCCGGCCGGCGCGTCCGGGCGCTCGAAGGCACGAAGCAGCGCGTCGGCGTAGCCCGGGCCGACCGGCGAGTCGCCGTCCAGGCAGGCGATGGCCCCCCTCTCCGCCGCGCCCGCCTCGGCCAGGCGCCGCAGGGCCAGGTCCATGCCGATCCGCCGCGCGAGCCCCACGCCCGCCTCGGCGGCCGGCAGGGCGCGGCCCGGTGAGCTCCGGTCGAGCGCCAGCACGCGCATGCGGCCTCGCCTGGCCGCGAGCAGCTCCAGACAGCGCTGGTTGTCCTCCCGCACCGCGCCCGGCGCGCCGTCGGCGTTGTTGACCACGACCGCGATCTCGACCGCCTCGGGCCGCAGCGCGCCCCGCTCGAGCGAGTCGAGCACCGCGGCCAGGCCGGCGCTCTCGGCCAGGCAAGGGATGACCGCGCACAGGCGGAGCTCTGGCGAGGGAGGCGGCAGGCGGGCGGCCTCCGGGACGTCCAGGGCGTGGCGGGCGAGGTATCTGTCGATCGGCTCCACGTCCGAAGGATCGAGCAGCCCGCGCCGGAAGGCAAGCGTTCGGAGGGGCCGATCTCGCCTGTTGACTCCGCCGCGCGGCGGCTCCAGAATCTACCGGATTTCTACCCCAGGAGGGTACCATGCGCCGATCTCCTTTCTCGTATTGTGCGATCCTGCTCTCCCTTCTCGCCCTGGCCTGCTCGTCCGGGGGCGGCGACACCGAGTGCGCCGCGGACGAGGTGGCGGTCGACGGAAGCTGCTACAAGCGCGACTGCGCGGACTGGGAATGCCCGGACGGCTTCGTCTGCGCCGACGGCGCGTGCACGGGCACGGACTGCGTCGGCGTCGACTGCGGCGCGGGCGAGCTGTGCGCCGCGGGCGAGTGCTACCCGATCGACTGCGAGAGCCGCACCTGCCCCGGCCTGGGGGAGGTCTGCGTGGACGAGGTCTGCACGCAGACGAGCTGCGTGGGCGCGACCTGCCCGGCGGGCGAGACCTGCGCCGCGGGCGAGTGCTACCCCGAGGACTGCACGACCCAGACCTGCGAGGGCTTCGGCGAGGTATGCATCAACGAGGAATGCGCCGACGCGGCCTGCATCGGCGTGACCTGCCCGTCGGGCGAGCGCTGCGCGCTGGGCAACTGCTACCCCTTCACCGACTGCGACGGGCTGACCTGCGACCCCGGCTATGTCTGCATCGAGTCGGTCTGCACCGAGGCCCTGTGCGCGGACGTGATCTGCTCGGGCGACACGTACTGCGAGCAGGGCTGGTGCATCGAGCAGGCCGCCTGCCGGGTGGAGGTGGCCGAGCTGCTGCCCGATCGAATCGACACCGACACCACCCTGCCCGAGGACAGCTGCTACCTGGTCGAGCACGTCAGCCGGGTCGCGGGCGGCGCCACGCTGACCATCGAGCCGGGCGCGACTCTGATCTTCCGCCAGGACGCCGGGCTGGAGATCGACTCGGACAGCGCCCTGGTGGCGAGCGGCTCGCCCGAGAAGCGCATCCTGATGACCGGCGCCTTCGAGGGCGAGTTTCCGAGCCGGGGCTTCTGGACGGGCGTGGTCTTCGACAACGCCAACAGCTTCGACAACCTGCTCGAGCACGTCGTGATCGAGTACGGCGGCAGCGAGCCCTTCCTGGACGCGGCCGGCAACGTGGTGCTCAAGTGGGCCTCGCGGGCGACCATCCGCGACTGCATCCTGCGCGACAGCGCCGAGTACGGCCTGCGCGTGGACGATCGCGGCGAGCTGACCTTCGAGCACAACGAGATGCTGTCCAACACCCTGGGCGCGGTCTACGCACCGGCCTCCATGGTGGGGGCGCTGGACGAGGCCAGCTCCTACAGCGGAAACGACCTGGACATCGTGTTCGTGGAGGCCGACTCGATCGGCGCCGACGCGGACTGGCCCGCGATCAACGCGATCTACTTCATCGACGGCATCGTCCACCTCGACGCCGTGCTGACCCTGCCCGCTGGCGCCAGGCTCGAGTTCACCCAGGATTCCGGGCTCGACGTGGACTCCGACGGCGGGCTGATCGCGATCGGCGAGCAGGACAATCACGTGCTGCTGACCGGCACCGAGCCCGAGCCGGGCTGGTGGCGGGGCTTGATCTTCGACGACTCCAACAGCTTCGACAACCGTATCGAGCACGTCACCGTGGAGTACGGCGGCAGCTACCAGTTCCTCGACGCCGGCGGCAACGTGATCATGGCCTGGGGCTCGCGGCTGGCCATGAACCACTGCCTGCTGCGGCACAGCGCCGAGTACGGCCTGCGGATCTACTCGGGCGAGATGCTCGACGAGTTCAATGAGAACGAGCTCGTCGACAACGCACTGGGGGCGGTCTTCCTGCCGTCCTCGGCCATCGGCCGGCTGGACGGCGCGTCGACCTATGCGGGCAACGGGATCGACCGCCTGTACGTCAATGGCGACAGCGTCGGCGACGAGCAGTTCTGGCCGGCGACCGACGCGCCATACGTCGTGTTCGGGCTCATCGATCTGGACGCCCGGGTGACCGTCGAGCCCGGGGCCACCTTCCTCTTCGACCAGGACGCAGGGCTGGACGTGGACTCGGACGGAGCCCTGACCGCGGTGGGCACCGAGGAGGCGCCGATCCTGTTCAGCGGCACCGACAGCTTCAACGGCTGGTGGCGCGGGCTCGTCTTCGACGATACCTCCAGCTTCTACAACGAGCTGGCCTACGCGATCGTGGAGTACGGCGGCGCGTACGAGTTCATGGACAACCAGGCCAACGTGATGCTCAAGTGGACCTCGTTCTTGAACGTGTCCCACTGCACCATCCGCCACAGCGGCGGCTGGGGACTGTGGTACGACGACAACGCCACGCTGGACGAGTCGGACAACATCTTCGAGGACTGCCCGGACGGCGACGTGGGCATGCAGCAGTGAGACGCGCTCAACCGCAGATGGCGTCGACGAACCAGCTGCCGGCGTCCAGGTCCCGGTAGAGCCGGTAGACCCCGCCGGAGCCGAGCTCCACCTCGTAGTAGTCGCGCCGCCAGGCATCCGCCGCCCACCACTGCCCCTCGAGACGCCAGGGCCCGGCCGCGGCGCGGACGCGGCCGGACAGGCGACCCGACAGGGCCAGCGGCCGCAGGCCGCAGAGGCGGACCCGGACGGGCCAGGGCGGGCGCAGCAGGCGCAGGGCCGGCAGCGCATCTCGGCCAGTCCGGGCCGCGTTGGCACCATCGGCCCGACGATCTCGAGCACGCTCCGCTGAGGCCCTCGTCTCCCTGCCAGAGGGACCGAGCCGCGATGCGGGACCATCCGATGCCGCGGGGCGGTGTCCAGCGATGGGTTGAACAAGCCGGGGGGCATCGTCCTGCCGTGAGAGCGCGAAGGGCAGCAGCTCGAAGTCGTCCGGCCGGTGGGAGTCCCGCAGCCGGGGCGAGCCCACCCGCCCCTCGCCGGCCAGGGCCACCAGGCGCGCCAGCGCGTCGTCCAGCTCGACGCCCGAGGCCGCGCCGGTTGTCTGGTCCGGCGCGAAGATCTCCAGCTGCCCGGCCCGCACGGCCATGGGCTCCGCCTCCACCCGGAGCACCTCGACCGGGGCCCGGGGCGGACGGTCGGCCAGGGCGGCGCGCAGCAGCTCGAGCCAGCTCGCCGCCCGGCGGGTGGGCGCGGCCAGCTCCAGGCGGCGCTCGTCCGTCCCGCCGCCCTCCAGCCCGAGACCCAGCACCAGGACGCGGGCGCTGAGCCCGCGCCAGCCGAGCCGCTCCGCGAGCCGTTCCAGCAGCGGCTCGAGCTCGGCCATCAGGGCATCGAGCCGGTCCGCAGCCCAGCCCAGGTCCCGCTCCTCCAGCACCCGCTCGGGCTCCGGCTCGGGCACGAAGGGCCGGCGGTCCTCTCCCCGGGCCAGACGCCACAAGCGCAGGCCTCCGGCACCGAGCCGCAGGCCCAGCCCCTTGCCCGGCAGGGCGGCCAGCTCGCCCAGGCGCTGGATGCCGAAGCGCGAAAGGGTCGCGCGCAGCGGCGGGTCGAGCCAGGCCGTGCCCTCCAGCAGCGCGAGCGGCAAGGGCGCCAGGAAGCGCCGCTCGTCGCCGGGGGCGACGACCGTCACGCCCTGCGTGCAGCGGGCGGCCAGCCGGGCGATCTCCAGGCCGGAGGCGATGCCCACCCGCACGGAGCCCAGCCCCAGACCGGCCGCGGCCGCGGCCAGCCGGGCGCCGAGCTGGCGCTCGCCGGCGGCGTGCAGCACGCCCGTGCCGGCCAGGCCCGCGAAGACCTCGCCCCCGGGCGCCCGGGCCACCCGGGGCGAGAAGGCGCGGGCCGCGTCGAGCAAGGCCGCCTGGGCCGAGCGCGCAACGGCCGCCGGCAGCTCCCGGATCGCGATCCCGGGCAGCAGCTCGCGCGCGCGCCCCACCGCCATGCCCGGCGTCACCCCGGCGCGGCGGGCGGCCTCGCTCGCCGCCAGGATCCCCGCGCGCGCGCCCGCGCCGCAGACCCCCACCGCCTCGCCGGCCAGCTCCGGCTCGCTCCGCAGCACCGCGGCCAGGACCAGGTCCGGGACCCACAGACAGGCCAGGCGCTCGTCCGCACCCATCTCGGCTCACCCTCACCCGCACAGCGAGACGAGGCGCCGCCAGGCGCCCATCTCGACTCGCCAGCTCCCGCGCTCGGCGAGGCGCCCGTCCACACCCATCTCGGCTCACCCTCGCCCGCCTCCGCGCGGCGAGGCGCGGCAGCGCTCCTGCAACGCCCGCCGGCCAGGCGCTCATCTCGACTCGCCAGCTCCCGCGCCCGCGCTCGCGCTCGGCGAGGCGCCCGTCCACGCCCATCTCGGCTCACCCTCGCCCGCCTCCGCGCGGCGAGGCGCGGCAGCGCTCCTGCGCCGCCCTCACCTGCGCCCGCCCTTGCGCACGACGAAGTGCGGCTCCATGCCCGCGAGCCAGCGCGGGCCTCCACCGGTCGCGCTCTCCGCGCCGCCGCGAAGCCGCTCCCGATCTCCCCAGCGAGGCCGGCAGCGCAGCTCCACCACCAGCTCGGCCGCCAGCGCGAGCCGCTGCTCCGCGATCAGCAGCAGCACCGCCTCGCGGCTGCGGGCCAGCCTGCCCAGCCGGAGCCAGGCCGCGGCGCGCGGGGGCGGAAAGCCGCCCTGGAGATCCAGGGCCACCAGCCCGAAGCGGCCCGTGGCCAGGATCAGCTCGGCCGCCCGCAGGGCCCGCCGGCCGGCCTGCTGGCGCCCGCCGCGGGGACGGACCCACAGCAGCGAGCGCAGGACCACGCCGGCCGCGCGGGCCGAGGCCGGGTCGAAGCCCTCCCCGGGATCGACGAGCGCGGCGCGCGCCCCCCGCCCGGCCGCGGCCGCCAGGCAGGCGTGCAGCACCAGGGCCCCGCCCGCGGCCGCCGCGATCAGCTCGGCGATCCCGCCGACGGGCAGGCCGCCGCAGAGCCGGTCCAGCTCGGGCAGACCGCTGGGCACGCGGCGCGCCGGGCGCTCGAAGCCGCGGGCCGGGCCCAGCGAGGCCAGCTCCCGCGCCGGAAAGCGGGCATCGAGGTAGCGCAGCAGCTCGCCAAGCGAGCGCGGCGCGATCGTCCTGCAAGCTGGCTCGCCCATGGCCCGACCCCGAGCATACTGAACGGATGTTCAGATGTCAACACCCATTCGGCCCGCGCACGATCGCGCGATCGGCGCACGTTGATCCCCGGCCGCCGGGCGGGTAGAATCCAGGGTCATGATATCCAGACGAGCAAAAGCGTGGATCGCATGCATCGCGTGGACCGCCTCGGCGCTCGGCGCCTGCGGGCCGGAGGAGGGCGGGCAGCTGGCCCTGAAGCTGACCGTCGCCCGCCAGGCCCTCGGGACGCGCGCCGAGCCCCAGCCGCCGGGGGAGCCGCCCGCCGACATCGACACCTTCCGCATCTGCGTGTCCAAGTCGGGCGGCGAGCGCCTGACCTGCAAGACCTTCGGCTCCCCGGCAGCGAACGTCGCCTACCGCATCGACGGCATCCCCCAGGCCTCCAACCTGGTGGTCAGCTTCCAGGGCTACATGGCCGGGGAGGAGGTCGCGCTGTGGTGCGGCAAGGCCAATGGGGTCGAGGTGCGCCACAAGGAGACCACCCGGGTCCAGATGATGCTCAGCCGCTGCGGCGACTTCACCTCCACGCTGGGCGAGCTCAACATCGCCCGGGCCTTCCACTCCGCCAGCCTCATCCTCGACGGAAGCGCGGTGCTGCTGGGCGGCTTCGACCAGGAGCGGGAGGGAAGCTGCAGCCACCCCTGCCGCGAGCTCGTCGCCACCGGCTCGGCCGAGATCTACGACCCGGGCAGCGGCGAGTTCGTCGAGCTCGCGCCCATGACCCACCCCCGGGGGCTGCACGCGGCCATGGCGCTGCCGGACAAGCGCGTGCTGGTGGTCGGCGGCTGCGAGGTGGCCAGCCTGCAGTCGAGCTTCGAGGACTCGGACCTGCCGGGATCGCCGCTGCGCTGCATCGAGCCGGGCATGGCCGCGCAGACCGCAGAGATCTACAACCCGGTCACCGAGTCCAGCCACGCGGAGGAGATCCCCTTCACCCTCTTCGCCACGCCCATCCCCATCGGCGAGGACAAGCTGCTGCTCGTCGGCGGCCAGGACGAGACGGGCGCGGCGATCAACCGGGCGCTGCTGATCCACATCGACGGCAGCCTCTTCGACCTGATCAAGATCGAGAGCCCCCTGGACCAGCCCCGCCGGGCCGCCACCGCAGCCGTGTTCAGCGGCGAGGGCGACGAGGCGATCGAGGCCCTGCTCGTCGGCGGCATGGCCGCCCCCGAGTGGTACGACCCCGGTCCCTACGCCGAACGCCTGGTCTTCCAGTCGGACAGCCTCCGGAGCGGCATTCCGCGCTTCGTCGAGGAGGTGGTGGGCGAGGGCCTGCCCATCATGCACGCCTGCGCGGCCCGGGTCGGCCCGGGCCACGTGCTGATCTGCGGCGGCATCTACCCCGGCCGCTTCGACTCGCTGGACGAGCCCTTCCTCCCCAAGCCCCTCCACACGACCGCCCTGGCGGACCTGGCGCTCGACTCGCTCGAGGTGCTGGACGAGCAGGACCGGCTGGCCACCCCGCGCGTCTTCCACACCTGCACGCCTCTGGGCAGCGGGACCGCCCTGGTGGCCGGCGGCTTCGAGAAACGGGATCCGGACGCCGTCCTGCACCACGCGGCCACAGACTCGGCCGAGTGGTGGGACGACGGCGAGGCGGCCTTCAGCCTGCGCTGGGTGGGAGACTCCCCGGCCAGCATGAGCAGCACCCGGGCGGGTCACAGCGCCACCCGCATGGCCGACGACACGGTGCTGGTCGCCGGCGGCACGGACGGCAACTTCTTCCTCGTATCCGCCGAGCTCTTCAACCCGGCCTCGGCCCGGCTCGACGAGCCGGAAGAGGACGGCGAGAAGGACTGAAACCCGAGATCGGCGAGGTCTACTGCGGCTGCAGGATTCGGGGAGCCGGATTGTAGAGCTCCGCCGATACGTTCAGGACGAAGCAGCCGCTCTGAAGCGAAAACCCGCCCGCCAGCAGCAGCGTGCCGTCCTGCAGCACGCTCGCGGTGTGCCCCGCCCGCCGCTCGCACAGGGTCAGGTACTCTCCATCGACCTGCCGCGCATCGAAGCCGCCGTCGAGGGTGAAGAACTCGGGCCGCAGCGCGATGTCGTAGCCGCCGCTGATGGACTCCACCCGCTCCGACAGCCCCCCCGCCACGAGCAGCTCGGCCGACCCGTCCGGACGGACCAGCGGGCTTGTGGTATGCAGGGCCCGGGGACGATCCATGCCGGCCGGCTCGAGTCGCTCGGAACCCGGCCGGAGGTCCAGCAGCCATGCGTCATCCAGCGCGCGGGCGGCCGTCAGCCCCGGCTCGAAGAAGGCGCTGGTGATCATCCCCCCGCAGACGATCGCCCGGCCATCGGCGAGCAGCGCGCCCGCGCTGTAGAGAGAGGGAGCGCCCAGGTCCGCGCTCTCGCCGACGAACAGCGGCACCTTCAGCGCCACGGCGCCGGTGCCGCTCTGCTCCACGATCTCCGCGAAGACGCCGGGCAGGCTCCCATCGGGGCGGTTGCCGCCCCAGAGCAGCGTCCCGGACTCGAAAGGCAGCACGGCCAGGCCCTGGCGCGGCACCCGAAGAGTCGCGCTCAAGGCCTCGAAGCCCTCCGTCTTCACGGCGAAGCGCTCCATGGTGTCCAGCGGCTGGTTGTCCGCCGGCCGGATCCCTCCCATCAGCACCACGTCTCCGTTCCACAGGCGGATGGCCCCGTGGAGGGCTCTGGCCGACTCCGGTCCGAGCGGGATCTCCTCCACCGTTCCGGCGGCGAGATCGACGAGCTCGGCAGTCCGTCCGGCCCGGCTGTCGCCGCTCTGCTCCAGGACCGCATCGACCTCGAGCAGCGGCGCCGGCACGTCGTCATTCCAGGCGCGCAGCAGAGCATGCCGGGCGCCGCCGGCGACGAGCACCCGGCCATCGGCCAGCAGGCTCGCGGTGTGCATCCCCCGGGCCTGCTGGAGCGCGAGGTCCGGCACCGGCGCGAAGGCCCCCGTGGCGGGATCGTAGATCTCGAGCGCCGCGGTCGCCGTGAGGGGCAGGCAGGTGCCGACGCCGCACGAGCTCGGCACGCCGAGCCCGTGAAAGCCCCCGGCGATGAGCACCCGGCCGTCTGGCAAGACGGTGGCCGTGTGCATGACCCGCGGGTAGGCCATCGGCTCCCGGACCGGCGTGAATCCACCGCAGGCGGAGATGTACATGCTCACCGGCGTGGGCCTTCCCTCCGCGATGGGCACGCCCGAGACCCGCCCGCACCAGCGCACGGCATAGCCGGCCGCCTCGTCGTAGCCCTGGAAGGAGACCCGGCGCTCCTGGCCTATCGGCAAGCCATCGACCCTGGCGCCATGCGGATGGAGCTCGCGGTCGAAGTCCCGGCAGATGGCCCGCGGCATGTCGTCCGCCGAAATGCAGATCCGATACGCGGTGATGTCCGCAGGCGCCTCGCCGGCCGGAGGCACCTCGGCCCGCAGCCCCCCGCCCACGCCCGGAGAGGGCTGGAAGATCTTCAGCGCGAGCCCGCCACCCGCGTCCGGGCCGCAAGCACAGACCAGCAGCGCCAGCGCGAGCACGGGCAGCCGGTGATCGCAGACGATGGCCCGAGTGCGGTTGCGCGTCACGGCCTCCATCTCAAGAACTCGACCCCGGCATCGGTGAAGGCCATCTGGACCACCTCGCCGCCGGGCGTCACCCTGAACTCGATGAACTGCTCCCACTCCCGGACGCAGTGGGGAGACCGGAAGCGGGCTCGCTGCTGCCACTCTGCGCCCAGGACGATGCCGACCAGCTCCTGGTGCGCCACCTCGAACCCGCCGGGCTCGAAGCGCAGCAGGTGAAAGACGGCATGCAGCCGCCCTTGCTCGTCCGTGTCCATCCAGACGATCCTGCGGATGGGCTCGCCGAAAGCGAGCTTTTTCTGTCTGGCGATCTGGCCGTCGGCTGCCCACATCTGGACGTGCGCCCCGCCCTGGCCGTCGAGCGCTGCGCCGACCGAGGCGCCGTCCGGCATGCCGATCCTCGCCGTCCGGGTGGACCGGTCGCACCTCGTCAGGTCCTCGGTCATGATCCGGACGACGCGCGCGTGGAGGTACTCGAGCCACACCCCGTCCTTGCGGACCAGCATGGCCGTGATGCCGCCCCCCTCGGGGATGCCGGCGCCGACGACGCCGACCTCGTCGAGCACCTTGCCGTCTGCATCCAGCACCACCACCGCCGAGCGGACCCATCGATCCAGCAGGAGGATCTCCCCCCTGCCGGACAGCCCGATGTCCTCGAAGGCGCCATCGGGCAGGGGGAGCTGCTGCGTCACCTTGCCGTCGGGGTCGAAGCGCACCACCCGCAGGTTGTTCTGATCCAGGACGAGCAGATCCCCGTCCGGCGAGACCGCGAAGCTCATCGGCCCCTCCGAGGCGGCCTCGTAGCCATCCAGCCTTCCCAGCGCCCCGGTGGTCGTTCCCCACGGGACCCGGAGAACGAGCTCGGGGCCGATCTCGACATCCCCGGCGCCCGGCTCCCCCTTCGCCAGCCCCTCCGACCAGCCGACAGCCAGCCCGAGCAGCAGCATCCAGAAAAGCGCGCCTGCCAGGCGCTGTCTCGCCCGCCTCGCACCCAGCAGAAGCAGCAATAGGCCGAGCAGGCCGAGCAGGCTCACGCCCCGCTCGCTCGCACAGCCGCAGCCGTCGATCGGCCCCTGCTCCGCGTCCTGGCAACGACCGTCCACGCAGACCTGCTCCAGCGGCCGGGGGCAGGTGCCGCAGAGGATCCCGCAGCGGGGATCGGGCCCGCACTCCCGCCCCTCGCAGTCCGGCTGGCACTCCGGCTCGCACTGGCCGTCGTTGCATCGGTAGCCATCCGAGCACTGACCGCAGCTCTGGCCGCAGACCGGATCCGGTCCGCACACGCGACGCCGGCAGTCCGCGGGGCAGCCCCGGCACTGGCCGCTCGCCAGATCGCAGATCAGACCGACCGGGCACTCGCCGCAGCTCCCGCTGCAGCCGTCGGGGCCGCACTGGCGGCCCTGGCAGGCGGGCGTACAGCCGGCGTCCACGCAGGCATGATCGAAGCACATCGTCCCCGGCGGGCAATCCCCGCAGTTCTCGTAGCAGACCGGATCCAGGCCGCAGTCCAGACCCTCGCATGCCGGCTGGCAGGCGGACTTGCACTGGCCGTCCTCGCATGCGTAGCTGGCCTCGCACTGGCCGCAGCTCTGTCCGCAGACGCGATCCGGACCGCATTCCCGGCCCTCGCAGTACGGCAGGCAGTCCTGCACGCAGTGTCCGTCCACGCAATAGAATCCCGCCTGGCACTCCCCGCAGCGCACGCCGCTGCATTCCGGATCGGGGCCGCACTCGATCCCCTGGCAGACCATTCCGCAGGCCTCCACGCACAGTCCCTTCTCACAGCGCATCCCGTCCTCGCAGACACCGCAGCTCAGCCCGCAGGCCGGATCGGGCCCGCACTCGCGGCCGAGACAGTCCGGGGCGCACGGGGGCTCGCATCGTCCCCCTGCACAGGCGTGGTCCACGGGGCAGACGCCGCAGCTCTGCCCGCAGATCGGATCCGGACCGCACTCGATCCCCCGGCAGTCCGGCATGCAGATCTCCTGGCAGGTCCCCTGGACGCATTCGAAGCCCGGATCGCAGGCGCCGCAGCTCTGCCAGCAGACCGGATCCGGCCCGCACTCGAGGCCCTGGCAGTCCGGCTCGCAGAAATCGGTCTCGCAGACGCCGGTCTCGGGATCGCAGCGCTCCGTCTCCGGAGCGCAGACCCCGCAGACCGTCCCGCAGACCGGATCGAGACCGCACTGGCGCCCCTCGCAGTCCGGCTTGCAGCCGTCCTCGACGCACAGGCCGGTCTGCAGATCGCAGCGGCGGCCGGGCTCGCAGAACCCGCAGCTCCTGTCGCAGACCGGATCGGGCCCGCACCTGTCGGCGCAGGTCGGATCCGGACCGCACTCCACGTTCGCGCAGTCGAGCTGGCAGGGCTCGACGCACGCGCCCGCCTCGCAGCGCTCCCCGGCCGCACAGCCGGGCGGGCAGGTCCCGCCGCAGCCGTCCGGGCCGCACGCGCGGCCCTGGCAGTCGCGCTGGCAGCACTGCCCAGCGACGCACTCGAAGCCCTGGTCACACGCGCCGCAGCTCTGCATGCAGTTCGGATCCGGCCCGCACTCGCGCCCGCTGCAGTCCGGCTCGCAGCTCGGCTGGCAGGTGCCGCGGTTGCACCAGTACCCGGCGCGGCAAGTGCCGCAGCTCACGCCGCAGACCGGATCGGGCCCGCACTCGCGGCCCTGGCAGCTCGGCGCCACCACCTCGAAGCCGAGCTCGACCACCGGACCGAACCAGGTCCTGAGCTCGTCGACCAGCTGCCACTGGCTGTGGACGATCCCGGTGCTGGAAGGAGCCCGGCCGCGGATGTCGAAGACCGTCCGCGAGCAGGTCGGCCGGTCGTTGCAGTTCTCCCCGGCGCCTTCCCATTCCGAGGTCGGGGGGTGGACGTTGTCGTTGGCGGTCTGGTTGACGCTGATCCGCGCGACGCGGGCGAGGGGATCCGGCTGATCGCCGGGGACGCCGAGCCGCACGCTGTGGCCCCAGTGCTCCGGGATGCCTTCCTCGCCGGCCCAGTCCACCCAGGAGGCCCAGCCCACGTTGCGGATGTCGAACCAGAAGCGGAAGCTCTGGCCGGTGCAGACGCGGTAGTCCGCGCCCGGGCCCAGATGCAGCGCGGCATCGCTCCCGGCCGCCACCAGCTCCGCGCCCAGCGGATCGTGCTGGCACTGGCCGGCATCGTCGCAGCTGTAGCCGGCTGGACAGCTGCCGCAGGTCTCCCGGCAGAACCAGGCATCCGGGTGGCAGCCCTGACCGGCGCTGCAGACCGGATCGAAGCCGCAGCGCCGCTCCTGGCAAGGGATGACCACGTCGAAGGACAGCCACATCTCCGGCCCGAACCAGGCCCGCCCCTCGTCGACCAGCTGCCAGTCCGTGCGGACCAGGCCGGGGGTGAACGGCGCGGTTCCGGACTGGAAGAAGATCGTCCGCTGGCACAGCGGCGCGTCGTTGCAGTCGCCGCCGGGCGGATTCCAGCTCGGGGGTATCACGTTGCTGTTGGCCGTGTCGTTGACGCTGATCCGTCGCAGCCCGCTGAGCGGATCCGGATCCTCCGCGTGCCTGCCCAGCCGGACGTTGTGGCCCCACAGGCCGGGGACGCCGGCGTCCTCGGGCCAGTCCACCCAGGAGAACTGGCCCACGTTCCGCATCTCGAAGCCCCAGGTGAAGTTCTGGCCCGAGCAGACGGCGAACTGGACGTTGGGATCGGGGTTCGGGCTCGCCATCGCATCGCTGCCCTGGCCGACCAGCTCCGCGGCGAGCTCCGGCGGGCCGGTGTCGAGGTTCGCCCGCCGGATGGCCTTGTACCCGCGGCCGAGGATGCTCTTGGGCTGGTGGATGATGCCGTAGGCGCAGCCCCGGGCCTCGTAGACCATGATCCCGCCCCAGTTGGTCTTGCCGCCGGAGTAGATCAAGACGTGGCCGGATCCCGTGCTGTAGTTGTGCCGGACGAAGGCGTCCCCCGGCTCGACGTCGTCCCAGGGGATCTCGGTCCAGCTCAGGCTGTCGGCGTAGAAGATCCCGGAGTAGCCGGCGTTCGTGTCGACCTCCAGGGCGGCGGGGTGATCCAGCCACCAGACCTTGTAGACGAAGTTGGAGCAGTCCGCCCCGTAGCTCCCGTAGTGGGTGCATCCCGGACAGCTCCCGGAGCAACTGCCCCGGTCCGCTCCCGGATCGAGGGTCCATTTCCCGTGAGCCCACCAGTAGGAAAAACCCACCCCGGATCTGGCCCGGTCGACGATCTCGTCCTGGCTCATGGCGACCTGGGCTCGGGCGCTTGGCGGGCAGAGGGCCAGCAGACAGACGAGCCAGCCCATCGACAGGTGGATTTCATCTCTCGTGCTCATCTGGACGCTCCCGTGTGCTGCTCACTGACGCGAAAGTAGTCGAAGTCCGCGCAGTTCTCTGGATACCCGACCGTGGATCCGTAGCACAGGAGGCCGACCTTGGGCCTCGACTGCAGGCCGTTCGGCAGCGCGAGCCTGCCGATGGTCGAGCTGTTGATCCAGCCCTCCACGTAGGCCGGCGTGCCGGGGTAGACGGTCAGCCTCACCCTGTACACCACGTAGCGCCTTGGATCGGGCACGTCGATGGACCGCACCCAGCGGCACAGATCCCCTTCGAAGTCTCGGTCGGTCCCGAAGCCCTCCACCAGCAGCTGGCGGATGTAAGGTACCTGGCCGGGCTCGGGTGTGGGCCACCTGCCGATGATCACCTTGACGTAGTCGTCCGGGCCCGCGTACAGGATGATCCCCGCCTGCGAGTAGTGCTGGAGGAAGTGACAGCCCACCTTGGTCTCGATGAAATAAGGCTGATCGCCCAGCCCCCAGGGCAGGTCGTGGAGCAGGATGTTCCTGAAGACCTGGTGGCGGTGGCAGATCGGATCCGCCGCATCGTTGTACGGCTCGGGCGCAGGCTGGCCGGTCGATGGCGAGTACGGGCACATGCGCACCGCCTCGTCGACGACCACGGGAAGCGGATCACCGCACAGGCAGTTCGGCGCGCAGCTCCAGCCGTCGAGCCCGCTGACGAAGTCGTCGCAGAAGGTCGTGCCGTCCTGACCCAGGCTCGAGTGGACGCAAGTGCCCGACTCGCAGTAGTCCAGCGTACACCAGTCGCCGTCGTCCGTGCAGCTCGAGCCGTCGGGCAGCAGCGTGTTGCAGCGCCCGCCGATACACGCGTCATAGGTGCAGGGGTTCCCGTCGAGGACGCACTCCCCGCAGTCGTGGCAACGGGAAGGAGACAATCCGCACTCGCGCGTGCCGCAGTCGTTCTCGATCCAGACGTTCTCGCACCGATAGCTGGGCAGGCACGTGTCGCGCGTGCAGCTGTTGCGGTCGTCGCAGTCGCCGCAATCGTAGCAGGCCGAAGGCGACGGCCCGCACTCGCGCGTGCCGCAGTCGATCTCGATCGGCGGGTAGCTGCAGAATCCGTCCACGCATCGGTCGTCGGTGCAGGCATCGCCGTCGTGGCAGTCCGCGTCGACGTGGCAGTCGTCGTACTGGCAGGTGCCGTGCTTGCACTGCATGGGTGGATCGCACTCCACCCCCACGCAGTCGGCCTCCACGCACTCGTCGTCCACGCAGACCCTCCCGGCCGGACACTGCCCGTTCTCGCAGGCGTCCGGATAGCACTGGCCGCCCGCGCAGCGTTCGCCGCCCGGGCAGATCACGCCGATGCACTCCGGCTGCACGCACAGGCCATCGACGCAGACCTCATCGGCGATGCAGTCCCGCCCGTCGCAGTCCTCGGGGTAGCAGTCGCCGGCCACGCAGCGTTCCCCCGCAGGGCAGTCCACCTCGAGGCAGGCGATGGAGACGCATTCACCATCGGCGCAGACCTCGTCGTCCCCGCAATGCTCTCCGGGGCAGTCCACATCCCAGCAGTAGCCGTTGGCGCAGCGCTGCCCGTCCGGGCATTCGACATCCTGGCAGGCGGGCTCGACGCACCGATCCCATACGCAGACCCAGCCGTCCGGGCAGCTCTGCATGTCGCAGTCGTCAGGGTAGCAACGGCCGCCAGCGCAGCGCTCGCCTTCGGGGCACTCCACGTCCACACAGCTCGGGGGCACGCACTCGCCTCCCACGCAGACCACGCCGTAGCCCGTGCACACCTCGGTCTCGCAGTCCGCGGGGTAGCATCGCCCCCCGGCGCAGCGCTCGCCCGCCGGACAGTTCACCCCGACGCAGTCTCTGGAGACGCACTCCTCGTCTACGCAGACCTCGCCCACCCCATGGCAGTACTTGGTCGGGCAGTCCTCCGGGTAACAGCGACCGTCGATGCAGACCTCGTCCTGTTCGCAGGGGTTCTCGGGGCACTGCACCAGACACACACCCTCATAGCAGTACTGGTTTGCCGGGCAATCCGTGTCCACCGAGCAGCTCGCATCTCTGGAGCACGACTCCGCAGCGAGGCATGCCGCGAGCACGGAGAGGAAAAACAGGCCCAGAATGACATGGATTGCCCCCGGGGAAGGGCGAGGGGAGATGGGTGTCCGCGCCGCGGCTGGCATGTCACCCCCTCCGGCCTTTCCTCCAGTGGATGAGAAGGAGGCCGAGGCCGGCCAGCATGCTCATCCTCGCAGATCCGGGGCCCGTTCCACAAGCACAGCCCCCGATCACCTCCTCGGCCTCCTCGGCCTCCTCGTCCGGAAGCGGCTGGCACTGCCCGGTCTCGTCGCAGCGAGAGCCCGCCGGGCAGCTGCCGCAGCTCGCGCCGCAGCGCGGATCGGGCCCGCAGAC